>CAZKHF010000334.1:0-3113 GCA_964552445.1 uncultured Bradyrhizobium sp. | reverse complement strand
GCCGCCTCGCCGCCCAGTTCGGCACCGGCTTGCGCACCATCCATTCGACGCGCGCGGCGATCGCCGAGCTGATCACGCGCGCCGACCTGGTGATCGGCGCGGTGCTGGTGGCGGGCGCCACCACGCCCAAGCTGGTGACGCGGGCGATGCTGCCGACGATGAAGCCCGGCGCGGTGATCGTCGACATCGCCATCGACCAGGGCGGCTGTTGCGAGACCTCGCGACCGACCACCCACTCGCACCCGACCTACGTCGTCGACGGCGTCGTGCACTATTGCGTCGCCAACATGCCGGGCGCGGTGGCGCGCACCTCGACCTTCGCGCTCAATAACGCGACGCTGCCGTTCGCGCTGGCGCTCGCCGACAAGGGTTGGAAGCAAGCGCTGAAGGACGACGTCCACCTGCGCGCCGGGCTCAACGTCCACGCGGGCAAGATTGCGTGCAAGCCGGTCGCCGAGGCGCACGGGCTCGCCTACACGCCCGCCGAGAGCGTGCTGGCGTAAGCGAGGATCGCCTTCGCGCCGATCGCCGTCGCGGAACGAGAACCCGCGGCGGCGGTCCGCCCCGTCGCCTCGTCCCCGCACGCGCGCGAATTCGCCGCCGGCGGGTTGACAGGCGCGCATGATCCAGTTCTGCTATCGCTTGAGTGGAGAGATGGAGCGCGCTGGTCGCGAGGGCCAATTCGACATTCGCCGCGCGCGGCGTTTCGATCTTCGAGACGATGTCGCGCCTCGCCAACGAGGCGGGCGCGGTCAATCTCGGCCAGGGCTTTCCCGAAGGGCTTGAGCCGCCGGAAGTCGTCGAGGCGGCGATGCGCGCCTCGCGCGACGGGCCGCACCAGTATCCGCCGATGCTCGGCGTTCCGGCGCTGCGTCAGGCGGCGGCGGAGAACGCGCGCCGCTTTCACAGGCTCGAGCTCGACTGGGAGCGCGAGGTTCTGGCGACCTCCGGCGCGACCGAGGGGATCGCCGCCGCGTTCCTCGGCCTCTTCAACCCGGGCGACGAGGCGATCGTGTTCGAGCCGGCCTACGACAGCTATCCCGTCGTGCTGCGACGCGCCGGCGTCAGGCCGGCGCCGGTGCGCCTCAAGCCGCCGCGCTGGGAGCTGCCGCGCGAGGAGCTGTTGGCGGCGATCGGGCCGCGCACGCGGGCGATCGTCGTCAACACGCCGATGAACCCGACCGGCAAGATCTTCTCCGCTGAAGAGTTGCGCTTCATCGCCGACTGCCTCCTCCGCCACGACCTGGTGGCGGTGACCGACGAGGTCTACGAGCGCCTGACATTCGACGGCCGCCGCCACAACAGCTTGTTCGCGCTCCCCGACGTGCGCGACCGGGTGGTGCGGATCAGCTCGGCGAGCAAGAGCTTCTCGGTCACCGGCTGGCGGGTCGGCTATCTCTTCGCCGAAGCGAAGCTGATGGCGCCGATCAGCCGCGCCCACCAGTACATCACCTTCGCCGCGCCGCCCGCCTTGCAGATGGCCGTCGCCTTCGGCCTCCGCCTGCCGAACTCCTATTTCGCCGGCCTCAGGGCGGCGCTGCAGCAGCGGCGCGACTTTCTCGTCGCCGGCTTGCGCGAGGCGGGGTTCGCGGTCGCCGACGCCGACGCGGCCTATTTCGCCCTCGCCGACGTCTCGCGCCTCGACCCCGACGGCGACGACGTCGCGTTCTGTCGGCGGCTGACGACGCAGGCGGGGGTGACCGCGGTGCCGGTCTCCGCCTTCTACGGCGACGGAGCGGTGCGCAGCCACATCCGCTTCTGCTTCGCCAAACGCGCCGAAACGCTCGCCGAGGCGCTGAAGCGACTGAAGCAATGGAGCGGTCAGGCGGGCCTTGAGCGCGTTGCGCGAGGCCAGGCGCGTTAGCTAATAATAGACCAACACGATAGACATACTTGACTTTCGCGCCGCGACCGGAGAGAGATCACAGCGCGTTCGCGCTTCCTGGCGCGGACCTCCCTATCCGACGAGTAACGGTCGCCATGACGATACCTTTTCGCGCCGCGACGCGCGCCTCCGCGCCGCCCCGTCCGGTCAAAGGGCCGCTGGAGCTGATCGGCGACACGCCGATGGTCGAGATCGCCAAGCTCGACGCGGGACCGTGCCGATTGTTCCTCAAGCTCGAAAGCGCCAACCCCGGCGGCTCGATCAAGGACCGGCCGGCGCTGGCGATGATCGAGGCGGCGGAGCGCGAGGGGCGGCTCAAGCCCGGCGGCGCGATCGTCGAGGCGACCGCCGGCAACACCGGCCTCGGCCTGGCGCTGGTCGCGGCGGCCAAGGGCTACCGCCTCATCCTCGTCATCCCCGACAAGATGAGCCGGGAGAAGATCTTCCACCTCAAGGCGATGGGCGCCGAGGTGATCCTCACCCGCTCCGACGTCGGCAAGGGTCATCCCGACTATTACCAGGACATGGCGGCGCGGCTCGCCGCGGCGACGCCGGGCGCGATCTTCATCAACCAGTTCGGCAACCCCGCCAATCCCCTCGCCCACCAGACGGGAACCGGCCCGGAGATCCTCGCCCAGCTCGACGGCGAGGTCGACGCGATCGTCTGCGGCGTCGGCTCGGGCGGCACGCTGACCGGGATCAGCCGCTTCTTCGCCGAGCGCTCTCCCGCGACCGAGATCGTGCTCGCCGACCCGGCCGGCTCGATCTTGAAGGACGTGGTCGAGAAGCGACCCCCAGGCGAACCGGGAAGCTGGCTAGTCGAAGGCATCGGCGAGGACTTCGTCCCCGACATCGCCGACCTGTCGCGGGTGACGCGCGCCTATGCGGTGAGCGATGCGGAATCCTTCGCCGCGGCGCGCGAGCTCTTGAAGCGCGAGGGGCTGCTGGTCGGTTCGTCGACCGGCACGATGCTCGCCGCGGCGCTGAAATACGCGCGCGAGCAGACGAAGCCGAAACGCGTCGTCGTCCTCGCCCCCGACAGCGGCAACAAGTATCTCTCCAAGATGTTCAACGACTATTGGATGGAGGACCAGGGCTTCATCGAGCGGCCGGCGACCGGCGACCTGCGCGATCTGATCGGCCGCCGCCATGATCTGGGCGCGGCGGTGACGCTCGCGCCCGACGACAAGCTGCAGGTCGCCTACGCGCGGATGAAGCTCTACGACGT
>CAZKHF010000333.1:0-3117 GCA_964552445.1 uncultured Bradyrhizobium sp. | reverse complement strand
GGTGAGGAACACCGCGAAGATCAGCGCCAGCGCGGTCAGCGCCTGCTCGCCGCCCGAGAGCAGGGTCAGCGTCTGCGGTTTCTTGCCCGGCGGGCGGGCGAGGATTTCGAGCCCCGCCTCCAGCGGGTCCTCGGACTCGATCAACTGCAATTCGGCGGCGCCGCCTTCGAACAGCGTCGCGAACAGGTCGGCGAAGTGCCGGTTGACGATGGCGAAGGCGGCAAGCAGCCGCTCGCGCCCTTCCTGGTTGAGGCTTTGGATCGCGTGGCGCAGCCGCTTGATCGCCTCGGTCAAGTCGTCGCGCTCGGCGACCAGGCGCTCGCGGCTGGCGACGACCTCGGCGAGCTCGACGTCGGCGCGCAGATTGACGGCGCCGAGCCGCTCGCGCTCCTGCCTGAGGTTCTCCAGCTTGCGCTCGACGATCTCGGCCTCGGGCGGCTCGCCGCCCTTCGCCAGGCCGGCGAACGCGACGAGGCCGGCCGGCTCGACGTCGAACTCGGCGAGGATCGCGCGCTGCAGCGCCTCGCGGCCCTGACGCGCTCCTTCGAGCCGCTCGTCGGAGGCCGCGCGCGCCTCGCGCGCGACGCCGAGCGCCTCCAGCGCGGCGCGCGCGGCGCGATCGGCCTCGGCGAGCGCGGTTTCGGCGACCGCCCGCGCGTCGCTCGCCGTCTTGCGCGCCGCCTCGGCCGCGTCGACCAGCGCGATCAGCTCGCGCCGCTTGGCGACGAACGCCGCCGGCGCGTCGGTCAGCGTCTCAAGCTCGCGCTCCGCCGCGTCGCGCCGCTCGCCGAGCTCGGCGACGTGCGTCTCCGCCTTGGCGAGCCGCTCGACCCAGGAGCCGCGCTCCTCGGCGATGGCGCGGCGGCGCGTCTCGCGCGCCTCGGCTTCGCGCGCCAGGTTCTGCGCCGCCGCCTTCGCCTCGGCGAAGGCGGCGCGCTGTTCGGCGGCGAGGCCGCGCGCGAGCTCCAGCGCGCTGCCGAGCGCGTCGTCGGGCGCGAGATCGGCGAGCGCCGCCTCGGCTTGCGCCTGGCGTTCGGCCGCCTCGTCGCGCGCGATGGTCGCGCGCTTCAGCGCCTCGTCGAGCGCCGAGAGCCGCGACAGCGTCTGCGCGCGCCGCCGCTCCGTCGCCGCCAATTGGTCGCGCGCCGCGTCGCAGGCCGCGCGCATCTCGCGGACGCGCTGGCGCGCGGCGCTTTCGCGCGCCGCCGCTTTGCGCAGCGCTTCCTGGGCGCGCTGGGCTTCGAGCCGCGCGGCCTCGGTGGCCTGGCGCGCCGCCTCCGCCTCGCGCGACAGGTCGCCGAGACGGTTCTTCTCGGCCAGGCGACGGGTCGCCGACGACGGCGCTTCGGCGGCGGAGACGAAGCCGTCCCAGCGCCACAGGTCGCCTTCCTTCGACACCAGCCGCTGGCCCGGCCGCAGCGTCGCGGCGAGCGCCGCGCCCTGCGCGCGCTCGACGACGCCGATCTGCGCCAGACGGCGGCCGAGCGGCGCCGGCGCGGCGACCCGCTGGGCGAGCGGCTCGACGCCGGGCGGCAAAGCGGGATCGTCCTCGGCATGGTCGGCGAGCGACCAGCGCCGGGGCGCGGCGGCGTCGGTCGAAGCCTCGAGGTCGTCGCCGAGCGCGGCGCCGAGCGCCGCCTCGTAGCCGCGCGCGACGTCGATCAAGTCGACCACCGGCGGCCACGGCCCGCTGGCGGCCGAGCCGATGAGCTTGGTCAGCGCCGCGACCTCGGCGTCAAGGCGCCCGGCGGCGCGCTCGGCTTCGGCGAGCGGCGCGCGCCGGCGCGCCTCTTCCTCGCGCGCTTCGGCGTGGGCGGCCTCGGCGGCCTGCGCCTCTTCTTCGGCGAGGCTAAGCAGCGCGGAAAGCTCCTCGACCGCTTCGCTATCGGCGCCGAACGCCGCTTCGTCGCCGTTCGTCTCGCCGAGCGCGGCGCGCTGGCGTTCGATTGAAGCCCGCTCGCCTTCGAAACGGGAGAGGCGGCGCTGCTCCTCGGCGAGCGCCGCGCCGAACGCCGAGCGCTTCGCGGCGAGATCGGCGACCGCGGCCTGGGCCTCGGCGAGCGTCGCCTCGGCCCCGGCGAGCCGCGTTTCCAGCGCCGCGCGCCGCGCCTCGGCGTCGCGTTTCGTCTCGTCGGAGCGCTCGCTTTCCTCGACCAGCGCCGCGTCCTCCGCGGCGAGCCGCCGCTCGACCTCGGCGGCGGCGGCGATCAGCGCCTGCTCGCGCGCGAGATCCTGGGCGAATTCGGCGAGGTGGCGCTTGAGCTCGTCGACGCGCCCCTTGGCGCGCTTCTCCTCCGCCTCGAGCGCGTCGCGCGCGAGCGTCAGCCGATGCAGCGCGGCGCCGGCGCGCGCCTCTTCGTCGCGCAGCGGCGGCAGGTCGGCGGCGGCGATCGCCTGCCGCCGCGCCGCCTCGCCCTGAGCGCGGGCGCGCTCGGCGACCTCGCGCTCGTCCGCTTCGAGCCGCTGGCGGGCGCGCACGAATTGCTCGTCCTGCGCGCGCCAGGCGATCAGCTTCGCCAGCGCCTCATGGCGGCGGATGTCCTGCGCCAGCGCGCGGTAGCGGTTGGACTGCCGCGCCTGGCGCTTGAGGCTGTCGATCTGGGCGTCGAGCTGCTTGAGCACCTCCTCCAGCCGCGCCAAATTGTCCTCGGCGGCCTTGAATCGCAGCTCGGCCTCATGGCGGCGCGAATGCAGCCCGGCGACCCCGGCCGCCTCTTCGAGAATGAGGCGGCGCGCCTGCGGCTTGGCGGCGATCATCTCCGCCACCTGCCCCTGGCGCACCATCGCCGGCGAGCGCGCGCCGGTCGAGGCGTCGGCGAACAGGAGCTGCACGTCGCGCGCGCGCACCTCGCGGCCGTTGACGCGATAGATCGAGCCCGCCTCGCGCTCGATGCGGCGGGCGACTTCGATCGTTTCGGAATCGTTGAAGGCGGCGGGGGCGCGGCGGTCGGAGTTGTCGAGCGTCAGCGCGACCTCGGCGATGTTGCGCGAGGGCCGCGCGCCGGCGCCGGAGAAGATCACCTCGTCCATGCCGGCGGCGCGCATGTTCTTGTACGAGCTTTCGCCCATCACCCAGCGCAGCGCTTCGACGAGGTTCGACTTGCCGCAGCCGTTGGG
>CAZKHF010000332.1:0-3133 GCA_964552445.1 uncultured Bradyrhizobium sp. | reverse complement strand
CGAACTCATCCGCCTCGGTCGCCGCGGTGCCGGTCATGCCGGCGAGCTTCTCATACAGGCGGAAGTAATTTTGGAAGGTGATCGAGGCGAGGGTGACGTTCTCCGGCTGGACGGTGACGTGCTCCTTCGCCTCCAACGCCTGGTGCAGGCCTTCGGAATAGCGCCGGCCGGGCATCATGCGGCCGGTGAACTCATCGACGATCACCACCTCGCCGTTGCGGACGATATAGTCCTTGTCGCGCTGGAACAGCTTGTGGGCGCGTAGCGCCTGATTGACGTGATGAACGAGGGTGGCGTTGGCGGCTTCGTAGAGGAGGCCCTGCTTCATCAACTCCGCGTCGCGCAGCAGCGCCTCGACGTGCTCGTTGCCGGACTCGGTGAGGTTCACCGTGCGCTGCTTCTCGTCGATCTCATAGTCCTCGCGCGCGAGCTGCGGGATCAGCGTGTCGACGCGGGCGTAGAGGCCCGAGCGGTCCTCCGAGGGGCCGGAGATGATCAACGGCGTGCGCGCCTCGTCGACCAGGATCGAGTCGACCTCGTCGACGATGGCGAAGCTGTGTCCGCGCTGCACCATCTGCGCCATGTCGTACTTCATGTTGTCGCGCAGGTAGTCGAAGCCGAACTCGTTGTTGGTGCCGTAGGTGATGTCGGCGGCGTAGGCCGCGCGGCGCCCCTCGTCGTCGAGGTCGTGGACGACGACGCCGACGCTCATGCCGAGGAACTTGTAGATTACGCCCATCCACTCGGCGTCGCGGCGGGCGAGGTAGTCGTTGACGGTGACGATGTGGACGCCCTTGCCGGCGAGCGCGTTGAGGTAGACGGCGAGCGTCGCCACCAGGGTCTTGCCTTCGCCGGTGCGCATCTCGGCGATCGCGCCTTCGTGAAGCACCAGGCCGCCGATCAGCTGGACGTCGAAATGGCGCTGTTTGAGGGTGCGCTTGGCGGCTTCGCGCACCGCCGCGAAGGCGGGCGCGGTGAGGCTGTCGAGGGTCGCGCCGCCGGCGACCGCGGCGCGGAACTCGTCGGTCTTGGCGCGCAGCTCGTCGTCGGAGAGCGCGGCGAATTCGGGCTCGAGCGCGTTGATGGCGGCGACCATCGGCCGATAGCCCTTCAGGCGCCGGTCGTTGGCCGAGCCGAAAAGCCTTTTCAAAATCGAGTCGAGCATATCCGACCTTTCCGACCCCGCGCCGATCCCCTGGGCCGCCGCGCTCCGCGTCGCGCTGCGGCGCCGCTGAGCCCCGTTGTCTCCGCGCGTCCGCCCGCGGGCGCCGAACTCCTTGCGAAGGCCGCCCGGCAGGTCAGGCGATGACGACGGCAAAAGCGCGGAAAAACGACGCTGACGACGTCCTTTCTTGCGCGCTTCGGGACAGGTCGCGCGTTGAGATAGGGGCCGCCGTCGGGCTTGTCAACGGCGCTCGGCGGGCGGCGACGCGCGCCGAGCGCCGAGCGCGCCTGTATTGAAATCCAGAAATCGCGCGCGTAGACTTTTTATTAGCGTATGCGGCGGGCGGCTCGGCCTAGGCGCCTGGGCGCCCTCCGCGGGAGGCGTCGTATGAGTCCGTTGCTGGCTTTCTTCCTCTCCAAACTGGTTCGCCGCGGCCGCCTCGAAATCGTCGGCGCGGACGGCGCGAGGCGAGAGTTCGGCGCCGCCGCCGAGCCGCGGGTCGTCGTGCGTCTCGCCGACCGCGCCGCCGAGCGCGAGCTGCTGATGAACCCCGAGCTGGCGCTCGGCGAGCTCTACATGGAAGGCCGTCTCGACCTCGTCGAGGGCGACGTCTACGACCTTTTGTCGCTGGCCGCCGAAAACACCGTCGTCTGCGGCGGCTCGCTGTGGTTGAGGCTGATCGAAAAGGCGCGCGTCGCGCTGGACCGGCTGCAGCGGCGCAACGACCGCAAGCGCTCCAAGAGCAACGTCGCCCGTCATTACGATCACGACCCGCGGCTCTACCGCCTGTTCCTCGACGCCGACCTGCAATATTCCTGCGCCTATTTCGAGAACGAGAGCCAGACGCTCGAGGAGGCGCAGCTCGCCAAGAAGCGCCACCTGGCCGCCAAGCTCCTGCTCGGGGATGGCTTGCGCGTCCTCGACATCGGCAGCGGCTTCGGCGGCATGGCGCTCTATCTCGCCCAGGTCGCCGGCGCGCGCGCCATCGGCGTGACGCTGTCGCAGGAGCAGTTCGAGATCGCCGCGCGCCGCGCCGCCGATTCCGGACTCGGCGAGCGGGTGCAGTTGCGGCTGCAGGACTACCGCGACGTCCCCGAGCGCTTCGACCGCATCGTCTCGGTGGGCATGTTCGAGCACGTCGGCGCGGCCGCCTACGACGAGTTCTTCGCCGTCGTTCGCCGCCTGCTGAAGGACGACGGCGTGATGGTGCTGCACTCGATCGGCCGCAGCGAGGGGCCGGGCTCCACCAACCCGTGGATCAAGAAATACATTTTCCCCGGCGGCTACATTCCCAGCGTCTCCGAGACGACGGCGGCGATCGAGCGTTCGGGACTCTACGTTACCGACATGGAAATTCTGCGGCTGCATTACGCCGACACGCTCAAGGAATGGCGCCGGCGCTTCCTCGCTCATCGCGACGAGGTGAAGGCGATCTACGACGAGCGCTTCTGCCGGATGTGGGAATTCTATCTCGCCGGCTCCGAGGTGGCGTTCCGCGTCTACGGCCACATGGTGTTCCAGATTCAGCTCGCCAAGCGGCAGGACGTGGTGCCGCGCACGCGCGACTACATCGGCGAGGCCGAGGCGAGGCTGCGCAAGCGCGAGGGCGCGCAATCGCGGCTGTTGCGCGCGGCGAGCTGAGCGGAAAGGCTTTTTTTGCGCGAAGCGGGGAAGGGGCCGCTCAGAACAGCGACAATTGCCGCGGCTCGCCCGGGTCGGCGAGGACCGGCGGGCGAAACAGATCGCTGCGCAGGGCGAGCGGCGTCTCGCGGTAGCCGAGCCGTTTGGCGGCGACCTCGAAGCGGCGGCCGATCATCCAGGCGTAGGGGCCCGATCCCGCCATGCGCCGGCCCCATTGCGAATCGTAGTCCTTGCCGCCATGCATCGAGCGGGTGAGCGACAACGCGCGCTCGAGCTTGTCGGGGAAGGTCGTCGCCAGCCATTCGCGGAACAGCTCGCGCAGCTCGA
>CAZKHF010000331.1:0-3145 GCA_964552445.1 uncultured Bradyrhizobium sp. | reverse complement strand
CAAGGGCATGAAGTATCCGCTCGCCGACTACGAGCTGACCCCGACCATGGCCGTCGTCGACGCCAACTTCGTGCTCAACCTGCCGAAGTCGCTCACCGCCTTCGGCGGTGTCGACGCCGTGACTCACGCGCTCGAGGCCTACGTCTCGGTGATGGCCAACGAGTTCTCCGACGGGCAGGCGCTGCAGGCGCTGAAGCTGCTCAGAGAGAACCTGCCGGCGGCCTACGCCGAAGGCGCGGCCAACGCGGTCGCGCGCGAGAAGGTGCATAACGGCGCGACCATCGCCGGCATCGCCTTCGCCAACGCCTTCCTTGGCGTCTGCCACTCCATGGCGCACAAGCTCGGCGCCGCGTTCCACGTTCCGCACGGGCTGGCGAACGCGCTGCTGATCTCGAACGTCGTGCGCTACAACGCGGTCGACAATCCGGCGAAGCAGACCGCCTTTTCGCAGTACGACCGGCCGCAGGCGCGGCGGCGTTACGCCGAGATCGCCGATCACCTCGGCCTCGGAGAACCCGGCGAGTACACGGCGGAGAAGGTCGAGCGATCGGTGGAGCGCCTGGTCGGCTGGCTCGAGGAGCTCAAGGCCCAACTCGGCATCCCAGCTTCGATCCAGGCGGCCGGCGTGCCGGAGGCCGACTTCCTCGCCCAGGTCGACCGCATCGCCGTCGAGGCCTTCGACGACCAGTGCACCGGCGCCAACCCGCGCTTCCCGCTGATGTCGGAGCTGAGAACCTTGCTGCTCGACAGCTACTACGGCCGCGCCTTCTCCGAGCCGGTCGAGCGCATCGTCGCGGTCGCGCCCGAGGCGGCGGCCGCGCCGAAGAAGAACTCGCGCAGAGCGGCTAGCGCGGCCGAGTGACGCGCGCGTTTGTGGGTTCGGGTCGTCGACCCGAACCCGCCATCGGTCGACCCGCCGCGCGTCGTCGCTTATCCCCGCGCAGCGGGGAGAAAATTAGGGATGGGCGGTGGCGAGCGACGACGCGACGTTCGTCATCGCCAAGCACGCTCGCCCCGCCATGGCGAGGCGAGGGCGGCGTCGGCCTCAAAGCCAACCCCTCTACCCCAGCGCTTTCTCCAACAGCCGGCTGAGCCGCGCCGCGAAGGCGGGGGCGTCGCTTGGGACTTCGCCCTCGGCGAGCCGCGCCTGGTCGAGGATCAGCCAAGCGGCGTCCGCGATCAGCGCCCTGTCGGCGCCCGAAGCGAAGCGGCGGGCGAGCGCGCGCGTCAGCGGATGGCCGGCGTTGACCTCGAGCGTCGGCTTGGCGCGCTCGCTCAACCGCCCGTGGGCGGCGAGGATGCGCTCGAGCTGGCGGTCGGGCGCGAACTCGGGCGCGACCAGGCAAGCGACGCTGTCGGTCAAGCGGTCGGACGCGCGCGCTTCCGCGATCTCGGCTTCGAGCGTCTGCTTGAGGAAGGCGATCAGCGTCGCGACCTCGGCCGAGGTCTCGGCGGGCGCCGGCGCGCCCTCCTTCAGCGGGATCGCCTTGATGTCGACCGCCCCTTGGGTGATCGACTTGAACGGCTTGCCCTCGTAGCCCGCCGCGGTCGACACCCAGAACGCGTCGACCGGGTCGCCCAGCAGCAGCACCTCGACGTCGCGGGCGCGGAAGCCTTCGAGCTGCGGGCTGGCGGCGAGGCGTTTGGCGTCGTCGCCGGTGAGATAATAGATCGCCGTCTGGTTCTCGCGTAAGCTTCCGACGTAGTCGGCGAGCGTGCGACCGCCCTCGGGCCGCCTGGTGGTGGCGAAGCGGGCGATCTTGTAGAGCGCGTCGCGCCGCTCCGGGTCCTCGTACAGGCCCTCCTTGATCACCGCGCCGAAGTTTTCCCAAACCTTGGCGAATTTCTCCGCGTCGCTCTCGGCGAGCTTGGCCAGCTCCTGCACGACGCGGTTGGTCACGCCCTTGCGCACCGCGGCGAACACCTGGCTCTGCTGGATCAGCTCGCGCGAGACGTTGAGCGGCAGGTCGGCGCTGTCGACCACCAGCCGGACGAAGCGCAGCCAGCCGGGCAGGACGTCGGCGTCCTGGGTGATCAGCACCCGGCGCACGTAGAGTCGGTTGCGGCCTTTGCGCGCCGGGTCGAACAGGTCGAAGGGGCGCGAGCCGGGGATGAAGGCCAGCGCCGAATACTCGTAGCGGCCTTCGGCGCGCCAATGCAGGGTCAGCGCCGGCTCGTCGAACTGCCCGGCGAGCCCGCGGTAGAACTCCGTGTACTCGTCCGGCTTGACCTCGCTCTTCGGCTTCGCCCAGATCGCCGCGCCGTCGGCCACGCGGCGCGGCTCAGCCGCGGGCTTGTCGATGAGGTCGATCGGCACGGCGACGGCGCCGGAATGCTCGCGCACGACGCGCTCGAGCCGCTGCGGCTCGAGGTATTCGTGGGAAGCCTCGTTAAGATGGAGAATGACGCGGGCGCCGCGCAGCGGCGCCTTGTCGAGCGGCAGCGGCGCGATCGTGTAGGCGCCCTGGCCGTCGGAGGACCACCGCCAGGCCTCGCCGGCGCCGGCGCGGCGGGTCTCGACCACCACCTGATCGGCGACCATGAAAGCCGAATAGAAACCGATGCCGAACTGGCCGATCAGATTGGCCGCCTCCTTGCCAACGTCCTCGGCGGCGAGCCGGTCGAGAAAGGCGCGCGTCCCCGAGCTGGCGATGGTGCCGAGCGCCGCGACGAGCTCGGCGCGGCTCATGCCGACGCCGTTGTCGACGAAGGCGAGCGTCTTCGCCTCGGGGTCGACGGCGATCTCAATGACGAACGGGCCGCCGCCCTCGATCAGCTCGGGCTTGGCGATCGCCTCGTAGCGCAGCTTCTCGCAGGCGTCGGCGGCGTTGGACACCAGCTCGCGGACGAAGATGTCGCGGTCCGAGTAGACCGAATGGACCATCAGGTGCAGCAGCCGCGAGACGTCGGCCTCGAAGCTCTGGGTTTTCGTCTCGGCGTTTTCGGAAGAGGAAACCTCGGCAGTCACTTTCGCCTCGTCATCGCTAAGCCGGCGCGGCGCGACAACCGCGACTTATGCGCCGGCCGCGTTGATATCGCCGCGGCGGCGCGCGTTTCAAGTCGGCTGCGAAACGACGCTGAGGACAAAAAAAAGCGGATCGGCTGGGAGGGGGCCCGCCGATCCGCTGGCCTGCGTGGCAATCTT
>CAZKHF010000330.1:0-3149 GCA_964552445.1 uncultured Bradyrhizobium sp. | reverse complement strand
TAACGCGGAAAAGCGGCGCGAGGAAGGCGATGGCGCTTCACGGCGACAGGATACGAACAGCAGAAAGTCGCATTGCGCGCGGCGTCGCCGAAACAGGAAGCGTCGAGGGGCCGGCGGCTTGTTCCGCGCCAGCACGGCGAGAAGCGCCGTAATTCCTCATGGAAGCCTCTGCCTTTCGAAGCTTTGCGGCTCTCGATGGTCCTCGACCGCCGCAGGCGGCGCGCCCATAGGGCGTCGAGAGACGCCCGTCTTTCGACGGGCTACGCGCGCGCCACTGACAGCCGCAAGACTTCGGAAGCTCATGCTTCCATTAGGTCGACGGCTTGGCGGGCGGCCGAGAGGGCCGGGGCGGCTGCAGCCGAAGGAGCTGGGCGAGTTCGATCGGGTCGCGGAATTGGGCAATTCGTATCCTGTCCCGGTAATGCGCTGTCCCGGTAATGCGGTAACGCGGTAATGCCTGCCAACCGAAGAGCGGCGGAATTCTGCTGCGATGCACCGCACACCGTCGGATCTTTTGTCCTACTACATCACTTCGCTAAGAGCCACACCGTATTTGCAAACCGATCTGTTATATTGTAACTATTATCCGCGAGCATTTTGTTGATGTCCGCAACGTCTTTGTTGCGCTTTGTTAGAATGGTCGGATGAAGCTCCAGCGCCAGCGCCCGCACCCGATGTTGTGCAAATACCTCTGGAGAACCTAACAGCGCTTCATATTCGAAGCCCTCTATGTCCACCTTCATCAAATCTACGCGCGCCAATCCCTCGTCGTTCAACACCTGAGCCAGCGTTCGCGTCGCTACGGGCTGGGTTGGCAAACGATACTTGGTGGCTCTATGCAGACCGCTTGCCCCGTTGTTTGTGTCTGGAGTTAGCTGAATCGTCGCCACTCCGGGCGTATCCGTGACAGCTACATTCAGCACGTTTGCCCAGTTCACTCCATTCAGCCGAAGGTTTTCAGCAATCACAGGCAGCAGGCGTTCCTGCGGCTCGACAGCCACCACGCGGCCACTTGCTCCGCACAGCTTGGCACCTATGACGGTGAAGTAACCTTCATTGGCGCCCAGGTCGACGAAGGTGCTCCCAGGGCATAGGAATGTCTCGAGCACCTTCAGCATCCCGGACTCGTATGATCCGTGACGACTGAGCGCTGTCCCTAGATTTGAAACCGGATCGATCCAGAACCTTCCATTGGGTGTGTCGACGACGGTTCTTTCAACGCCCAGCATGCGCTTCACTAACGAGGCCAAGATCGCAGGGCGTAGCCGCGTCAAGATGTTTTGTAGACCGCGTTGATACACGGTGAGGGGATTGCGGTGCGTCGCGTCGGTCATGACGGATCTCCAAAAACGTTTGGCGAGGCAGAAATTCGTATTATACCGATCGACTGTTTATGATGGTTTCGATAGCGCTGACCTTGATTGGCTGAACATCGTTCTTTAGGGGATAAGTTTGTGAATGGCGGCCGGCCGTGCCTTTTATAGCAGGGCTTCGCCAGAATTACGAGACGCAGAAAGCACAGTACTAGCAACACGCGGCGACCATAACAATATCAACTTTTAACCGTTGTAAAAGGTCGTGGTCGAGTAGCTCTGCCATTCGGCTTCGCCCTCACAGATCCGGGCAGGCGGATTTCCCGCACCCGGCTCTTCCCGGAAGTGGAATACGGGACTATGGGATTATGGTGACACGCATGCATTTCACTATTTGCCTGCCGCCCGGAGATAAGTCGGGAAATACGTGCGCGTCAACGCATTTCGAGAGCGCTGAAGCCGTTTCCCGACGCCGCGCCGCTCCCGCCGACCTCCTGAAGAACCGCCTCTTTCCTCCTTTCGCGCCAACAATCTCTTTCTATAATTCCGAAACCATGCTATCCTATCCCCATCCCGCCGCTGCGGCTCGGGCCGGAGAGGAGCGAGGCGAATGGACGGCGGCGGGGCGAAGCTTTCGGCGCGGGCGCGCCTGCGCGAGGCGGCGCGCGAGCGGCGGTGGGAATGTGCGCGCCTCAGCAGCGACATTCTCGATCTCGTCGTCTCCGGCTACGCCTACGAGACGATCGCCGACAAGCTGAAGCTCAGCGTCAAGACCGTGCGGCGCGCGGCGGCGCGCGCGATCGACGAGCGCCGGCTCGACCTCGGAGCGCGCTACCTCCACCTGCAGGCGCTGCGGCTGACCAAGGCGCTGCGCGTCGTCGACGACAATCTCGAACGGGGCGATCTCAAAGCGGTCGAGCCGTTGCTGAAAGTCATGGCCCAGCTCGACCGGCGCCACGCGGCGAGCGGCGCGCCGCCGGTGCCGCTCGCCCTCGCCGCGCCGCTCGCGCTCGCCGACGGGACCGAAAACGGCGCCCAAGCGGTTGAAATCGAATAGCACGGGACACGGATAGAGCGTTCTGTGATTGCATCGAATCGGCGCGCCGGCTGGCCCGCCCTCCGCCGGGAGACGAGAAGGATGTCGGCGGAAAGCGCCGTCGACCTCATGGAAGCCAAATCTTCCGTGGCCGAGAGGCGGTCAAGCGGCTTTAGCCCGCCTTCGGCGCCGCGCCGCCAGGCGCGCCCTTGACCGCCTCTCGGCCGCGGAAAAAGAACGCTTCCATGAGGTCGACGGCGCACAGGGCCGGGCGGCGAGGGCCTGCTTCGACCCAGACGCTGAATGCTCCGGGCGTTCGGCGAAGCGTCACGCGTGAGCTTGGCCAACGCTCACGGCAAGGGTTCGACGACCGGCGCAGCGCGTCGCAAGATCGAAGCCCGTCGAGGGCCGCTTACGCCAAGAACCAGAGACAATGACTCGTCGCGGCCGGGCTTGTCCCATCGGCGTCGAGACAAGGCGCGACGGTCCCCTCCCCCCTTGTCGGGGAGGTTAGGGTGGGGGGTCGCGCCGGCCTACCCTATCCTGGCGAAGGCTTGAATTCTGAGAGTTCCGCGCCACCCCCCACCCCGGCCCTCCCCCACAAGGGGGGAGGGAGTTTTGGGCGCCAGCCCTTTGGCGAATTGGCGCCTATGGCGCTTGTCCCGGCCCTGCCCGCCGATGGCCCCTCCCCTACTTCTTCGCCTTCTCCTCCCCCTCGTCCGGCAGATCGTCGTCGGAGATCGCCCGCCAGGCGGCGCCGTCGAGGTCGTCGAACTGGCCGGTCTTCATCGCCCACAGGA
>CAZKHF010000329.1:0-3150 GCA_964552445.1 uncultured Bradyrhizobium sp. | reverse complement strand
AATCACCCCGAAGTGGCGATCCACCTCAACAATCTCGCAATATTGCTTCGGGACAAGAACCGGCTGGACGAGGCCGAACCACTCATGCGACGCGCGTTGGCGATCGACGAGGTGAACTTTGGACCGTCCCATCCGAACGTGGCCAGAGACCTCAACAGCCTTGCGGGGTGGTTTGGCACCACGCATCGGTGCAGTGAGGCCGAGCCGCTTTACCGCCGCGCATTGGCGATCTGCGAGGCGAGCTACGGCCCGGATCATCCTACTGTGGCAGCTGGCCTCAACAATCTCGCGGAACTACTGCGCGTCACGATCCGGCGCGGCGAGGCCGAGCCACTTTATCGGCGGGCGCTGGTGATATCCGAGGCACGGTACGGTCCGGATCATCCGACCGTGGCGACCAACCTCAACAACCTCGGGCAATTGCTCTGCGTCACGAACCGGTCAGGCGAAGCTGAGCCGCTTTGTCGGCGCGCTCTGGCGATCGACTTGGCGAGCTATGGGCCGGATCATCCCGACGTCGGAAGAGACCTCAATAATCTCGCGCTCATGCTCGCCGCAACGAACCGCCTCGACGAGGCCGAGCCGCTTTATCGCCGCGCGTTGGCGATTTGCGAGGCGAGCTACGGGCCGGATCATCCGCGGACGGCGACGGTGCGCGCGAACCTCGCCGCGCTCGAAGCGACGCGGAAGTGACGCGGACGCCGGATGTCACGCGCGCCTCGGCGCCGTCAACGCCGCCCGCGGCCGCCTTTAGTAGTGATACCGGCACTGCGCGATCATGAGCCCACCCTCCGTCGGCCGGTAGACGAGGCGATGCTCTTGCGTCAATCGTCTCGACCACCACCCCGACAGCGGCCCGCGTAGCGGCTCGGGCTTGCCGGTTCCTTCGAATGGGGCGCGCAGGCATTCCTTGATCAGGCCGTTGAGCCGCGCGAGCAGCTTGGCGTCGGTCGCCTGCCAGTAGAGGTAGTCCTCCCACGCGCGCTCGCTGAAAATGAGCTTCACTCGGAGAGCGTCCGCTCCTCGCCGCCGCCGCGCTCCAATTCGGCCACCGACTCCAGCAGCCGTCCGGCGTTCGCCGGGCTGCGCAGGAGGTGGCGCGTCTCCTCGTAGGAGGCGAAGTCCTCCAGCGACATCAGCACCGCCATCGACTTGCCGCGGTCGCGGGTGATCACGACGGGCTCGCGGTCGGCGTTGACTCGGTCGATGGCCGCCGCGAGGTTGCGGCGAAGCTCGGAATAGGAGGTGACGCGCATGGCTTATTGTACCTGAATGCGTACACAAAGGGAATAGATTGGCTGCGTCAAGGACGCCATCACTTTCGCGCAATGCACGCGCCCCTTGCAGGCGCGGCCGCGCCTACTGCCGTTCTCCGCCCTCGTCACACGTGCTCCACCGCCACCACCCCCGGCGCCGCCTTCAGCGCGCCGGCCAAGGCCCCCGTGACCGCGTATCGCCCCGGCAGCTTCACCTCGACTTCGCCGACCTCGGGCCCCAGCATCGCCACCAGCGACACCTCGCCTTCGCCCTTGGCGCGCAACAGCTCGGCGATCGAGGCGAGGGGCGCTTCGTCGCGCACGAACACGCGCAGGCCCTTGTTGACGCGCGCGGCGGCTTCAGCAAGCGACTCCACTTCGACGATGCGCGCGCGCACGTCCTCGCCGTCGGCGGCGCCTTGCAGCGTCACCAGCACGTCGGCGCCTTTCTCCAACAGGTCGCGGTATTGGGCGAGGCCCTCCTGGAAGATGATCGCCTCGTACTGGCCGCTGGGGTCGGAGAGCTGGATGACGCCGAGCTTCGAGCCGCTGCGGGTGCGCCGCTCGTGGCGGTCGATGACGCTGGCGCCGAGCCGCGCGGTCGCCGAGCCGCCGCGCGCCGCGCGCGCGAACTCGATCCAGCGCATGGTTCTGAGCCGCTTCAGCGCCGGCTCGTAGGCCTCCAGCGGGTGGCCGGAGAGGAAGAATCCGATCGCCTCGAACTCGCGCCTGAGCCGGTCGGCCGCCGACCATGGCGCGGCGCGCGTCAGCAGCGGCGCCGCGTCGGGCTCTCCCAGCGTGAAGGCGCTCTGGCCGGAGGCGAGATCCTCGGCGCGGCGATGGGCGATGGCGAGCATCGGCTCGACGGAGGCGAAGGCGACGGCGCGGTCGCTCTCCAATTCGTCGAAAGCGCCCGCCGCGGCGAGGCATTCGAGCGCCTTCTTGTTGACGCCGCGCGGGTCGATCCGCCGCGCGAAGTCGGCGAGCGAGGCGAAAGGCTTGTCGCCGCGCGCTTGCACGATCGCCTGCGCCTGGCCGTCGCCGACCCCTTTCACCGCGCTCAGCGCATAGGCGATGGTGGGCTGGCCGTCGGCGTCGAGGCGAACGTCGAAGTCGACGTCGGAGCCGTTGACCGAGGGCGGCGCGGCGTGGATGCCGAGCCGGCGCGCTTCGCCGCGGTACTCGGCGAGCTTGTCGGCGCTCGCCTTGTCGAGCGTCATCGAGGCGGCGAGGAACTCGGCCGGGTGGTTGGCCTTCAGCCACGCGGTCCAATAGGTGATCAGCGCGTAGGCCGCCGCATGGCTCTTGTTGAAGCCGTAGTCGGCGAACTTGGCCAAGAGGTCGAAGACCTCGTCGGCCTTGGCGTGGGCGAGGCCGCGCTCGACCGCGCCCTTGACGAAGCGCGCGCGCTGCGCGTCCATCTCCGACTTGATCTTCTTGCCCATGGCGCGGCGCAGCATGTCGGCTTCGCCGAGCGAATAGCCGGAGAGCGCGCGCGCGATCTGCATCACCTGTTCCTGGTAGACGATGACGCCGAAGGTCTCGCGCAAGTAGGGCTCGACCTTGGGATGGGGGTAGTCGGGCTTCTCGTGGCCGAGCTTGCGCGCGCAATAGGTGGGGATGTTGGCCATCGGCCCCGGGCGGTAGAGCGCGTTCAAGGCGATGATGTCCTCGAAGCGGTCGGCGCGCATCTCGGCCAGCGCCTTGCGCATGCCGGCGCTTTCAACCTGGAACACCCCGATCGTCTCGCCGCGGCCGAGCATCTCGAAGGTCTTGGCGTCCTCCAGCCCGATCTTGCCGAGCTCGACCTCGATCCCGCGCCGCTTGAGCAGGTTCTGCGTCTTGCGCAGGGTGGTCAGCGTCTTCAGGCCGAGGAAGTCGAACTTCACCAGCC
>CAZKHF010000328.1:0-3152 GCA_964552445.1 uncultured Bradyrhizobium sp. | reverse complement strand
CCTCGATGGTGAAGTCGACGTGGCCGGGGGTGTCGATGATGTTGAGGCGCTTGTTATGCCAGTAGGTGGTCGTCGCGGCCGACGTGATGGTGATGCCGCGCTCCTGCTCCTGCTCCATCCAGTCCATCGTCGCGGCGCCGTCGTGCACCTCGCCGATCTTGTGCGACTTGCCGGAGTAATAGAGGATGCGCTCGGTCGTCGTCGTCTTTCCGGCGTCAATGTGGGCCATGATGCCGAAATTACGATAGTCTTCGATAGCGTGGCTGCGCGCCATGAGCGTGTTCCCGTCTGGTGGTGAGCGATCGCGTTACCAGCGGTAATGGGCGAAGGCGCGATTGGCTTCGGCCATCCGGTGGGTGTCTTCGCGCTTCTTCACCGCAGCGCCGCGATTATTGGCGGCGTCGAGCAGCTCGGCGGCAAGTCGGTCGATCATGGTCTTGTCGTTGCGGTCGCGCGCGGCGGAGATGATCCAGCGGATCGCCAGCGCCTGGCGGCGCTCGGCGCGCACCTCGACGGGAACTTGATACGTGGCGCCGCCGACGCGGCGCGAACGCACCTCGACCGCCGGCGCGACGTTCTCCAGCGCCTGGCGGAACACGGCGAGCGGATCGCCCTTCGCCTTGTCGCCGACGTTGTCGAGGGCGCCGTAGACGATCTTCTCGGAGACCGACTTCTTGCCCTCGTACATCACGGTGTTCATGAACTTCGCGACGACGATGTCGCCATATTTGGCGTCCGGAATAATCTCGCGTCTATCGGCGCGACGGCGGCGCGACATGGGTTCGACTCTCTCTTCTCGACGCGGCCGGGCCCGGCCCGCCGCTCACTGAAACCTCTGACCAACGTTCCGGATTTCGCTTCGATGATCCGGAAACGACCTTTCTTCGCCTTGCGAGCCCCGGGTCCCACTGCCGCTCGCCCGGGGACGACCCTCGCTTCGTCGGGCTTACTTCGGCCGCTTGGCGCCGTACTTGGAACGGCGCTGCTTGCGGTCCTTGACCCCCTGGGTGTCGAGCACGCCGCGCAGGATGTGGTAGCGCACGCCGGGCAAGTCCTTGACGCGGCCGCCGCGGATCATCACCACCGAGTGCTCTTGCAGATTGTGGCCTTCGCCGGGAATGTAGCCGATCACCTCATAGCCGTTGGTGAGGCGGACCTTGGCGACCTTGCGCAGCGCCGAGTTCGGCTTCTTCGGCGTCGTCGTGTAGACGCGCGTGCAGACGCCGCGCTTCTGCGGGCTCGCCTCGAGGTGGCGGGCCTTCGCGCGATAGGTCTTCGGCTGCCGCGGCTTGCGAATCAACTGGCTGATCGTCGGCATCGTTGGCTCTTCGTCCCGGTCCAAAATGGCCTAGCCTCGCGGCCAAGCCGTTCAAATTCCTTCCCTCGCCGACGACGGCTTTCGCCCGAAAGCAAACGCGCCGCGAAAACCCATTCGAGGGTTTTGGGCGCCAGCCTCGCAGAGGACCGCAAAAGACGTTCGCGGTCTTGCTCATTTGATCCCGGCCGCGCATCCGCGGTCGGTATGGTTCGTCGTCGATGAGATCGTCAGCGTTTAGAGCCGATGGGTCTCGGACGCGTCGCCCGGGACAACAAAGCTCTACGGCCTGCCGAAAGCGCGCGGACCATATTCGGCGCGCCTAAGGGCGTCAACCCCTTTTGATCGCGAGGGAAGGCCGGAACGACGAAAAAAACCCGACCGCGGCCGGCCGAAGCTCAGTTCAACCCCCGGCCGGCGCCCAGCGCCCACGCTTCGCCCGGCGGCTCGAAGATCGCCACCGCGCGCAGGAGCTGAAACGGCTCGTCGTCCACCGCCGTCACCGGCACGATGCGCACGCCGAAATCGCCCTCGCCAGGGCTTTGGCCGACCGCGACGCGCGAGGCGACGCCGTAGCGCAGCGTCGAGCCGATCGCCGCCGCGAGCAATTCGTCGGCGGCGCGGTCGCGCGCCCTCAGCCGCTGGCCGGAGAGATACACGCCGTCGCCCAGGATGCGCGCCGCGCGCGCGTTGACGTGCAGCACTTCGCCCCGTTCGTCGAGCAACGCCGCCGCCGCGCCGATCAGTTCGAGCCCGTCGGCGACGCCGCGCGCCCGCGCGCCGGCGAGCAGCGGCGCGAGCGGCGCCCGAATCGTCGCCTCCTCGGCGGCGAACCCGTTGCCGACGCCTTCCGCGCCGTGCGCATCGACAAACGCTTTCATCGCCCGCCTCGCCATTCTTCGCGTCTCGCGCGCAAGCCCTCGCTCACGTGCTTTCTCAACGGTAAACAGAACGTTACTTCCCGGCCGATTGAAGACCGGATTGGGGCGCGCCGACGGCTTGGTCTCGACGCTTGTGGGGCGGGCGCCCACGCGTCCGCGGCGCATCCCTAACTTACATTTCTTGACAGGCGATTTCGGCGACGCGCGCATTTGTACGAAAGAAGAACGCGCGTGGCCGCCCCAAACGCTTGGCGCGCAAGCGAAAAAAAGGGCCGCCCGCGGGCGGCCCTTTCGTGAATCGACGTCGCGCGATCAAGCGCGCGCCGCGGCGACCGATCACTCGGCCGCCGGCAGCCGAACAGGCCGCCGCGGCGGCGGCGCCGTCGCCTCAGACGGCGGGGCCGAGGGCTGCGGCAACGCCGGCGGCGGCGCGGCGGCGGCCTCCTCGGCCCTTTGGGCGAGGATCAGCGTGTCGCGCATCGTCGCGATCTGGCGCAGCTTGGTCATCGCCGCGCCGGTGCCCGCCGGGATCAGGCGGCCGACGATGATGTTCTCCTTGAGGCCCTCGAGCGGGTCGACCTTGCCGTTGACCGCCGCCTCGGTGAGCACGCGCGTGGTCTCCTGGAAGGAGGCGGCGGAGAAGAACGAACGGGTCTGCAGGCTCGCCTTGGTGATGCCGAGCAGCACCGGCGCCCCGACCGCCCCCTTCTTCCCGTCGGCGCGCACGATCTCGTTGGCCGCGTCGAGCTCCGACTTGTCGACCTGCTCGCCGGCGAGGAAGTCGGTGTCGCCGGGATCGACGACGTCGACCTTCTGCAGCATCTGCCGCACGATCACCTCGATGTGCTTGTCGTTGATGCTGACGCCCTGCAGCCGGTAGACCTCCTGGATCTCGTTGACGAGATAGGCGGCGAGTTCCTCGACGCCCTTGATCGCCAGGATGTCGTGCGGCGCCG
>CAZKHF010000327.1:0-3161 GCA_964552445.1 uncultured Bradyrhizobium sp. | reverse complement strand
AGCGCGTCTTCCGCGCCCAGATCGCGCTCGCGCGCGAGCTCGAGCTGCCGCTGGTGATCCACACGCGCGAGGCCGACGACGACGTCGCGGCGATCCTGCGAGAGGAGATGGGGCGGGGCGCCTTCGCCGCCGTGCTGCACTGCTTCACCTCCTCGCGCGCGCTCGCCGAGACCGGGCTGGCGCTCGGGCTCTACGTCTCGTTCTCCGGCGTGCTGACGTTCAAGAACGCCGCCGACCTCAAGGCGCTGGCGCGCGATCTTCCGCTCGACCGGCTGCTGGTCGAGACCGACGCGCCCTATCTCGCGCCGGTCCCCAACCGCGGGCGGCGCAACGAGCCCGCCTTCGTCGTCGACACCGCGCGCGCCTTAGCCGAAGCCAAAGGCCTCGATTTCGCGGCGCTCGCCGCCGCGACGCGCGCCAATACGCTGCGGCTCTTTTCCAAGATGGCGGACGGAGAAGGCGCGTGAGCCTGTCGCTGACCATTCTCGGTTGCGGCTCGTCGGCGGGGGTGCCGCGCGTGGCGCAAGGGTGGGGCGCCTGCGACCCGAAAAACCCGCTGAACCGCCGCCGTCGTTGCTCGGTTCTGGTCGAGCGGCGGGGGCCGGACGGGCTGACCGTAGCGCTGATCGACGCCTCGCCCGATTTGCGCGCGCAATTGATCGACGCCGAGGTCGTTCGTCTCGACGGGCTGCTCATCACCCACGAGCACGCCGATCACACCCACGGCATCGACGACATCCGGCCGCTCTGCATGGCGATGGGCCGGCCGATCGACGTCTATCTCGACGCGTCGACCTCGCCGCTGTTGCGGCGGAAGTTCGGCTATGTGTTCGAGACGCCGCCCGGCAGCTCCTATCCGCCGATCGCGCGCGAGAAGCGCATCCGCGCCGGCGAGCCGGTGGTGGTCGAGGGGCCGGGCGGGCCGATCGAGGCGATCCCGTTCGACCTCGAACACGGCGAGACCACGGCGCTCGGCTTCCGCATCGGCGGGCTCGCCTACACGCCCGACCTCAACCGCGCGCCGGCCGAGAGCCGGCGCTTTCTCGAAGGGCTCGACGTCTGGATCATCGACGCGCTGCGCTACCGGCGACATCCCTCGCATCTCGCCGTCGACGAGGCGCTGGCGTTGATCGAGACGATGCGGCCGCGGCGCGCCATCTTGACCAACTTGCACGTCGACCTCGACTACGAGACGCTCCGCCGCCGCCTGCCCGAGGGCGTCGAACCCGCCTACGACGGCATGCGCGTCGAAGGGTTCTGACGGCCTTCGGCGGCCGACGACGTGGCGCGACACGCGATGACGCCCGCTCCGCCAAGCGTCAGATCAGCTCGGCGACGTCGAACACGCCGGCGTGGGCGTCGGCTAGGGCGGCGAGCTCGGCGGCGTGCAGGTCGGCGGCGCGAATGACGCCGCCGGGGCAGGGCAGGTCGCGCGTCGCGCAGGCGTCGGCGGCGACCGTCATCGCGTAGCCGAGGTCCCGGCCCGCGCGCACGGTCGAGGACACGCAATTGTGGGTCATGAAGCCGGCGAAGATCAGCGCCGCGCCGATCGGACCCGCCAGGGTCGCAAGCTCCGTTCCCGAGAACGCGTTGGGCCGCGGCTTCTCCACCACCGCCTCGCCGGCGAGCGGCGCCAACGCGCCGACGATCGCGCCGCCATGCGCGGCGCGATCGAACGGACCGCCGGCCGCGCCCTTGTGAGCGACGTGGATCACCCGCCCGCCGGCGCGTCGCGTCGCCTGCAACAGCCGCTCGGCCCGCCGGATCGCTTCGTCGATCCCGATCAGCGCCAGCGGGCCGGCGAGATAGTCGTTCTGGCAGTCGATGAGAATCAGCGTCGCCTCGCCGGGCCGGGGCGGGCGCGGCTCTTGGCCGGCGAGGGCGAAGAGGGTGGTGGGACGGCTCATGCGACAAACTCCTTTCGAAGACCGAGCGACGGGACTATGGCGTTCTGCGCTGGCGCCGATCAATCCGAGATAATCCAAGCGGAGGCTGCATGAACGCAGAGCCCGGCTGGGCCGACCTCGAGCTCGCCCGGCGCATCGCCGAGGCGAAGACGCTGAGCGGCGCGGCGCGGGCGCTCGGCGTCGACCAAACGACGGCGGCGCGCCGCCTGGCGGCGATCGAGCGCCGCATCGGCGCCAGCCTGTTCGACCGGGTCGGCGGCCGCCTCGCGCCGACGCCGGCGCTGGCGACGGTTCTCGACCGACTGCAGGCGATGGACGAGGACGCGACGGTCGCCCTCGCCGCGCTGCGCCGCGCCGAAGCCGAGGCGCGCGGCCTGGCGCGCATCGACAGCGTCGGCTTCGTGCTGGCGCGCGCATTGGCGCCGGCGCTCGGCGCCTTCGCGCGCGCCCACCCCCGGATCGTCGTCGCGCTCCACGCCGACGATCGCAATGCGCGCTTCGACCGCCGCGACACCGACATCGCGGTGCGGCTCGGGCGGACGGGCGACGACGCGGCCTCGATCAGGAAGCTCGGCGAGCTGCGTTTCCGCCTGTGCCGCGCCGTCGCCGCGCCGGCGGGCGGCGAGCCGCCGCCGCTGGTCCGCTACAGCGAGGCGCTCGACGGCGTGCCGGAGATGCGGCTGCTCGACCGCTTGCGGCCGGGCGCGCGGGTCGCGGTTCGTTCGGACCGGCTCGACGCGCTGGTCGAAGCCGCGGCGGCGCTCGGCGCCGAAGCGATGCTGCCGGAAGCGGTGGCGCGGCGCGACCCGCGCTTCGTTATCGTCGACGAGGCGGCGGCGATCCGGCCGGTCTGCCGGCTCGTCCATCTCGGCCGCGCGCGCGCCGCCGCCGTGGCCGCCGCGACGCGCTGGGTCGACGAGACCGTCGCCGCTTGGACGCGGGAATCGTAATGGTTGTAGGTTCCATAATATACATTATGCGAATCGTGTACGGAGGGAGATTGCAGCCTCTCTCGGGGAACGCCGGCTTTTCCGGGGTTTTAGGCGCGCCGCGGCCGGGCTTCGTCGCCGGCGGCGGGCGCGATCCATGCGGTCTTGGGCGTCGGCGGACGCGGCCGCCGCGTCGAGCGACGTCGAAGCGCCGCGCCCGCGCAACGTCGGCCCTCGCAGAGGCCGAGCCGCTCGCTCGCGATTTCGCGAAAGCGAATGGTCGGAGTGGCGGGACTCGAACCCGCGACCCCTAGTCCCCCAGACT
>CAZKHF010000326.1:0-3174 GCA_964552445.1 uncultured Bradyrhizobium sp. | reverse complement strand
AACGGCGCGCTTGACGGCGCCGTCGGCCTGTGGTGGGGCCTCGGCGATGCCCGCCTCGCTCGCTCCCCTTCTCGCCACTGGTTTCCTTCTCGGTTGGTCGGTCGCCTGGCCGCCCGGGCCGATCAACGCCGAGAGCGCCCGCCGCTGCCTCGCCCGCGGCTTCTGGGCGGGGTTCATCGTGCTCATCGGCGCCTGCAGCGGCGATGCGTTGTGGGCCGTGCTGGTCTCGTTCGGCGTCGGGCTTTTGTTCGCGGCGCCGCTGACGCGCGAGATCATGGGGATCGTCAGCGTGCTGCTGCTCATCGCGCTGAGCGTCCTGTTCCTGCGCGCCGCCTGGCGCGCGCTTTACCGCGCGCCCGCGGCGGCGCCGACGCCGCCGCGCTTCGACGCGCTCGGCGCCGGCTATCTGCTCGGGCTGGGGATGGCGTTGACCAGCCCGTGGAACGTCGCCTTCTGGCTCGCCGCGATCGGCCGGCCGGAGATGGCCGGCTACGCGCTCGCCGAGCTGCTGACGATGGCGGCGGCGGTGCTCTCCGGCGCGCTGACCTGGGCCGTCATCTGGGCGAGCGCGGCGACGCTTCTCGGCCGGCGCGCCGCGGGCGGCGGCGGCCGCTGGTGGACCTTCGCCGTCGATCTCGCCACCGCCGCGCTGATGGCCGTCTTCGCCGCCCATTCCGCCGCGCGGCTGGTCGCGGGATAGGGGACTCGCGCCAAGCGGCCGGCGGCGGGCGCTGCGGCCGCTTCGGGCGGGCGACGCCAATTCGAGCGTTGACTCCGATCGTGCTCGCCTTGCTTCGCGGCCGCGTCCCTTCTATGGCAGGGGCCGCTTGTCAACCCGGCGGGAGTCCCATGGCCGAACCGCAACGCGCCTGCATCGCCGCGCCCCGTTTGACGGGCGGGCGGCTGCTTGTCGTCGAGGCGCGATTTTATGAGGCGATCAGCGCCCTTCTGCTCGAAGGCGCGCGCAGCGCGATCGCGGCGGCCGGCGCCGCCTGCGACGTGGTCAGCGTGCCCGGTTCGCTGGAGATCCCGGCCGCGATCGCCATCGCGCTCGATGCGGCGAGCGCGGCAGGCCGCCCTTACGACGGGGCGGTCGCGCTCGGCTGCGTGGTGCGCGGCGACACCTTCCATTTCGAGATCGTCGCCGGGGAATCGGCGCGCGCCTTGATGGACCTCGCGGTGGCGCGCAAGCTGCCGCTCGGCAACGGCATCCTCACCGTCGACGCGCTCGAGCAGGCCGAGGAGCGCGCCGACCCGAAGGGCGGCGACAAGGGCGGCGACGCGGCGCGCGCCGCGCTGACGCTCGCCGTCCTCAAGCGCGCCGGCGCGGCGAAATGAGCAAGGCCGAGCGCCGCGCCGCCGCCCGGCTCGCCGCCGCGCAGGCGCTCTACGAAATGGAAGTGGCGGACAAGGGCCTCGGCGACATCCTCGCCGAGTTCGAGGCGCATTGGATCGGCCGCGAGATCGAGGGCGATCAGTACAACCCCGCTGAGCTGGAGTTCTTTCGCGACGTGGTCTCGGGCGTGCTGAAGGACCAGCTCGCCATCGACCGCGGCCTCGACGAGGCGCTCGCCAAGGGCTGGCCGCTGCGGCGCGTCGAGGCGCTGATGCGCGCCGTCCTGCGCGCCGCCTATTACGAGCTGAGGGACCGGCGCGACGTGCCGGCGCGGGTGGTCATCGCCGAATACGTCGACGTGGCCGCGGCCTTCTTCGGCCCCGAAGAAAGCGGCATGATCAACGCCGTCCTCGACGCCCTGGCGCGCGGCTCGCGCGCGGCCGAGTTCGCGTCGCGCGGCTGACGCGTCGGGTGCGACGATCGGCTACGCCTTTGAAGTACCTGCTTAGTCTATTTGTTTTACCTTAACTTCACGCGATTGGCGCAAAATTGACACGATTTCGTCCATAGTCGCCGCGCCTACAAGGCCGCGCGCGTTCTCCTTTGGGGGGAGGGAGCGCCGGCTCCTCAGTTTCGAGGACGAAACGGTGGAGAATTTCGGCCCCGCCGACAGCCTTCCGAGCATGCTCGACTGGTCTGAGCCGGTGATTTTCGACTGCCTGCGGGAAAGCTACTGCGCGAGCGTCGGCGACGGCGCGCCGGCCTGGGAGTTCGCCCGCCGGCATTGTCGCTGCTGGCGCGCCTTGATCGCCGGCGAAATGGACGATTTCGAAAGCCTGCGCCACGAGTTGCGCGACGCGCTGGAGCGCGCGGGGTTCGCGCCCGACTGCGCCCTCCACGCCGACGCGCGCACGCTGGCGGAGCTGCACGAAATCGTCACCGCCCGCTTCCAGCGCAGCCCGCGGCTCGCCAAGGGCTACCGGCTGGCGTTGATCGCGCTCGCCGCGCGCCTCGCGCCGCGCCGCGGCGCGGCGTGACGGTCGCCGGCGCGGCGCGCCGCCGCCCGTCTCATCGTCGGCGAAGCTTCCTGCCCGAGGGGGCGCGCGCGCGCTCGCCGCGCGAAAGCATCTCGAAGCGCAGCGCGCCGGCGAAGGGCGCGGCTTCGACTAGGCGCACCTCGACCTCGTCGCCGAGGCGGAAGGTCTCGCCGCTGCGGCTTCCCACCAGCGCGCGGCGCGCCTCCTCGAAGCGGAAATAATCGAGCCCGAGGCTGGCGGCGGGAATGAACCCGTCGGCGCCGGTGTCCCTCAGCCGCACGAACAGGCCGGCCCGGGTCACGCCGGCGACGCGGGCGAAAAAGCGCGCGCCGACCCGCCCGGCGAGATGCGCGGCGACCAGGCGGTCCTGGGTCTCGCGCTCGGCCGCCATGGCGCGCCGTTCGGCGGCGGAGACGCGCTCGGCGACCTCGGCGAGGTCGCCCGCGCCGGTCTCGTCGAGCGCGCCCGGCCCGAAGTCGAGCGCGCGGATCAGCGCGCGATGCACGATCAGGTCGGCGTAGCGGCGGATCGGCGAGGTGAAATGCGCGTAGCGGCGCAGGTTGAGGCCGAAGTGCCCATAGTTTTCATGCGTGTATTCCGCCTGCGCCTGCGCGCGCAGCACCACCTCGTTGACCAGCGCCTCGGCGGCCTCGCCTTTGACTCGCGCCAGCACGCTGTTGAAATGCGCCGGTCGCATCCGCTCGCCCTTGGCGAGCTTGACGCCGAGGGTGGAGAGGAACTCGCTGAGCTCGCCGACCTTCTCCGGGCTCGGCGCGTCGTGGGCGCGGTAGATCAGCGGCG
>CAZKHF010000325.1:0-3176 GCA_964552445.1 uncultured Bradyrhizobium sp. | reverse complement strand
CGTCCAGGTCTCGACGGTGAGCGCGGTGCGCACCGCCCGGCCGTTGGCGCGCGCGGTCTCCAGGCAGTTGCAGATCGACGACGGATTGCCGCGCTCGAAGGCGAGGAAGTCGATCGCGTTGGCCTCGTCGATGTCGCCGCGCGTCGCCGCGTAGGCGTCGTGGACGCCGGCGGCCTTCAGCGCGCCCACCCACTCGACGACGGGCGCCTCCTCGCCGCCGCTGCGCGGCAGGTATTCGAGGCGCAGCGTCGCCTCAATCATGCGCGCGATGAAATCGGCGCGCTCCATCGAACGCGCGAGCCAGAACAGGTTGTCCGCGGTGCGCGCGAGCATCGCCTCAGTCCTCCGCGTCCGCGGGGTCGTCGTCGACGACCCAGGTGTCCTTGGTGCCGCCGCCCTGGCTGGAGTTGACCACCAGCGAACCCTGCGTCAGCGCGACCCGGGTGAGGCCGCCCGGCACGATCCTTACCCCGTTGGCGCCCGAGAGCACGAACGGCCGCAAGTCGACGTGGCGCGACGAAACGCCGCTGTCGAACGAGGCCGGACAGGTCGACAGCGGCAGCGTCGGCTGGGCGATGTAGTTCGCCGGGTCGGCCTTCAGCTTGGCGGCGAAGAACTCGCGCTGGGCCGCGCTGGCGTGCGGGCCGACCAGCATGCCGTAGCCGCCCGAGCCGTGCACTTCCTTGACCACCAGCTGGTCGAGCCTTTCGAGCACGTAGGCGAGCGAGTCGGGCTCGCGGCAGCGGTAGGTCGGCACGTTGGGCAGCAGCGGCTCTTCGGAAAGGTAGAAGCGGATGAGGTCGGGAACGTAGCTGTAGATCGCCTTGTCGTCGGCGACGCCGGTGCCGATTGCATTCGCGAGCGTCACATTGCCCGCCAAATAGGCGCCAAGCAGACCGGGAAGGCCGAGCTGCGACTCCGGATTGAACGCCAGCGGATCGAGGAAATCGTCGTCGACGCGCCGGTAGATGACGTCGACGCGCTTCGGCCCCAGCGTCGTGCGCATGTAGACGACGTCGTCGACCACGAACAGGTCGCGCCCCTCGACCAGCTCGACGCCGAGCTTGTCGGCGAGGAAGGTGTGCTCGTAATAGGCCGAATTGAACGGCCCGGGCGTCAACAGCGCGATGGTCGCGTCGCTGACGTCCGGCCGCGGCGTCACCGAGCGCAGGCAGGCGAGCAGCTCCTCGGGATAGTGGTCGACCGGCGCGACGCGATGACGGGCGAACAGATCCGGCATCAGCCGCATCGTCACCTCGCGGTTCTCCAGCATGTAGGAGACGCCGGAAGGCGTGCGCGCGTTGTCCTCGAGCACGTAGAACTCGTTCTCGGCGACGCGCACGATGTCGATGCCGGCGATGTGCACCCAGATGTCGTGCGGCGCGCGCCGGCCGATCATCTCGGGCCGGTAGTAGACGTTGCGCAGGATCAGCTCCTCCGGGACGATCTGCTCCTTGAGGATGGCGCGCGGCCCGTAGACGTCCTTGAGAAAAAGGTTGAGCGCGGCGACGCGTTGGACAAGGCCCGCCTCCAGCCGCTTCCATTCGGCGCGGGCGATGACGCGCGGGACGATGTCGAAGGGGATGAGGCGCTCGGTGGCGTCCTTGTCGCCGTAGACGCCGAAGGTGATGCCGATGCGGCGGAACATGTATTCCGCCTGGGCGCGCCGCGAGGCGAGCACTTCGGGCGGCGTCTCCTCGAGCCAGCGCGCCACTTTGCGATAAAGCGCCCGCGGGGAGGACGTCCCCTCGCCCATCTCGTCGAAACCGCCGCGCGCTTCCATGCCCAACCCCGTTCGCCCCCTCCGCCGGCCCCAGCTCGGCGGAGCAAATTTTGTGCCGTCACCGTTGCGGGACGGCGAGCGCCAGCGCCTCGGCGCCGCTCATCGGCTCATGGACCGGCCAGGCGGCGAAATCGGCCGGCGCGTCGACCGCGTCGGCGAGCCGCCGCCGATAGGCGTCGCGCGAGATCTCGATCGCGCCGAGGCTCTCCAGGTGCGGCGTGACGAACTGCGCGTCGAGCAGGCGGAAGCCGCCCCGGCGCAGGCGCGCGACTAGATGCGCCAGCGCCGCCTTGGAGGCGTCGCGCGCGCGGTGAAACATGCTTTCGCCGAAGAAGGCCGCCCCGAGGCTGACGCCGTAGAGCCCGCCGACCAGCGCGCCGCCCTCGTAGGCCTCGATCGAATGGGCGTGGCCGAGCGCGAACAGTTCGCCGTAGAGGCGCAGGATCTCGGCGTTGATCCAGGTCTTGTCGCGCTCGGCGCAGGCGGCCATCACCTCGGCGAAGGCGCGGTCGGCGACGACCTCGAAGCGGTCGGAGCGCACGGTCTTGGCGAGGCTGCGCGAGACGATCAGGCCGTCGAGCGGAAAGATCCCGCGCGTCTCCGGCTCGACCCAGAACAGCGCATCGGCGTCGCGGCTCTCGGCCATGGGAAAGAGGCCGATCGAATACGCCCGGAGCAGAATGTCGGGGGTGATCTCGAATCTCGGGCGCGCTCGCGACATGGCGCGAATGGTGCGTCCGAGGCGGGGGCGGCGTCAATGGGACGAAAAGCTTCGCCGCCGTCGCAGCCGCGGCGCCCTCGCAGCTTTCCCTACCGGCGCGGATTTGCGAACATAAGGCGTCTACCGACGAGGGGAGCCATGAACAACGACGAGCCCGGCTTTTCGACGCTGTCGATCCACGCCGGGACGCGGCGCGATCCGGCGGCGGGCGCGCGCTTCTCCCCGTTCGGCTGCGCCGCCGGAGAAGACGTCGACGCCGCCGCGTCGCTAGCCCAGCTGCAAAGCTTCGGCGAAGTCGGCCTGCGCTTCGCCGATCCGATCGTCGCGGCGCTAGAGGAGCGGGTCGCGGCGCTGGAGGGCGCGCCGGCGGCGCTCGCGGTCGCCTCCGGCCACGCCGCGCAGGCGGTCGTCCTGCACGCGCTGCTGCAGCCTGGCGACGAGTTCGTGGTGGCGATGAAGCCGCGCGGCGGCCTGGCGAGCCCCCTCGACCACGCCTTCGAGAACTTCGGCTGGCGGACGAAATGGGCCGACCCCGACGATCTCGACGCGCTCAGCGCCGCGCTCGGCGACAAGACCCGGGCGATCTTCATCGAATCGATCGCCAGCTCGGGCGGCGCCGTCGCCGACCTCGAGGCGATCGCCGACGTCGCCCGGCGGGCGAAGGTTCCCCTG
>CAZKHF010000324.1:0-3178 GCA_964552445.1 uncultured Bradyrhizobium sp. | reverse complement strand
TCGAGGCGCGCGCCATCGACACCGTCCCGCGCACGTGCGGCTCGGCGTTGAACTCGGCCTTGAGGTCGGGATAGTCGGAGCCGCCGGTGCCGTCGCCGCGCGGGCAGCCGGTCTGCGCCATGAAGCCGTCGATGACCCGGTGGAACACGATTCCGTCGTAGAAGCCTTCGCCGACCAGACGCTTGATATGGGCGACGTGGCCGGGCGCGATGGCGGGGTTCATCTCGATCACCACCGCGCCTTTGGTGGTGTCGAGCGTCAGGGTGTCGCCGGGACTGCTCACATCGCGCTCCTTAAGCGAAAGAGGGAAAGCCGCTCAGTCGGAATCGGGCTTGGCGTCGGACGGTTCGGCGCTCGGCGCCGCCTCGGGCGTCGCCTCGTCGGAGGGGGTCGGCGTCGGCTTGGCCTTGGCTTTCGCCTTCGGCTTGGCCTCCGACGCGCCGAGACGCAGCGTGACCATCTTGTCGGGATCGTCGACCGCGCCGTTGTTCTCCTGCGTGCCGGCCTTGACCTTGTCGATGAACTCCATGCCGGAGACCACTTCGCCGAACACCGCGTATTTCCCGTCGAGGAATCCCGCGTCGGCGAAGCAGATGAAGAACTGCGAATTGGCCGAGTTGGGGTCGCTGCCGCGCGCCATGCCCACCGTGCCGCGCTTGAAATGGGTTTGGGTGAACTCGGCGGGAATGTCGGGCAGGTCGGAACGGCCGGCGCCGGTGCCGGTCGGGTCGCCGGTCTGGGCCATGAAGCCCGGAATGACGCGATGGAAGACGATTCCGTCGTAAAACTTGCGCTTCGTCAGCGTCTTGATCTGCGCCACGGTCTTCGGCGCCAGGTCCGGGCGCAGACGGATGACCGTCTTGCCGTATTTCGTGGTCAGGATCAGCGTGTTCTGCGCGTCGTCGTCGGCGAGCGCCGGCGACGCGACGGCGACAAGCGCCGACGCGAGGAAAGCGCGACGACTGAGAATCGGCATGGGGAGCCTCGTCAAAGCGGCGAAATCGCCCGGGCGCGGCTTGATAGCACGCGCGCAGGGCAAAGCAAGCCTTGCGCGCCGCGCCGATCATTCAAGTCGTCGCGAAGGCGTTTGTTAACCCAAGTTCAACGCGGTATCCGCACCATGCCAACCGTGACCGGGGACGATTCGATGCGCGTTGAGCCGCCTTTCCAGCCCCGCCCGTTCGAACCGGGGCGGCGGCCGCGTCGAGCGTTCTCCCTGCGAGGCGGCATCAGCCGTCGCCCGCGCCCCCGGCTCCGCCTCGATCCTGACGACGTCGTCGCATTCTCCTGATTCTCCAAGGACGTCCTGATGAGCGAACCCCAAACCGACTCCGGCCTCGCCGCGCTGACCGACCTGATGCAGCTCGACGCGGCGAACTCGGCGCGCATCCTCGCCCTCAGGCCGATCCTCGAGCGCGAGCTGCCGAAAGCGCTCGACGCCTTCTACGACAAGGTGCGGGCGACGCCGCAGTTGAGCGCATTCTTCGCCGACGACGCGCATATGGCGAAGGCGAAAGAGGCGCAGGTCGGCCACTGGGGCGCGATCGCCTCGGGTCGCTTTGACGAGCGCTACGTCGAACGCGTGCGCGCGATCGGCGTCGCGCATGCGCGCATCGGCCTCAACCCGCGATGGTATGTCGGCGGCTACGGGGTCATCGTCGATTATCTCATCAAGACCGTGCTCGCCGAGCTGTGGCCGAAAGGGCTGATCGGGCGCGGGGCGAAGAAACAGGCGGAGGAAGCGGGCGCGGCGCTGGGCGCGCTGGTCAAGGCGGTCTTCCTCGACATGGCTTTCGCGATCTCGGTCTACATCGACGCCGCGGAAGCGGCGCGCGCCAAGGCGGAGCGCGAGGCGCAGGACAAGGAGCGCGCGCTCGTCGCCGCTTCGATCGGCGCGGCGCTGGCCAAGCTCGCCGACAAGGATCTCCGCTATCGCATGCAGGGCGCCCTGCCCGACGCCTATGCGAAGCTGCAAGGCGACTTCAACGACGCGATCGACGAGCTTAGCGCGGCGTTCCGCAGGTTCGGCGCCGCGACCGACTCCGTGCGCTCGAGCGCGCAAGAGATCAACGCGGCCTCCGACGATCTGGCGCGGCGCACCGAGCAGCAAGCCTCCAGCCTCGAAGAGACGTCGGCGGCGCTGGCGCAAATCAACGAGGCGGTGCACAGCGCCGCCGAGGGCGCGAAGCGCGCGCACGAAGTGGTCTGCAGCGCGCGCGAGGATGCGACGCTCGGCAGCGGCGTCGTGCGCAACGCGGTCGAGGCGATGAGCAAGATCGAGAGCTCCTCGCAGCAGATCAGCCACATCATCGGCGTCATCGACGAGATCGCCTTCCAGACCAATCTGCTGGCGCTCAACGCGGGCGTCGAGGCCGCCCGCGCCGGCGAATTCGGGCGCGGCTTCGCCGTTGTCGCTTCGGAGGTGCGCGCGCTGGCGCGCCGCTCCGCCGACGCCGCCAAAGAGATCAAGTCCCTGATCTCGAACTCGGCGAGCCAGGTCGGCGAAGGCGTCCAGCTGGTGGCGCAGACCGGCGAGGCGCTGTCGCGGATCGCGGCCAAAGTCTTGGAGGTCAACGACGTCGTCGCCAAGATCGCCGCCCACGCCGAGGAGCAGTCGACCAGCCTTCAGCAGATCTCCGCCGCGGTCAACAGCCTCGACCAAGCGACGCAGCAGAACGCGGCGATGTCGGAAGAGGCGAGCGCCGCCAGCGCCTCGCTCGTCAAAGAGAGCGATCGGCTCGCCGAGCTGGCGGCGAAATTTCGCACCGCGCCGGGCCCCGCCGACGAAGCGCGCCGCGACGCCGCGCCGGTCGCCGCCGTCGAGCGGAACGCGTCGCCTTCGGCGCCGGCGCCCGCCCCGCGCCGCCCTCTGGCGAGGGCGGCGGCGGGAGGAGGCCGGCTCGCGTCGGCGGCGCAGGCTGCGGCCGACGACTGGACGGAGTTCTGAAGCGTCGGCGCGGGAAGCGCCGGCGTCCCCGATTCTATTCCGCCGCCACCTTCGGCAGCTGGGCGAGCGAAGCCTCCAGCGCCGCGGCGTCGTAGTCCTGATCGACCAGCTTGCCGCCGAAGTAGTCGATATAGGCCTGCATGTCGAAATGGCCGTGGCCGGATAGGTTGAACAGAATGGTCGGCGACTTGCCCTCCTCGCGCGCCTTCAGCGCCTCGTCGATCGCCGCGC
>CAZKHF010000323.1:0-3213 GCA_964552445.1 uncultured Bradyrhizobium sp. | reverse complement strand
GGCGGGCGGCCGCTTCCTCTCGTGGACAGCGCGCGGCGCTTTGGCTAAGACGGGCGCGCTTTCGGCCTGGGGGCGGGATGGCGGCGTGATTCGGTTCGTGCTTCGCTTCGTCGCGCTGCTCATGCTCGCCGGCGCCTTCGCCGCCGCGGTGATCGACGGGGCGCGCTCGCTCGCCGACCAGAAGCTCGAGTTCTACTCGATGGGCTGGGCGCTCGGCCACGCCTTTCCCTCGAAATTCCCGCTGCTGCAGCCCTTCGTTGAGAAGCATTTCGGCTCGCGGGCGTGGGACCCGGCGCTGGTCGACCTGCTCTCGGCGCCGGCCTTCGTCGAGCTCGCGCTGGTCGGCTTCCTGCTCTTCGCCATCGCTCGGCCGCGCGCGCCGCGCGAGCGCGGCGCGTGGACGCATTGAGCCGGACGCATCGAGCGGCGAGCGGCGGGCGGCCGGGTAACAATCGGCCGGCCCCGCGCGAATAAGCGGCGAAGTTCGATAAGGAGCCAAGCATGTTCTGTTTCCTCGCCGACAAGACGCGTCTCGTTTCGTCCGCCGAGGCGCTGCCCGGCCGCGCGACGCCGATCGTCGCTGGTCTTGAGCATTTCGTCAGCGGTCGGCCGCTCGCCGGCCCCTATCCCGCGGGCGCCGAAGCCGCCCTTTTCGCCATGGGCTGCTTCTGGGGCGCCGAGCGCAGGTTCTGGCAGGCGAGCGAGGGCGTGTTCGTCACCGCGGTCGGCTATAGCGGCGGCCACACCGCCAACCCGACCTACGAGGAGGTATGCTCGGGCCTGACCGGCCACGCCGAGGTCGTGCGGGTCGTCTACGACCCGGCGAAGATCAGCTACGAAACGCTGTTGAACTTGTTCTGGGAAGGCCACGATCCGACCCAGGGCATGCGCCAGGGCGCCGACGTCGGAACGCAGTACCGCTCGGCGATCTACTGGACGACGCCGGAGCAGCGCGCGGCGGCGCTTCGCTCCGCCGCGGCCTATGGCGAAGCGTTGAAAGCGAAGGGCTTCGGCCCGATCACCACCGAGATCGCCGAAGCGGGCCGGTTCTACTACGCCGAGGACCACCACCAGCAGTATCTCGCCAAGAACCCCGGCGGCTATTGCGGGCATGGCGGCACCGGCGTGTCGTGCCCGATCGGCGTCGGGGCCGGCGCGGCTTAGAGCCGCCGCGAGGCCCGCTTGCGGACGCGCTCGGCGGGCGCGTCCGCTTAGAGGCCGATGGAGCGCCGCCGACGGCGCGCTCCACTGCGGAAGTTTTCGCTTCCATGAGGTCGACGACGCTTTCCGCCGATCCGCCTTTCTTGTTGCAGAGCAGGGATCGGGGAGGGCGCCGATGCCAGGAAAAGCCCTACGCGCTTTCGGCGAAGCGGTAGCCGATGCCCGACTCGGTGCGGATGATCGTCGGCGCCGATGGGTCGCGCTCGATCTTGTTGCGCAACTGGCCGACGAACACGCGTAGGTACTGCGTGTCGTCCTTGTGGGCGGGGCCCCACACGGCGGTGAGGATCTGGGTGTGGGTCATCACCCGGCCGGCGTTGCCGGCGAGCGCGCAGAGGAGGTCGTATTCGCGCGGCGTCAGCTTGATCGACTGGCCCTCGCGCGTCACCAGCCGTCGATCCATGTCGATGATGAGCCCGTCGGTTTCGACTCGCCGTTTCGGCGCCGCGCCCGCCTTGGCGTGGCGTAGCGCGGCGCGCAGGCGCGCCAGCAGTTCGCCGATGGCGAACGGTTTCTCGACATAGTCGTCGGCGCCGAGATCGAGCGCGGCGATCTTTTCCGCCTCGCGCTCGCGGGCCGACAGCACCACGATCGGCGCCGAGGCGAACTGCCGCGCCTTGGCGATCACCTCCTTGCCGTCGATGTCGGGCAGGCCGAGATCGAGCAGGATCAGGTCGGGCGCGGCGTTGGCGATCAACCGCAGCGCCTCGTGACCGGCGGCCGCGTGCAGCACCGTGTAGCCCGACGCCTCCAGCGCCGGCGTGAGGAAGCGCAGGATCTGCGGCTCGTCGTCGACGACGAGGATGCGCGCGCCGGTCACGACGCCGTCTTCGCCAAGGGCGGCGCCTCCACGGCGGGAAGGGATACGACGATGCGGGCGCCGCGCCGCCGCGCCGCCGGGCTCTCCGCCCAGATCTTGCCGCCCATCGCTTCGATCAGCCCGCGGCTGATCGACAGGCCGAGGCCGGTGCCGGCCTTGCGCCCGTCCTGGCGTCCGCCGCGGTAGAACTTCTCGAAAATGCGTTCGAGGTCGGCGGGCTTGATCCCCGGCCCCTCGTCGGTGACCGAGAGCAGCACCGTCTCGCCGTTGGGCCGCGCGTGCACGCTGACGCGGCCGCCGGCCCCGTATTTCTGCGCGTTGTCGAGCAGGTTGAACAGCACCTGCTCGATCAGGCCGGCGTCGCCGCGGATGAACGGCAGCTCGCGCGCCAGGCTGACGGCGAACGCCTGCCCTGGGAACGCCTTGCCGGCGCGATCGATCGCCGCGCGCACCACCTCGGCGACGTCGACGAGATCGCTCTTCGGCTTCAGCGCGCCCGACTCGATGCGCGACATGTCGAGCAGGTTGGCGATGAAGCGCGACAGCCGCCCGCTCTCCTCCTCGATCGACTCCAACAGGTCGGCGCGCTGCTCGGCGGGCATCGTCTCGCCGAACTTGCGCAGCGTCGTCACCGCGCCGGTGATGGTCGCCAGCGGCGTGCGCAAATCGTGCGACAGCGAGGCGAGCAGGGCGGCGCGCAGCTTGTCGTTCTCCTCCAGCGCCGAGTTGCGCACCGACGCCCTGACCAGGTTGGCGCGGTCGATGGCGATCGCCGTCTGCTCGAGGATGAGGTTCAGCGCATGCTCGATCGTCGGCGGAAGCGAGGCGCTGGGATCGGCCGGCTCGAAGCCGCACACGCCGACCACGCCGCGCGCCGTCACCAGCGGGCGGAACTGGAAACGCACGTTGGGCAGGGTGCCCGTCTGCCAACCCGCCGCCTCGCTCTTCTCGAACGCCCAGCGCGCCGCGCCCGACTCGCCCGCGTCGAGCGCGTCGACCACTGGCGGCCAGGCGGAGCTGAGCGTCAGGTCGCCGTCCTCCGGCAGAAGCAGCGCGACGCAGCGCGCGGCCAGCGTCTTCTGCGCGTAGACCGTCGCCGCCTGCATGATGTCGTCGAGCGCGACGGCGCCGGAAAGCTTGCGCGACAGCTCGAACAGCGAGCGCGTCGTCTG
>CAZKHF010000322.1:0-3215 GCA_964552445.1 uncultured Bradyrhizobium sp. | reverse complement strand
ATAGCTCTCCGCCTCGGCGGCGACCTTGTCGAACAGCTCGTGGACGGCGATGAAGCCGGGCCCCCGCACGTTCCAGTGCGCCTGCTTCACCTGGCCGTGGAGATCGATCGCCGCCGCCAGGTGCTTATTGAGGAGTTCGACCGCCTGCGTGCGAATGTTCTCGGATAACGTGTTGTGGGTCGGATGCATGGTTGGCCTTCGTGGGTTTCACAAAGCGGGGGTGGGGCTCGACGTCTCTGCGTTTGTCTGACGACCGAAGCGTTCCTTAGCGTGCGGAGCGAAGCGCAGACGCGCCTGAACCGACGATAACGGATCAGTGATCGCGAAAGGCAGGGTCGGAATCTACTCATGCCGCGGCGAAACCAGACTCCGGCGGAGCGCGTCTGACGCGGCGGCGAGCAAGCCTCGCCGCGGCTGAATATTCCCATGAGGAAGAGCGGCGACCGGCGCGAGGCCGGCGCGCCGCTTCCGTGAGCTCGCCGCTCGCGCGAGCAATGCGTCGGCGCCTGGATTGCGCCCACGACTGACAACCATCTAGCGCCGGCCGCGCAATCTGAGGTCGCGCATCAGCGGACCGAAATCATGCTTTTGCGCATCGGTGAGGCTGTCATAAAGGGGCTTGCCCGCATCGGCGACCGCCTTGAGCTGCTCCGCCGTCTTCTGAAGATGCTCGGACATGATCGTCATGCGCTCGATCGGCGAGGGAGGTTCGCCTTGAGCCATACGCTCTCGCGCTTGGCGCCATCGATCCGCGCGCGCCGTTTCCGCGTCGCGGATCGCCGATTCGAAAGCGGGCCAGTACTTGGCTTGCTCGTCGGTGAGCTTGAGCCCCGCCTTCATGGCGGCAAGATGCGCGTCGAGCATGACGGCGTGGCGTTCCTGCATACGCTGCATTTGGGCCATGGCTGGCGTGTCGCCGGAGGCGGCGAACGCGTTCAGGGCGAACGTCGAACCCGCCAAGCCGACGACCGCGACGGAGGCGAGAAGGAATTTTCTCATGAGGGCACCTATGGGTTGAATCATTGCATCGTCTGTCGGATTTCAGCGCGCTGACGTCAAAGGCGAATTCGCCCGGCTCCCGCCCGCTGTCACGCCCCGCTCAACGCCGATCTCTCCATCGGCGGGTCAATCGAGAAACGGCGCGCCCGGCAGATGGCCAAACCGGGCGCTCGATCTCCCCCTCCGAGGGGCGCGCCCGAAAACCCGGCGGACCCGGCATTGTGAAGAAGCGGCGGAGCCGTCCTCAGTAGCCCCAGGGACCGCAGAGACCGAGAGTCAATTGAATAGGTCCGCAGTAGCCGGGATAGTAGCCGGGATAGTAGCCGCCATAGTAGTAGCCGCCGCCGCGATACCCGCCAGGTCCCCTGTGACCGTGGAAATTGCCGCCGACGCGCCCGCCGCCGGGATGGCCTTGGTGGCCGCCTTGGTGGCCGCCTTGGTGCTGGCTGCCTTTGGCGTCGGCGACGGACGGAAGCGCGATCGTGCTGGCGGCCAAAGCGAGCGTGCTCGCGCCGACGATAAACATGTTTCTCAGCAGATGCGTTTTCATGATGACTACTCCATGTTGACGAGAGATGCGGCGACTGCAGTCAGCCAACATGGTCGTGCGAGCGAGCGCCAGAATCGGAAACTACTTACGCCGGCGCGGATAGACGCCTCCTGCGAGCGCCGGCGGCGCGATGCTCCGACGATCTCAGAAAAAGGAGGCGGTATCGCTTGGCGCCAATCAGCGCCGACCGCTGAAGCGCGAGCTCGGTCGGTCGGCAAGGCGGCGGCGTGTTTGCGGCCAAGTCCGCAGGTTGTCTGCGCGCGACCGCAGGGATCGCCGCGGACCTCGCCCAATAGGCCGCCCGCCATTCGTAAAGCGACTTGCGCAGAACCCCGGTCTCCGCCGCCAAAGCCGCCACCCGCTCGTCCGCCTCCAGCCAGCGAACCGGCGCTTGCTTCTCTTGCGTCGACAATGGGCGCGGCGATCTAATCTCAAGGCTCCTTCTCGCAGAGCCTTGTCGCCAAGATCTCAATGTCTCATTTGCGGGGTCCACTCCACCCACCGTAATCCGTAATCCGAATTAGCGTGTCTTGATGGTGGGGCGCAGTCGACAACGCCGCCATTCCGTAGTTCCCGAAGCGTCCATCGATCGACGCCGCGACCGTTCGACCGCAGCTCGCCCGAACGAAACGACGGATGTGCGGACAAATGCTAGTCGAGAAAGTCTTCATTAACCAAGTTCGTTGACAGTTATCCACGAGACTTCGGTAATCGCCCGCAAGCGTGGGGTGACGGGAATGTTTTTCAAACGCAAGCCAGAAAAATCGCTGCGGGAAATGACCGCGGAGTTCATCTTCGAAAACTCGCCCGACGCCTATTTCGCGCTCGACGGCGGCGCGATCCGCGAATGCAACGCGGCGACGGAAAAATTCATGGGCCAACCGCGCGATAAGCTGATCGGCGTCACCCCGGATCGCCTTTCGCCAGAACGGCAACCTGATGGCAGGCTCTCGTCCGAGGCGGCTGTAGAGTACATAAGCGCCGCGATGTCCGAGGGGTGCGCGCGCTTTGAGTGGACGCACCAGCGGCTGGACGGCTCCCCCCTGCCGATGGAGGTGACCCTCCTGCGGGCCAACCTCGGCGGCCGTCCCGTGCTGATCTCCTTCTGGCACGATCTGCGCGAGACGATAAAACTCAGGCAGGCGGAACAAGCCGCGCAGGCTCAGGCGGCCGAGACGGCGGCGCAGCAGAAAGCGGCCCTCGACGCGTTGGGCGACGCATTGGCCGGCCTCGCCAACGGCGATCTCACCATCCGCGTGACTCAGCCGGTCGCCGCCGCCTACCAGGCGCTCAAGGACGACTTCAACCGCGCCATGGAAGCCATGCACAACGCCCTGGCCTCGATCGCCGGCAGCACGACGGTCGTGCTGACGGGGTCGGCGGAGATGTCGCAAGCCTCGGACAATCTCGCCCGGCGGACCGAAGAGCAGGCCGCCAGCCTGGAAGAAACCGCCGCGGCCTTGGAAGAAATCACCGTGACAGTACGCAAAACCGCGGAAGGCACAACGGAAGCGCGCAACGTCGTCACGACGGCGAAGGACAACGCCCAGCGTTCCGGCGAGGTGGTGCGCGACACCGTGACGGCGATGGGGGAGATCGAGAAGTCGTCCAAGCAGATCAGCAACATCATCGGCGTGATCGACGAGATAGCCTTCCAGACCAATCT
>CAZKHF010000321.1:0-3228 GCA_964552445.1 uncultured Bradyrhizobium sp. | reverse complement strand
GCAACCTCGGCAACCGCGTCGAGATCGAATCCGGCGTCTCGCCTTCCGACCGCCTGGTCGACAATCCCCCGGAATCGATGCAGACCGGCGACGCCGTCCGGGTCGCCGCGGACGCCAGGACGCCGACCGTCGCCGCGAATGCGAAGCCGGCGTCCGCGAGGAGCGATTGAGGCGTGGGCTCGACGCCGCGTCGGTCAGGCGGCCGTCAATCCTCGCTTGCGCAGCAGCGCCTCGACTCGCGGGTCGCGGCCGCGAAAAGCGCGATAAGCGTCGCCGGGCTCGCGCCGGTCGCCCGCCGAGTAGACGAAGCGCTCGAGCCGCGCCGCCAACGCGGGATCGAAGACGTCGCCGCACTCTTCGAACGCCTCGAACGCGTCGGCGTCGAGCGCCTCCGACCACAGGTAGCTGTAATAGCCGGCGGCGTATTCGTCGCCGGCGAAGACGTGCTGGAAATGGGGGACGGCGTGGCGCGGCGCGATCGCCGCCGGCATGCCGATCGCCGCCAGCTCGCTGGCCTCGAAGGCGGCGACGTCGATCGCGCCCGGGTCGGCGAGCCGATGCAGGTCGAGGTCGACCAACGCCGAGGCGATAAGCTCGACGGCGGCGAAGCCCTGGTCGAAGCGCCGCGCGGCTTCCGCGCGCGCGATCAGCGCCTCGGGGGCCGGCGCGCCGTCGCTCGCGCGCCGCGCGAAGCGCTTGAGCGTCTCCGGCCGCTCCAGCCAACGCTCATAGAGCTGAGAGGGAAACTCGACGAAGTCGCGCGCGACGCGGGTCCCCGCGAGCGACGGATAGGTCGCGTCCGACAGCATCCCGTGCAGCGCATGGCCGAATTCGTGGAACAAGGTTTGCGCCTCGTCGAGGCCGAGCAGGCATGCTTCCCCCGCCGCCGGGCGGGCGAAGTTCGCCACGTTGACGACGATCGGCAGGACGCGGCCGTCGAGCTTCTGTTGCTCGCGCAGCGTCGTCATCCAGGCGCCGCTGCGCTTCGAGGCCCTGGCGAAATAGTCGCCGATGAACAGCGCGATCGGCTGGCCGTCGCGGCCGAGCGCCGTCCAGGCGCGCGCGTCCGGGTGGTGGAGAGGGATGTCCTTTCGCTCGACGAACGAGAGGCCGAACAGGCGATGGGCGACGTCGAAGGCGGCGGCGATCATCGCCTCCAGCGGCAGATAAGGCTTCAGCGCGCTCTCGTCGAAGTCGAGCAGCGTTTTGCGCCGCTTCTCGGCGTAGTAGCGCCAGTCCCAGGGCTTCAGCTCGAAATCGCCGCCGTCGGCGGCGGCGATCGCCTGCAGCGCCTCCGCGTCGGCGAGCGCCTTGGCGCGCGCGGGCGTCCAGACGCGCTTCAGCAGCGCCAGCGCCGCCTCGGGCGTCTTGGCCATCGTGTCGGCGAGCTGGAAATCGGCGTAGCTCGCATAGCCGATGAGCCGCGCGCGCTCGGCGCGCAGTTCGACCGTCTCGCTGAGAATCGCCGCGTTGTCGCTCGCGCCGCCGCCGGCGCCGCGCGCGTGAAACGCGCGCCAAGCCTTCTCGCGCAGGTCGCGCCGAGCCGAAAAGGCGAGGAACGGCTCGATCGACGAGCGCGACAGCGTCACCATCCGCTCGCCCGGCCGGCCGCGCTCGGCGGCGGCCGCGGCGGCCTCGGCGAGAAAACTCGCCGGCAGCCCGGCGAGATCCTCGGGCGTCTTGAGGACGAGCGCGAAGGCGCGCTCGTCGGCGAGCACGTTCTGGCCGAAGGCGGCGCCGAGGCTCGCCAGCCGCTCGCCGATCGCCGCGAGGCGCGCCTTCTTGTCCGCCGCCAGGCCGGCGCCGGCGCGGGCGAACTCGAGATGGCGGCGCTCGAGTAGTCGCAGGGCTTCCGGGTCGAGCCCGAGGCGGCCGCGCGCCTCGTAGAGCGCCGCGACGCGGCCGAACAGCTTTTCGTCGAGCAGGATGGCGGCGCGCTCGCGCGCGAGCACCGGCGCGATCTCGCGCTCGATCGCCTCCAGCTCTTCGTCGGCGTCGGCGCCCGCGAGCAGCGAGAAGGCGGCGTCGATCCGGTCGAGACGCCGGCCGCTGCGCTCCAGCGCGGCGATGGTGTTGGCGAAGCTCGGCGGCTCGGGATTGTCGGCGATGGCGCGGATCTCGGCGCGCCTCTCCGCCAGCGCGGCGTCGAAGGCGGGACGGAAATGCTCGGGCCGCGCGCGGTCGAACGGCGGCGCCCCGAACGGACCGTCCCACGGCTCGAGCAGAGGATTGCGCTTAGAGAGAGCCGATTCTGCCATGCGACGCATCCTGACGTGGCGAGCGAAGGGGCGAATTAGGAGCGCCTCGGCCGCCTTGGGGTCAACCCACGCGCGCCTAAGCGCTCGGCCCTCCCGTGAGCGACCAATGCGTCTGCGCAATGCGCCAAGCCGCGCCGCGGCGCGCGTAGACCTCGGTGCAGTTCCAGCGCGTCGGCTCGTCGGCGGCGCTCCAGGAGACGAAATTGAAGGAAAGCGCGGCCGCGTCGCCGAAGCGCTGAACCTTGGGGTTGAGCAGCTCGAAGCGCGCGGCGCTCACTTTGCCGCGCAGCGAATCGTAGTAGGCGGCGAGCGCGGCGAGGCCGTCGAGACGGCGCGCGAGGAACGGATCGAAATAGACGACGTCGGCGTCGCTGATCTCGAGAAAGCCCGACGGATCGCCGGCGCACCAGCGCTTGAGCGCCGCCGCCTCCATGGCGACGAGCCGGCCGGCGACGTCGCTCGAAGTGGTTCCTTCGCCCATGCCTCCCTCCCTGCTCTGACGCGCGGGCGACGCCGGACTCCGGCGATCGTCGCGCGCGGCGCACGATCCCACAGCCGGCCGCCGCGCGCCATAGGAAGGATCGAACGCCGGCGCCGTGGACCGAGGGGCCAAGGGACGCATTGCTCCGCCATCGCGCGGAGGGCACTATGGCCGCGTCCCCGCCGCAGAACAGGAGCGCAAACCGCCGATGCCGACAGAAACCCGCCCGCTCGTCCGTCGCCGCGAAGGCCGCCTCCCGCCGCAGCGGGTCGCCGAACTCGTCGGGGCGCTGGCGGCGCGGTTCGGCGACGCGCTGGCGACTTCCGAGGCGATCCGCCGCCAGCACGCCCACACGCTGACCTGGCTGGAGAACGCGCCGCCTGACGCGGTGGTGTTCGCCATCAGCCGCGAGGACGTGATCGACGCGGTGCGCCTCTGCGCCGCCCACGACGCGCCGATCGTGCCGTTCGGCGCCGGCACCTCGCTCGA
>CAZKHF010000320.1:0-3247 GCA_964552445.1 uncultured Bradyrhizobium sp. | reverse complement strand
GGCGCAACATTCCGTTCGTCAAATTCGGCGGGCTGAAGTTCCTCGATTCCGCCCATATCAAGGACGCGCTGGCGCTGCTGCGCTTCGCCACCAACCCGCGCGACCGCGTCGCCGGCTTCCGCGTCGCGCTGCTCCTGCCTGGGATCGGCCCGGCCAACGCGGAAAGAATCGTCGCCGCAGGAGCGGCCGACGATTGTTTCGCCACGCTGGCGGCGTTCGACCCGCCGGCCAAGGCCCGCGCGGCCTTCGCCGCGTTCGCCGCCCTGCTCGTCCGCCTCGCGCGCGACGCGCCGTGGCCCGCCGATCTCAGCGAGGCGATCGCCTGGCGGCGCGCCACGCTGGAGGAGGCTTATGACGACGCCCCCGCCCGCGCGGCCGACCTCGACGCGCTGGAGCGCCTCGCTGCGGCTTTCCCCTCGCGCGAGCGCTTCTTGACCGAGCTGACGCTCGATCCGCCCGACGCGACCAGCGACGAAGCGGGGCCGCCGCTCAAGGACGAAGACTATCTCGTCCTCTCCACCATCCATTCCGCCAAGGGGCAGGAATGGAGAAACGTGTTCGTGCTCAACTGCGTCGACGGCTGCATCCCCTCCGACCTCGCCGCCGGATCGTCGGAGGAGATCGAGGAGGAGCGACGCCTGCTCTACGTGGCGATGACGCGCGCGCGCGACGCGCTGACCCTGATCGTCCCGCAGCGCTTCTATGTCCATGGCCAGGCGAAAGCGGGCGATCGCCATGTCACGGCGAGCCGCACGCGCTTCATTCCTGCGCCGCTGATGAAGCATTTCGACTGCCGGACCTGGCCGCCCGCCGCGGCCGAGCCGGCGACGCGCGTCGCCGAAGGGCCGAAGGTCGACCTGACCGCGCGCATGCGCGCGATGTGGCGGTAGAGCGGGCGGCGATTTGACCGGCCCTCATCCGGCCGCGCTTCGCGCGTCCACCTTCTCCCGCAAGCGGGAGAAGGATTTCGCGGCGGCGCCTCCGCCCCCTCTCCCGCTTGCGGGAGAGGGCTGGGGTGAGGGCAGGCCGCTTCAACTGGAATGCGGCGCGAGCAAGCGGAAAGGTCCCATGAGCGACGATCGGCGAGTTCCCCCTGAGGCCGGGGATTTCTGCTCGGGCTTCGTTCCCGATTACGAGGACCAGGTGCGCCGCTCGATCGACTTCGCCGGCGTCGGCCATGACTTCTTCATTCGCGGCAAGGCCGAGCGCCTGATCGAGATCGCCCGGCGGCTCGGGCTCGCCCAGCCGGGAGCGCGGCTCCTCGACGTCGGCTGCGGCTATGGCCTCATCCATCCCTGGCTCGCTCCCGCGGGCTTCGCGGTCACGGGCGTCGACATCGCCGCCGACGCGATCGTCGAGGCGCGGCGTCGCCAGCCGACGAACGACTATCTCGTCTACGACGGCGAGCGGCTGCCGTTCGCCGACGCTTGCTTCGATCTGGCGACCGCGATCTGCGTGATGCACCATGTGCCGCCGCCGCGCTGGCCGCGGTTCGTCGCCGAAGCGTTTCGCGCGCTCAAAGTCGGCGGCGCGCTGCTCGTCTTCGAGCACAATCCCTGGAACCCGCTGACGCGCGTCGCGGTGAGTCGCTGCGATTTCGACCGCGACGCGACGCTGCTAACGCCGCCGACGCTTGCGCGGCTGATGACGGAGGCCGGGTTTGTCGCGATCGAGCGCGAGTTCCTGTTCTTCACCCCGTTCGAGGCGGCGGCGGCGCGGCGCCTCGACGCGTGGGCGCGCTGGCTGCCGCTCGGCGCGCAATACGTCATCGTCGGCCGCAAGCGCGGGTGAGAACGAGCGAGAGCGGCGCGGCGTCCCCGCTCCCGGCATTGCGAGCGCGAGCGAAGCAATCCAGGGTTCGTAAGGGCTTCCGCCCTTCGACCCCTTGGATTGCTTCGTCGCTTCGCTCCTCGCGACAACGGCGGTTGCGAGCGAGCGCCGCCGCCTACTTGGCCGCGTGGATGGTCCTGTCGGACCCGGCCGGCGTCTTGGCGGCCCAGGTCTCGACCGGATCGTGGCGGTTCATCGCCCGCCACACGTCCTCGGCGCGGATCGGCATGTGCGTCAGCTCCGCGCCGGTCGCCTGCCGGATCGCGTTGCCGAGCGCGGGAGCGACCGAGATCATCGGGTGCTCGCCGACGCCGCGCGCGCCGTAGGGCCCGTCGAGCTGCGCCCGCTCGACGATGATGCATTCGATCTCGTCGGGAAGGTCCTTGGTGGTGGGGATCTTGTTGTCGGTGAACGACGGGTTCAGCAAGTGTCCCTGTTGGTCGTAGATGTAGCCTTCGCACAGCGCCGTGCCGAGGCCTTGGACCATGCCGCCGATGCATTGCCCGCGGATCAGCTCGGGATTGATCGCCTTGCCGACGTCGTAGGCGGAGGCAATCTTGAGGATGTGGTACTGGCCGGTGGTCGGATTCACCTCGGCGACGACGCCATGCGCGCCGTAGGTCCAGTCGAGCGCCGGCAGGCCCTGGCCGGTCTCCTTGTTGAGGTTGGTGAGCCCCTGGGCGATGTAACGGCCAACGCCGATCAGCGGCCCGCCGATCCCGCTGCCGTCGGGGAACGCATAGCCGAGCGCGAGCTGCGAGAACTTGACGCTGTGATCGGGGTTGTGGCGGACGAACACCTTCTCCCCGTCGTGGTCGAGGTCGCAAGGGTTGGCGCGCAGCGCCTGGCCGGCCAGCTCGTAGGCCTTGGCGAGCAGGTCCTGGCAGGCGAGGATCACCGCGTTGCCGGTGAGGATCAATCCCTTCGAGGCGACGGTCTGCCAGTCGTAGGGGTCGCGGTCGGTGTCCTTCTCGACCGTCACCCGCACCTTGTTGAGCGGGAACCCCAGCCGCTCGGCGGCGATCTGGGCGAAGGCGGTGGTCGAGCCCTGGCCGATCTCGGTGAGGCCGACGTTGACCAGCACCGTGCCGTCCCCGTTCATCTTCACCACCACCGCGGTGGCGGTGTTGGACGGCATCGCCGGCGCCTTGTGCAGGGTGGCGACGCCCTTGCCGATCTTGAAGCCGGTGCGCGCCTCGCGCGCCTTCTCCTCCGCCGTCAGCTCGCCGTAGCCGATCGACGCCGCCACCGAATCGAGGCACTTGCGCACGTCGCCAGTGTGCTCGGTGATCTTCTCGCCGGTCAGGGTGATCGAGCCGGGCCTGAGCAGGTTCAGTCTGCGGAACTCCAACGGGTCCATGCCGATGGTCTGCGCCACCAGCTCCATGTGCCGCTCGAGGCCCCAGAAGAACTCGAC
>CAZKHF010000319.1:0-3259 GCA_964552445.1 uncultured Bradyrhizobium sp. | reverse complement strand
AGGCGACGATCTGCGCCGGCCCGCGCGCCGCTCCGGGCGCCACCAGCTCGTCGCCGGTGGCGAGGATGGCGACGCGCGGCCGGCGGCGCACGGGAACGGCGGCGTGGTCGGCCGCGGCGGCGAGGGCGAGGTCGCGCGGCGTGAGCCGCCGGCCCGCCGCCAGCACCCTCTCGCCCTCGGTGAAATCGAGGCCGGGCGCGCGCACATAGTCGCCCGGCGCGACGGGCCGGCTCAGCACGATCGCCTCGCCCTCGCGTCGCGCCTCTTCCTGGATCGCCACCGCGTCGCTCCCTTCGGGCAGCGGCGCGCCGGTGAAGATGCGCGCGGCCTGCCCGGCGAGGAGGCGGCCGGCGAAGGCATGGCCGGCCGCCGACTTGCCGACCACCGTCAGCCGCGCCGGCGCGCGCGCCGCGTCGGCGGCGCGCACGGCGTAGCCGTCCATCGCCGAATTGGCGAACGGCGGCTGGACGCGCCGCGAGGCGAGGTCGCGCGCCAGCGTGCGGCCGAGCGCGTCGGCAAGGGCGACCGTCTCCGCTTCGAGCGGCTCCGACGCCGCCGCGAGCACACGCGCCAGCGCCTCCTCGGCGCTGATCAGCGGCGGGGCGGTCATCGCGGCGGCTCCGACGCCGATCGCCGCGCGCTCTCCTCGGCGCGCCACAGGCCGGATTTGCCGCCGCGCTTCTCGACCAGCCGGACCGCTTCGATGCGCATGCCGCGGTCGGCGGCCTTGGCCATGTCGTAGACGGTCAGGCAGGCGACGGCGACGGCGGTCAGCGCCTCCATCTCGACGCCGGTCGGTCCGACCGTCTTCGCCTCGGCGCGCACGACGACGCTCGGCGGCGTCTCCTCGAGGGCGAGGTCGACGGCGACGCGGGAGAGCGCGATCGGGTGGCAGAGCGGGATCAGCTCGTGGGTCCGCTTCGCCGCCATGATTCCCGCGATCCGCGCCGTTCCCAAGACGTCGCCCTTCTTGGCGTCGCCGGAGCGGATGAGCGCGAGCGTCTCGGCGTGCATGACCACGCGCCCTTCGGCGATCGCCACGCGCTCGGTCGCCGGCTTGTCGGAAACGTCGACCATGCGCGCCTCGCCCGAGGCGCCGAGGTGGGAGAGGGAGGACATTTCCCGCTTGAAGCAAGTTTTGCGGGCGCTGGCAATGGGCGAGAAGCGGCCCCGGTTGCCCCGCGCCGTCGGGTCGGCTAAGCCGGGGCATGGTCGAGATCGTTTCCGGCCCGACGGCCTATCCTAACGCGCGTCAATGCGGCGCCTGCGCGCTCTGCTGCAAGGTGTTCCTCTTGCCGGCGGTCGACAAGCCGGCGGGCGTCTGGTGCCGCCATTGCCGGCCGGGATCGGACGCCGCTTGCGCCATTCACGTCAGGCGGCCGACGCAGTGCCGGCAGTTCTTCTGCCTGTGGATGGGCGATCCCACCCTGCCGGACGTGTGGAAGCCTGACCATTCGCACATCGTGCTGTCGTTCTTCCCCGGCAACGGCTTCCTCTACGCCCAAGTCGATCCCGGCGCGCCGCAAGCGTGGCGCAAGGCGCCCTATTTCGACGACCTGCGCCGCTTCGCCAGACGTCTTAATGAGCGCAGCCGCCACGTGATCGTGTTCGTCAACGACGTCGCGACGCTGATCCTGCCCGAGGGTCCCGTGCCGCTCGGCAAGATGACGGCCGAAGACGATTTCCGCCTCGAGCCCGCGTTCGGACCGAACGGGCCGACCTACAGAGCCGTGCACGTCTGAGGAAGGCCGTGTGCGGCGCGAAGGGCGGCCCGCCGCCCGTGGGCCGGCGATTTCGCGCGAGGCTTGTGAAACGCGGCGGCGCTTGCGACATTGACCGCGTGATCCGTCGCCGCTCAAGGAGACCGACCAAAATGAACGACGTCGCCGCTTTTCTCGCCCGCGCGATCGCCGAAGGGCGCGGCCGCGCGCCGGCCGACCTCGTCCTCAAGGGCGGGCGGCTGTTCGACCTCGTCTCCGGCGAGCTGCGCGAAGGCGACGTCGCCATCCATGGCGACCGCATCGTCGGCACGCTCGCCGATTATCGCGGCGCGGTCGAGATCGACGTCTCCGGCAAGGTCGTCGTTCCGGGCTTCATCGACACCCATCTGCACGTCGAATCCTCGCTGATCACGCCGCTCGAGTTCGATCGCTGCGCGCTGCCGCGCGGCGTCACCACGGCGATCTGCGACCCGCACGAGATCGCCAACGTGCTTGGCGTCGCGGGCATCGCCTATTTCCTCGATTCGGCGCTGGCGACGGCCCTCGATCTTCGCGTGCAACTGTCGAGCTGCGTGCCGGCGACGCCGATGGAGACCGCCGGCGCGCGGCTGGAAGTCGAGGACCTGCTGCCGCTCGCCGGCCACCCCAAGGCGCTCGGCCTCGCCGAGATGATGAACTTTCCCGGCGTGCTGGCGGGCGACCCTGGCTGCCTCGCCAAGCTTGCGGCGTTCCAGGGGCGGCCGATCGACGGCCACGCGCCGCTGCTCTCCGGCCTCGACCTCAACGGCTACCTCGCCGCTGGCGTACGCACCGACCATGAGACGACCAACGCCGCCGAGGCGCTGGAGAAGCTCTTCAAGGGCATGCAGGTGCTGGTGCGCGAGGGCTCGGTGTGCAAGGATCTGCATGCGCTGGCGCCAATCGTCACCGAGCGCCACTCGCCCTTCATCGCCTTCTGCACCGACGACCGCAATCCGCTCGACATCGCCGAGGAGGGGCACCTCGACTACATCATCCGCACTGCGATCGCGCTCGGCGCGCCGCCGCTCGCGGCCTATCGCGCCGCCAGCATCTCCGCCGCGCGCATCTTCGGGCTCGCCGACCGCGGCCTGGTCGCGCCGGGCTGGCGCGCCGATCTGGTCGTGCTCGACGATCTTGAAGCTTGCGCGGTGACGAAGGTGATCAGCGCCGGGCGCGTCGTCGACGAGGCGCTGTTCGCCGCGCGTCCCGCCGTCGAGCCGGTCGGGCGCGCGAGCGTCAAGGCGCGGCGCGTCGACGCGGATGATTTCGTCGCGCGCGGGCAGGGGCCCTCCACCCAGGCGATCGGCGTCGTGCCCGGACAGGTGATCACCGAGCGCGTGCCGGCGATCCTGCCGTTCGCCAACGGACTACGCGGGATCGACCTCGACCGCGACCTGATCAAGGTTGCGGTCGTCGCCCGCCATGGCGTCAATCACAACATCGCCGTCGGTTTCGTCGCCGGCTTCGGCATGAAGCGCGGCGCGATCGCCTCCTCGGTCGGCCACGACAGCCACAAC
>CAZKHF010000318.1:0-3282 GCA_964552445.1 uncultured Bradyrhizobium sp. | reverse complement strand
CGTATCCTGTCGCCGTGAAGCGCCATCGCCTTCCTCGCGCCGCTTTTCCGCGTTAAGGGTTCCTTAGCGTTTGTGACAATCGCCGCGCCAGACCAAAGCGTCAGGCTTCCTAAGAAATCGGGCATTGATGGGGACCCTTTTGAGCGTCCCTCGGATTCGCGACGACGCATGTCGCACGAAAGGAGGTTCCGTATGCGTAACCTCGTCGAACCCCCGCCGTCCTTGCGCTGCGAGCTTTGCCACAGCGAACTACGGTTCAAACGGATTGAACCAGACAATCCGGTCTTTGATATCGAAGTCGCGATATTCGTTTGCGTGCAATGCGGCCGCGTGCACTCGCGCCGGATGAATCATGACCCCTACGCCCCACGCGCCGCGAGGAGGATGCCGGGCGGTAGGATGGATCAGCCGGCCGGAGCCGGCGGCAATCGATACGCTTGACGCGCGGTCGCGGATTCAGCCGATCTCATCCCGCTTGACGCAAGGGGAGTGGCGCGCTGTCAAGCGTTGTGCTTGGGGTCGCAGTCGGCGCCGTCGATAGCCGGATCACGGATTACGCGGAGCGCGGCGACAGCGCGCTTTATCGACGCCGCGGCCTTTGGAGTTGCGGCGACAACTTGTGAAAGTCCCGTTGTCCAATCTGACGCCGTCGCTGCAGCGTCAGGTTAGAACGTGCGAGTTTCATAAGCTGTAGAGCTGGCCGCAAGCGTTCGACGGCGAGGTTTGTGGCCGCCGCCGATGGTTGGCGCGGGCCCGAGTCGCAAATCCGGGCCGCCCGACATCAATCCTTGCCCCGCATCCGCCCTTGCCCCGCATCCGCCAATTTGCGACAACGCTGCCCCTCACGTTCAATTCGCGAAGGCTTCGCCATGCCCGCTCTGCGTTCCCGCACCTCCACCCACGGCCGCAACATGGCCGGCGCCCGTGGCCTGTGGCGCGCCACAGGCATGAAGGAGGGCGATTTCGGCAAGCCGATCATTGCGGTGGTCAACTCCTTCACCCAGTTCGTCCCCGGCCACGTCCACCTGAAGGACCTCGGCCAGCTGGTGGCGCGCGAGATCGAGGCGGCGGGCGGCGTCGCCAAGGAGTTCAACACCATCGCCATCGACGACGGCATCGCCATGGGCCACGACGGCATGCTCTATTCGCTGCCGAGCCGCGAGGTGATCGCCGACAGCGTCGAGTACATGGTCAACGCCCATTGCGCCGACGCGATGGTGTGCATCTCCAATTGCGACAAGATCACCCCCGGCATGCTGATGGCGGCGCTGCGCCTCAACATCCCCGCGGTGTTCGTCTCCGGCGGGCCGATGGAGGCGGGCAAGGCCACGCTCAAGGGCAAGACGGTCGCGCTCGACCTGATCGACGCGATGGTCGCCGCCGCCGACAGCGCGGTCAGCGACCAGGAGCTGCAAGTGATCGAGCGCTCGGCCTGCCCGACCTGCGGCTCGTGCTCGGGCATGTTCACCGCCAACTCGATGAACTGCCTGACGGAAGCGCTGGGCCTGTCGCTGCCCGGCAACGGCACCCTCGTCGCCACCCACGCCGACCGCAGAAAGCTGTTCGTCGAGGCGGGCCATCTGATCGTCGACCTCGCCCAGCGCTGGTACGCGCAGGACGACGCCAGCGTGCTGCCGCGCTCGATCGCTTGCTTCAAGGCGTTCGAGAACGCGATGAGCCTCGACATCGCCATGGGCGGCTCGACCAACACCGTGCTGCATCTGCTCGCCGCCGCTCAGGAGGGCGAGGTCGACTTCACCATGGCCGACATCGACCGGCTGTCGCGGCGCGTGCCGAATCTGTGCAAGGTCGCGCCCTCGGTTCCCGACGTGCATGTCGAGGACGTGCATCGCGCCGGCGGCGTCATGGGCATCCTCGGCGAGCTCGACCGCGTCGGCCTGCTCAATCGCGACGTCCGCATGGTCCACGCCGAGTCGCTGGCGCAGGCGCTGGCGCGCTGGGACATTCGCCGCGACGCCTCGGCGGCGACGCGCGAGTTCTACGCCGCCGGGCCCGGCGGCGCGCCGACCCAGGTCGCCTTCAGCCAGTCGGCGCGCTGGGACAAGCTCGATGCGGATCGCGCCCGCGGCGCCATCCGCGACGTCGAGCACGCCTTCTCCAAGGACGGCGGCCTGGCGGTGCTGAACGGCAACCTCGCCGAGGACGGCGCGATTGTGAAGACGGCCGGCGTCGATCCCTCGATGCTCAAGTTCGAAGGCCCGGCCAAGGTGTTCGAGAGCCAGGAGGACGCCTCGCGCGGCATTCTCGCCGACGAAGTCAAGGCCGGCGACGTGGTGGTGATCCGCTACGAGGGGCCGCGCGGCGGCCCCGGCATGCAGGAAATGCTCTACCCGACCAGCTACCTCAAGTCGAAGCATCTCGGGAAGGCGTGCGCGCTGATCACCGACGGCCGCTTTTCCGGCGGCACCGCGGGGCTGTCGGTCTGCCACGTCTCGCCCGAGGCGGCCGAGGGCGGCGCGATCGCCCTGATCGAGCCCGGCGACCGCATCGCCTTCGACATCCCGGCGCGCGCGATCACGCTCAAGGTCTCGCCCGAGACGCTCGCGGCGCGGCGCGCGGCGATGGAGGCGAAAGGCAAAGACGCCTGGAAGCCCGCCACGCGCCAGCGCGCCATATCGAAGGCGCTACGCGCCTACGCGACCTTCGCCGCCAGCGCGGCCAAGGGGGCGGTGCGGGTGGTGCCGTAGAAGGCGGGCGGCGGCTTACGGAACCCGACCCTCATCCGGCCGCCTTCGCTTCTTGGGCGTCGGAGGCCGAGCCCTCTCCCGCTCGCGGGGTAAGGCCTATGCGCATCTATCCTCGCGCGGCCTCGCCGCGTGCCTGATCCGCGCTCGGCGTCAAGACCAAGCCCGCTGACGCGGGCGCTCCACTTCGCTTCGCGGTCTTGACTCCTCCGGGCCGATGCGGCCCGTGTTCACGCCTAAAGGCATGAATCCTCTCCCGCTTGCGGGAGAGGATTGGGGTGAGGGCCGGCGTCCAATGTCTGCGCCCTTCGTTTAGCCGCGCGATCGGAACCTCTTCGCGTCGGACCCGCGCCTCCGCCGAACCTGATCCGATCGGCGCCGCCGATCACGGTTGCGTCAAGCGCCGCCGCGTCGATGTTGCGCGGGCGTCGATTTGCGCTACCCTGCCGCCGCAATAAGGGAGGGTTCGCCATGGAAATGCGTCGTCTCGGCCGCACTGACCTGTCCATCGCCCCGATTGTATTCGGCGGCAACGTGTTCGGCTGGACGACGGACGCGAAAACGGCGTTCGCGCTGC
>CAZKHF010000317.1:0-3330 GCA_964552445.1 uncultured Bradyrhizobium sp. | reverse complement strand
CGATTGCGGGGACAGGATACGAATTGCCTAATTTCGCGAGCCGCAATCGGCTCCCGACCTTCCAGACCAGCCCTGCCCCTGCCCCTGCCCCTGCCCCTCCCCGTCACGCGCCAAGCCGTCGACCTCATGGAAGCATGAACTTCCGAAGCTTTGTGGCTGTCAATGGTCTTCGACCGCCGCAGGCGGCGCGCGCATTGGGCGTCGAGAGACGCCCGTCTTCCGACGGGCTGCGCGCGCGCCATCGACAGCCGCAAAGCTTCGGAAAAGAGAGGCTTCCATGAGGTCGACGGCGCTTCGCCCCGAGCCCGCGCGGATCGCGCCGCGCCGCCCGCCGCCGGCCACGGAACCCGCGGGGGCGTGGCGATCCGCCTGCTCGCCGCCCTATTGCTCCTCGGCGGGCCGCACCGTAATGCAGGGGCGTGATAGCGCTCGTCGGCGCCGATGGGCTCAACCTGAAAGGCTGCGCACTCGGATTCTTTTGCAAGGGGGAGACCTGGCGCAGAGCGAGCTGACGCAAATCGATCGTCCGGGTCGCGTCTTACTGGCCGAACGAAAACCGGATATTACGCGCGACAGCGTCAGGGGCGGCGAATATGAGGCGTATCGCTTCGGCGACTCTCTGGGGTTGCGTATCGGTTCTGCTCATCGCGCCGCTCGCCGCGTGGGCGGCCATGGCGCTTTGGTTCAGACTCCCGGCGCCGGAATGGGCGAAGGTCGCCGCCGCAGGGGCCTTCGTAGCGATCGCGATTGCGACAGCCGCCACGGTCTTCACGCGCCGTCGTTGGGCCGCGCTGTTGGTTTTCGGGCTCGCTTTCGGCGGAATCGTGATCTGGTGGAACACGGTCGAGCCGCCGGCTAACGGCGATTGGGCTCCCGATGTCGCACGGCAGACCAGCGGAACGGTCGACGGCGACATTCTGACGCTTTCCGAAGTGCGCGACTTCGAATGGATCAGCGACGACGACTTCACTGAGCGATGGAGCCAGCGCTCCTACGATCTTTCCAAGCTCAAGACGCTCGACCTTTTCCTAATCTATTGGGCGGGGCCGCAAATGGCGCACCTCATCATGAGCTTCGGCTTCGACGGCGGAGAGTATCTCGCCTGGTCGATCGAGATCAGGCGCGAGAAAGATGGCCAGTACTCGCCCGTCGCGGACGCCTTCAAAACCGACACCCTCGTGTATCTGGCCACGTCCGAGCGCGACTCCGTCCGCCTGCGCTCCAATGTGCGCGGCGAGGACGCACGCCTCTATCGATTGCGAACATCGCCCGAGCAGGCCCGGGCCCTGCTGCTCGAATATGTCGCGGAGGCGAACGCGCTGACGAAGCATCCGGCCTTCTACAATTCCATCACGACCAACTGTACGACTGCGGTCGCAAAGCTGATCCGGGCCGCAGGCGGAACCTTGCCCTTCGACTGGCGATTCATCGTCAACGGCTATCTGCCGAACTACCTCTATGACCGAGGCGCGGTCGTCACAACGATTCCTTTGAGCGAACTGATGGCGCTCGCGCGAATCGATCAGCACGCTAGGGCAGCCGATCAGTCGCCCGACTTCTCGCGGCTGATCCGCGTCGGCGTTCCTTCGCCTCTCGCGCAAATCGCGCAGTGAAGCTGTCGCCGGAATCGTCCGAGTCGATCCGCAAGGAGCTCCATTTGACGATGACGGTTCCAGCACTCTTCTCGAGGGCGATTTGAACCCAGCCCATATTTCGGCGCCGCCTCCCGGGCGGGCGCGACCATCGGCGCTTGTCGCCCCAGGTCTAAAGGCGAGGGGTTTGCGGATCCCAAAATCGGGACTCTAAAGCTTCGGCAAGAAGAGGCTTCCATCAGGCCGGCGGCGCTTCGCCCCGAGCCCGCGCGGATCGCGCTGCGCCGCCCGCCGCCGGCCACGGAACGCGCGGGGGGCGAGGCGATCCGCCTGCTCGCCGCCCTATTTTCCCTCGGCAGGTCGGAGACGCGCAAATGGGCGCTTACACCAAGAACCAGGGACAATGACTCGTTATGGCTGGGCTTGTCCCGGCCATCCACGCCGACCCACTACGCTGGTCGGCGCAAGAAAGCTACGCGTTTTCAGCCAATTACCGAGGAGAAGTTGTGGCGGTGCGACGTGGATGGCCGGGACAAGGCCGGTCATGACGACGGTCGGCGACTATAGGCGCTGGTATAACCAAGTTTGTCCGCCGTCGGCCGGAAGAAAGCTGTCGCCGTAGCCCGCGTCCTCAGCGCGCCCCAGGGAGGCGCCGCGGGCGGTCAGGCCCGTCGCCGGGTCAAGCCGGCGAGCCAAATGCGGACGGCGGCGGGGTCGGAGAGGCGGCGCCCTGCGCGGGTCTCGCCCGGGCCGACGCGAATCGACACGCCGCCCAACCCGTCGACCGCCGCGAATCCGTCCTCGTCCGAGACATCGTCGCCGACGAAGACCGGACGGCGTCCGACGAACGGCTTCGTCTCCATGAAACGGACGATGGCCTGGCCTTTGTCGGCCCCCGCCGGCTTGAATTCGAGGAGCCCATTGCCGAGCTGCGCCGTCACGTCCGGCCGTTCGGCGGCGATCCGAAGCGAGTGGTCGACGATCTCGGCCTCGAGATCCGGGCGGTCCTGGAAGTGCAGGGCGAGCGCCAGGGGCTTGCGCTCGAGGCGAAGCCCCGCCGTCTCCGCGACCAGGGGGCGATAGACCTCGGCGAGCGCGTCGATCGCTTCGGAACGGAACAGGACCTCGATCTTCCCCGCGGGATCGCGGCGCAGCTCGGCGCCGTGGGTGCCGGAGACCGGCAGCCTGGCCGGCGCGATCAGCGCGTCGATCTCGGCCACGCTCCGACCCGAGACGATCGCCGTCGCGCCGCCGGCGCCTTCGAACAGCGCGTCGAGCAAGGCCGGCAGCTCCGGATCGCGCTGCGGATTCCAGAGTTGGGCGGCGTAGGGAACGAGGGTTCCGTCGTAATCCAGGAAGAGCGCAATCTCGCTGAGGTCAAGACGCGGCGGCGGCGAAAGTTTCATCGAGGGAGAGCGCTCCGTGATTCGGCGGAGCCAGCCTTATAGCAATTCCCGAAACGCCGCGGCGCTCTCCCGATCGCCGACAAGCGGGCGCGGCGACAGCGCGCCAATTCCCCGATTTGGCGATTTCGCCGTCGGCCCCCGCCTCCCTCGACCCGAGCCGCCTCGCCGCCGTCGTCAAACGCGCCGCGGTTGCGGCGACGCGCTGGCGTTTTCATGCCCTATTGCTCGATGGAGAATTGCGCTCGCGCGCGAGCGCGACGCCAAAAATGAAGCCCCGGCCACATTGTGGCCGGGGCTATGTCTGATGCGGCGCCATGCTTCTCTCTGTTGTG
>CAZKHF010000316.1:0-3331 GCA_964552445.1 uncultured Bradyrhizobium sp. | reverse complement strand
TCTGACGGTTGAGCGCGACCACCGCCTTGAAGTGCTCGCGCGCGCGGCGCATGCGGTCGGGCTCGACGCAGCGCCAGTGGATGGAATGGACGAAGCCGATCGCGTCGGCGATGTCCGTCTCGACGCCGGACGCGCCGCCTAGTGGGCCGGGCCGCGTTCCTTCGTAAGGCTTGGCGCTCTTCGCCCCGGAATAGAAGAAGCCGGCGTAGCGGTCGAAGCTGTCGCGCCAATCGTACGCCAGCGCGAACTCCAACCCGGCCGACAGGACATGCGCGTAGGCGCGCAGCCACAGCGCGTCGGCGCGGTCGAACGTCGCCTCGAACGGCCCGGCGGGGGACGGAGTCGCCGGCGCGGGGCGGAAGGCCGACGGCGCCGTGGCCTGCGCGAGGATCGCCCCGAGCGTCTGCCCCGGATCGGCCGGCCCGGGGCCGCTGAAATGAAACTGAATCCGGTTGAGATCGAGCGTCACCTTGGCCTTGGTCTCACCCATCGGCGCGAGCGTCGTCTCGACCTGCGCGACGTCGTCAAGAAGGGCCTGCAGGTTCGCGCGCTGCTGCTCGTAGGAGAGCGGCTGCGGCGCGGGGTTGACGGGGAGGAGTTGAAAAGCGACGCCGATCCGCACGCCGAGCCGCCCAATCCCCAATCCGTAACGGTATTGCGCCTGGCCGAAGCGCTCGATCGCTTCGGCGAAGCGGACCATGCCGAGACCGAGCCGCGCCTCGTCGTCGCCCGGCGTCGCCGCTACGCGATCGGCGAGCGCGCGCTCGCCCTCGGCGAAGGCGCCGGATTCGAGCGCCTGCCGCGTCGCGTCGGCCGACTCGCCAGCCGCGGCGGCGAGGGGGGCGAGCAGCCCCGCCGCAATCAAGAAAAACGCGATTGCGCGTCGCCTCATGCCCGGCTCCTTCGCTTGGTCGGCTCGGACGCTCCCGCCCGGCGAGCCCGATCAGGGCACGTTTGGCCCGCGGCGGCAAGCGACGCGGCGACGCGGCCGATCTCGCCGAGCTCGCGGATGCGGCCGAGGAGGCGGGCGGCGTCGATCGCGGCGGAGGTCATCGCCGATCTTCGGGCGCGGCGCCGACCAGCGACCGATAGCGCGCGCGGTCGGTCGCGCCCTCGGAGTTGACGATCAGCGCGCGCGAAGCCGATTCGAGGCCGAGCGCGGCGCGGCTGTCCGGGTCTAAGGCTGCGCGCGTCATGCCGGCGAAGCCGGCGGCGCCGCTCTCGCCGGCGACGATCGCCGGATCGTCGCCGAGCGGACGGGCGAGCCGGTTCATCGCCGCGATCGCGTCCTCGTCCTCGACGGTGAGGAAGGCGTCGGCGACGCGCGACAACACGCGCCAGGCGATGAGCGAATTGCGCCGGCATTCGAGCATCGCCATCACCGTCGGCGGACCGGGCTCGGCGTCGACCGAACGACCAAGACGGGCCGAACGCGCGAAAGAGGCGCAGGTCGTCGGCTCGACGACGACGAAGGCCGGCCGCGCCGGGCCGAGAACCAGCGCAAAATGCGCCGCCACCGCGGCGGCGAAGCCGCCGACGCCGGCCTGGATGAAGACGTGGGTCGGCGGACGGGCGAGCGCGCTCAGCGCCTCGGCGACGATGGTCGTGTAGCCCTGCATCACCAAGAACGGCGGACGCTCGTAGCCTTCCCAGGAGGTGTCGGAGACGAGCGTCCAGCTCGACCGTTCGGCGGCGCGCGCCGATTCGGCGACGGCGTCGTCGTAGCCGCCGCGCGCCCGGATCACTTCGGCGCCGAGCGCGGCGATCGTCGCGGCCCGCTCGGCGCTGACGCCGGCGTGGACGAAGATCGCCGCCTTGGCGCCGATCAGCGCCGCGCCCTGCGCCACCGAGCGGCCGTGATTGCCGTCGGTCGCGCAGCAGAAGGTCATGCCGCTGGCGATCTTGCGCACGGCCTCGCTCTTCCATTGGGCGACGTCGACGGGGCGGTCGAGCCGGCGCCCGACTTCTTCCAGGGCGAGGCGCACGACGGCGTAGGCGCCGCCCAACGCCTTGAAGCTGCAAAGGCCTAGCCGCTGGCTCTCGTCCTTCAGATGAATCTCGCCGAGGCCGAGCTCGCGCGCCAGCGCGGGCAGCGCGAGCAGGGGCGTCGGCCGATGCTCGGGGCGCGAATCAAGGAAACGGGCGACGTCGGCCGCCGCCCGTTCGCCGAGCGCCTCGGCGTCGGCCGGCTCGAGCGGGCGGCGGTGGTCGGGCAGGCGGTTGAGGATCAGCATGGCTTCGCTCAGATCGGTTTCGCTGATGCGGCGGCTGTTCTTCGCCGACGCCGACATCAAGCGGTTCGCCGCCTTGGCGGCGATGGACGGCGTCAAGGCGGACTTCGCGGTTCCGCTTGGCTGAAACGAACGCGCCGGCCGTCGTTGGACGGCCGGCGCGCTTCATTCTTAGAGGCCCGCCGCGGGGAGCGGCGGGCTCAAGCGTCAGGCGATCACGCCGTGCGCGAGGCCGCCGAGGCTTCGCCGAGCGCGGCTTGCGCGGCGGCGAGGCGAGCGATCGGCACGCGGAACGGCGAGCACGAGACGTAGTCGAGGCGCGCCGTCTCGCAGAAGGCGATCGAGGCGGGGTCGCCGCCGTGCTCGCCGCAGATGCCCATCTTCATGCCCGGGCGGGTCGCGCGGCCGCGCTCGACGGCGGTCTTGATCAGCTCGCCGACGCCGACCGTGTCGATGCTGACGAACGGATCGGCGGGCAGCAGCCCCTTCTGCACGTAGATGCCGAGGAACGAGCCGGCGTCGTCGCGCGACACGCCGAGCGTCGTCTGGGTCAGGTCGTTGGTGCCGAACGAGAAGAATTCGGCGCTCTCGGCGATCTGGCCCGCCTGCAGGGCGGCGCGCGGCAGCTCGATCATCGTGCCGACGGTGTAGGGCACCTTGACCCCGGTCTCCTTGGCGACCGCTTCCGCCGTGGCGACGATGATCGCCTTGGCGAGGTCGACCTCGGGCTTGCCGAAGGTCACCGGCACCATCACCTCCGCCGTGACCGGCTTGCCGGTCTTGCGGCCGGCTTCGACCGCGCCCTCGAAGATGGCGCGGGCCTGCATCTCGGCGATCTCGGGATAGCGCACCGCCAGCCGCACGCCGCGGAAGCCGAGCATCGGGTTGAACTCGTGGAGCTCGTTGGCGCGGGCGCGCAGCCTCTCGGCCGGAACGCCCATTCCCTTCGAGACTTCCGCGACCTCCTTGTCGGTGTGCGGCAGGAACTCGTGCAGCGGCGGGTCGAGCAGGCGGATCGTGACGGGCAGGCCCGACATGATCTCGAACAGCTCGGCGAAGTCCTTGCGCTGCATCGGCAGGAGCTTGGCGAGCGCGGCGCG
>CAZKHF010000315.1:0-3353 GCA_964552445.1 uncultured Bradyrhizobium sp. | reverse complement strand
TCTTCATGGAGCGCGCGCAGCGGCGCGTGCCGATCACCTATCCGCGCCGCCAGGTGGGCAACAAGATGTACGAGGGGCAGAGCTCGTTCCTGCCGCTCAAGCTCAACACGTCGGGCGTCATCCCGCCGATCTTCGCCTCCTCGCTGTTGCTGCTGCCGACCACCGTCGCCAATTTCGCGCAAGGGGCGGCGACCACCGGGTTCCTGTCGACGCTGACCACGCTGCTCGGACGCGGCGGCGCGCTCTACATGATCCTTTACGTGGCGCTGATCGTCTTCTTCGCCTTCTTCTATACCGCGACGGTGTTCAACCCGACCGACACCGCCGAGAACCTAAAGAAGCACGGCGGCTTCGTCCCCGGCGTGCGCCCCGGCGAACGCACCGCCCAATACATCGACCAGATCCTGACCCGCATCACCGTGCTCGGCGCGGCCTATCTCTCGCTGATCTGCATCCTGCCGGAGCTGTTGACCTCCTATTCGTCGATCCAGCTCTATTTCGGCGGCACGTCGCTGTTGATCGTCGTCAACGTCACCATGGACACGGTGGCGCAGATCCACGGACACCTGCAGGCGCACCAATACGAAGGCCTGATCCGCAAGTCCAAGCTGAGGGGAAGAAAGCGATGAGGTTGATCCTGCTCGGGCCGCCCGGCGCCGGTAAAGGAACGCAAGCGACCCGGCTGGTGGAGAAATTCGGCATCCCGCAACTTTCGACCGGCGACATGCTGCGCGCCGCGGTGGCGGCCGGCACGCCGATCGGCCTCAAGGCGAAGGCGGTGATGGAATCGGGCGGGCTGGTGTCCGACGCGATCGTCGAGGGCATCATCGAGGAGCGCATCGGCGAGCCCGACGCGAAGAAGGGCTTCATCCTCGACGGCTTTCCGCGCACGGTGGCGCAGGCCGAGGCGCTCGACGCGATCCTCGCCCGCAAGGGCCTCAAGCTCGACGCCGCGGTCGAACTGAAGGTCGACGCGGAGAAGCTCGTCTCGCGCATCGTCAACCGCGCGGCGGAGGCGAAGGCGGCCGGCAAGCCGGTGCGCAAGGACGACGATCCGGAAGTGTTCAAGACGCGGCTCGCCGCCTATTTCCGCGACACGGCGGCGGTGACGCCGCACTATCGCGCCAAGGGCCTGTTGCGCGAGGTTGACGGCATGGCGAGCATCGTCGAGGTCGCCGCGGGGATCGACGCGGCGCTGGCCAAGTAGCCATGAACGGCGCCGCGGCGGCGAAGGGGTCGGGCGCGCGCTTCGGGCGGCGTTCGGCGGTCGTCGTCGCGCCGGCGGCGCGCCGCGCGGCGCGCTCCCGCCTCGCGAGGCCGCCGTGCTGAGGACGGTGATGCGCCAAAGCGTCGACGGCGCGGTCGAGATCGTCGACCGCGCGCCGGTCGACGGCTCGTCCGCGCCTTCGCCTTTCACCTGGGCCGACGCGCTCGTCTGGTTCATGCGCACGCTCGCGTGGGTGTGGGTCGCCAAGGGTCTGTTCAACTGGGCGTTGGCGCTGAGCGCGTTGCCGCGCCAGGGCGACTTCATGGCGCTGCCGCGGGCGGCGCAGGGCGCGATCGTGTTCTTCGCCGCCGTCGATCCGCTCGCTGCGGTCGGCCTGTGGCTGGCCGCGCCGTGGGGGGGCGCGCTGTGGCTGTTATGCGCGGCGATCGAAGCGGCGTCGCCGGTATTTGGTGTGCGCGGCGCGCCGATCGGCGCGCCGGGGGTCGCGCTCGATGTTGTCCTCGTCGCGCTCTACTTTTTCTTGAGCTGGCGGGCCGGCGGCGAGCGCTTCTGAGCGGGGCCGGTCGGCGGCGTTAACGTTTCGCCAAGGTCAACAAACGCTTTGATTCAGTTCAAGTTTACCAGTTTCAGTAAACCCTGGATTCATCTTGACTCTTAAACTCGTCTTCACGGCCGTGGGCTACAGTCCACGACACAAGCGGACCGAATAATAATCTCGGCCGAAGACAGTCGGACAGGCGAGTGTGTCATGAAGAATCTTGCACATACGGAAGAGAGCGGATCGCGCGCTGAGCGAATTGCTGCGGTTCGTCCAGTTTATCTCGAAACGCTGACGATGGTCGAGCGGTTGCATCGCCGATTGCTCGACGTCATCAAGGACGAATTCGACCGCCGTGGGCGTTCCGACGTCAACGCGGTGCAGGCGCTGCTGTTGTTCAACATCGGCGACAAGGAATTAACCGCCGGCGAGCTGCGCACCCGCGGCTATTACCTCGGCTCCAACGTCTCCTACAACGTGAAGAAGCTGGTCGAGATGGGCTATCTTCATCACGCGCGCTCGCGCGTCGACCGCCGCTCGGTGCGCATCAGCTTGACCGAGAAGGGGCGGGAGATTCACGGCATTGTCGCCAGTCTCTACGAAAAGCACGCGAAGACCATCGAGCAGATCGGCGGCGTGATGGCCGACGACTTCGCCCGCATGAACGTGTCGCTGATGCGTCTCGAGCGTTTCTGGACGGATCAGATCAAGTACCGACTGTAAGCCGCGCGCAGGGATCGCGACGCCGCGCAGCCGAGCCGGCGCAAGGGCGCCCCGAGAGGGCGCCCTTTTTCGTCGTCGCCTCGCTTGCGCATCGCTCGCGAGCGATCACGAGCGCGCGCGCAAGCCGCCGAAGCCTTAAAATCGCCCGACTGCGCCGGTTTCTTGCCCTGAGGCCAGAGTCGCCGCCAACGGACGGCGCGGCCAAGAAAAATCCGGGCGGAGACGGCGAGGCGTGGGCGTCGACTCGGTCGTGAGGAAGCGGGGCTAGGCGCTTTTATGAAGGAATTGGACGTTTCACGCGTCGGCCGACGCGTTTTTCTTTGCGGCGCGGCCGCCTGCGCCTTTACGGCGACGGCGCTGGCGAGCGCGACCGCGTTCGCGCAGCAGGCCGCCGACGACCAGGCGGAATGGCGCCAGAGCTACGAAACGCCCGGGCGCGACGTTTTGACGCGCGAGACGACCCCGGTGCTGTCGCCCGCCACGGTCGAGGCGACCGAGGCGGCGATCCAGCTTTATCAGAGCATCGTCGCGCGCGGCGGCTGGGGCCAGGTGCCGCCCGGGCCGGAGCTGAAGATCGGCGTCAAGTCGAAGGCGGTGGAGGCGCTTCGGCGCCGGCTGGTCGGTTCGGGCGACCTCGATTCGGTCGCCGGGATGGGGCCGACCTTCGACTCCTTCGTCGAAGCGGCGGTCGAGCGCTTCCAGCTGCGCCACGGCCTCAGCGCGTCCGGCGTGGTCAACGACGCCACCCTCGCCGAGCTCAACGTTCCGGCGGAGGCGCGGCTGCAGCAATTGGAGATCAACATCGTGCGCCTGCGCGCCTTCTCGGGCGATCTCGGCGAGCGGTTCGTGATGGTCAACATCCCC
>CAZKHF010000314.1:0-3365 GCA_964552445.1 uncultured Bradyrhizobium sp. | reverse complement strand
CGCGCGCGTCGTGGATGTCCTGGCCGGCGCAGCAGGCGCCCTTGCGGTGGGTCGCGGCGCCGTGGTCGTAGAGCTGCATGGTGACGCCGATCACCTCGTAGCCCTCGCGCGCGAGCAGCGCCGCGACGACGCTGGAGTCGACCCCGCCCGACATGGCGACGACGACGCGCGTGTCGGCCGGGGCTTTCGGCAGCCCCAGGCTGTTCAGCGGACGCGCCGCGGCGGATCGCGCGGTTTGCAGGGTCGACATGGGGTTTTCGTTCTCGGCCAGACGCGTCGTTATATAGACATCGCCGGCCCGCAGACCAGCGGCGCGAGGCGCAGTTCCGGCTTCCGCGGGGTGCGCCCCGGCGGGGGCGCGGGCGGCGCCGTGGGGCGACGATGTCGAAGCAAATCATGGCCTTTCGAAACGATTTGTTATGAAATTCTCACTCGCGCGTTTAGCCAATTCTTAAGCGGCGGGCCGTAAGCTTGCGGCCATTGGACTTGCGTTCGGGTGTGAGAGTGCAATGAACGAAACCCTTCGGCCGAGAGTGAAATACGTCATCGGTCCCGATGGAAGCCCGCTGACGATCGCCGATCTGCCGCCGACCTCGACCAAGCGCTGGGTCATTCGCCGCAAGGCGGAGGTCGTCGCCGCGGTGCGCGGCGGACTGTTGTCGCTCGAAGAGGCCTGCTCGCGCTATACCCTCACCGTCGACGAATTCCTTTCCTGGCAGGTGTCGATCGACCAGTTCGGCCTGCCCGGCCTACGCACCACCCGCATCCAACAATATCGCCACTGAGCGCGCGCCTTTCGCGGCCGCCGGCCTCGCGCGCCGCCGACATAGCGGCGCCGCTCGCGCGTCTTGCTGAAGCGCGGCGTCCCGCGCCCCGCCGGGCGATTGCGCTCGCCCCGCCCCGCCGCTGGGGCAGAGACGCCTCGTTTCAGATCTGGTAGACCAGCGCGCCTTCCTCGGTCTCGGTCAGCGCCCGCATCTCGGCGAGCGAGCGGTTATCGAGCACGTGCGCGATGGCGTCGCGCACCTCGATCATCATCAGCCGCACGTTGCATTGCACTTCCGCCGCACAGTCAGGACAGCGGCGGTAGAACTTGCGGCTCGCGCAGGCGATCGGCGCCAGCGGGCCGTCGAGCGCGCGGACGATCTCGCCGACCATGATCTCGTAGGGGCTGCGCGCGAGCGCGTAGCCGCCGCCACGGCCCTTCTTCGAGTGGACCAGCCCGGCGGTGCGCAGCTCGCCGAGAATCGCGTCGAGGAACTTCTTGGGAATGTTGTTGGCTTCGGCGATGTCGGCGACCAGCGCAGGCTGCCCCACCGGCATGCCCGCCAGATGCACCATCGCCTTCAATCCGTACTTGCCTTTATTGGTCAGCATCGCCAACGCCTCTTTGGCGCGAGGGCGCCGCTTGGCGGCCGCCGCGCCTGCGCCTTCGTCTCAACCCGCCGCATGTTACGACTCGATCGAGAGATTTTATACGGTTTCCAATGCGCCGCGTCCAGGCGCGTGCGGACCTCACGGAGCGACCGTTTCCGCGCCCGCCTCGCGCAGCGTCGGCCGCAGCGCGATCAGGTCGTCGCGCGCGTAAAGCTCGGCTGGGAAGGCCGGGCCGGGCTCCACCGCGTAGAGCCGGTAACCGGCGCGCGCGGCCGTGATCTTGGGGTCGCTCCAGGCCCAATCGTGGAAGCGGGTGCCGAGCTTGCCGACCAGGATCGCGTCGGGGCGATTGCGCTCGAGGTCGGCGACCAGCCGATCGCGGTCCGCCTCGACATAGGGCCTGAGCCGCTCGGCGAGCGCCGCGTCGCCGGGATGCTCGTCGATCAGCCGGCGCACGGCCGAGGTGATCCACAGGCTGGGGACGCTTTGCGCCCAGACGCCGCCGACCCGCCGCGTCATCGGGTGGCCGAAGGCGAGGCTCTCCGAGATCGCCGCGACGCTCGGATGGGGCCCCAGCGTCGCCAGCGCGCGGGCGATCGTCGGCGTCTCGACGCCGTTGAGCACGAACAGGCCGCCCACGACGCCGAGGGCGGCGGCGACGCCCATCTCGACCAGCGGCGGCGCGCCGCGCGCCGCCTCGAGCCGCCGGGCGAGGAAGCCCGCGGCGGCGGCGGCGACCAAGACGATGACGAACGGCTGCTGGCCGATCGCCTTCAGCGCCAGCGCGGCGACGACGCAGGCGAAGGCGCCGATCGCCGCGCGCGACGGCGGCTGGGGCCGAAGCGCGAGCGCCGCCGCGGCGGCCAGGCTGACGTAGGCGAACGCCGGATAGTCCTGGTAGATCCAGCCCTTGCCTTGGATCAGATAGGCGGCGAAGGCGCCGACCGCGGCGAGCGCGGGAATCGCGACCAGCGGCTCGGCGAGCCGCCGGCCGGCGAGCTTCGCCGCCGCCGCGCCGAGCGCGACGGTCATCAGCGCGCCGGGCGCCGCCACCAGCGCCCCGAGCGGCTCGCGGATCGGCACATAGACGGCGAGGCCGAGCGGCAGCACGTCGGAGACGTAGTGGGGAAAAACGATCGGGACCATCGCCACATAGGCGAGCCCGAGCGCCGCCGCCGCGCCGTACTCGACCGCCGCGGCGCGCGCGGCGAAGCCGAGACGGACCACGAGATAGGGCAGGACGGCGACCGCGACCAGCGCGTAGGGCGGCTTGATCGCCGCCATCGCGCCGACGCCGAGGCCGGCGAGCGCGGCGAGCAGGGGATGGACGGGCGCGCGCGCCGCCCGCGCCGCGGCGACCGCGAGGAAAGGCGCGCCGTAGATCGCCGCTAGGTGGTCGCGCTCGTCGAACGAGTGGCCGGGCAGCACGGCGAAGACGATAAGCGCGATCGATTGCGCGAGGGGGCCGAAGCGGTCGAGCAGGCCGGCGCGCTTAAGAACCGCCCAGGCGAGGCCGAGGCCGGCGACGACGCTCGCGAAGCCGAAGGCGGCGACGACCAATTCCGGCCTGAGGCCGATCCCGCGCGCCAGCGCGATCGCCGGCCAATAGAGGACCAGCGAAGCGGGCGGGTTGATCTCGATGAAGTCGGCGTAAGGCGTGGCGCCGTCGAGCCACTTCTCGTCGGCGGTGATCAGCCAGGAGACGTCGCCGAGCAGGCCGTAGCCGCACTGCAGCAGGATGGCGACGACCAGGATCGCCAGCGCGGCGAAAAAGGCGGGCGTCGGCCAGCCGGGCGCTCCGAGCCGCGGACGCGGCGCGGCGGCGGAGGGAGCGGCGGACATCGCGCGCTTTCCCTCGCTCACGCGCGGCGCGCGCTGGGCGCCGGCGCTTCGTCGCCGGGCGCCTTTCGTTCGGCGGCGTCGAAGCCGACCGTCCTGTCGACGACGTAGAGCGGGCGGCGCTTCACCTCGGCGTAGATGCGGCCGAC
>CAZKHF010000313.1:0-3367 GCA_964552445.1 uncultured Bradyrhizobium sp. | reverse complement strand
ACCATGTAGCTCGCCACCGTCCACGGCGCGCCGCAGAAGCCGATCAGCGCCGTCTCGGCCGGCAGGCTGGCGCGGACGCGCTCGACCGTCTCGAACACCGGCGCGAGCCGCGCCCAATCGGGCTCGTCGCCGAGCGCGGCGAGGTCGGCGGCGCTGGCGATCGGCTTGAGGCGCGGCCCCTCGCCCGCTTCAAACCACACGCTCGCCCCCAGCGCGTCGGGAACGACGAGGATGTCGGAGAACAGGATCGCCGCGTCGAAGCCGAAGCGGCGCACCGGCTGCAAGGTCGCTTCCGTCGCGCGCTTGGCGTCGTAGCAGAAGTCGAGGAACGACGGACTTTGCGCCCGCAGCGCGCGATACTCGGGAAGATAGCGCCCCGCCTGGCGCATCAGCCAGATCGGCGGCGTCTTGCGGCGGACGCCGGCGAGCGCGGCGAGGAGCGGCTTCGTCGGCGTGGGCTCGGGCGAGGGGAGGGAGGTCATGGAATCCTTGGCGCGCCTGTCTCAAGACGTCGGGCTAGAGCCTCTTGCCGTTTGTTGGAATCGAGAGACGCACCCTCATCCGGCGCTTCGCGCCACCTTCTCCCGCAAGCGGGAGAAGGGATTGGCGGCGGCGCCTCCGCCCCCTCTCCCGCTTGCGGGAGAGGGTCGGGGTGAGGGGTTGCTTCAACCCGAAAGCAACGCGCTCTAGCCGCGTCGACCCCTCGGCGTCAAGCCGTCCTGTCGGGCGGTAGTGTCTCAGTTTGAAATCGACCTGACGAGGAAATACACCGCGTAGTCACCTGCGAGGAAGAAAACGGCGGCGACCGCCGCTATCGCAACAAGGCTAAATGATACGCCTATCGCGCCGCGCCTACCGAAATTGTTCATGAACTCCCTGCGTGTATACCAGAGAAAAACCGGGACACACGCAAAAGCCCAGACTGCCACTCGCCAATGTGGCGCGTTCCAATAGCCGTAGTAAATCGGCCCGCTTAAGGTGAGCGCGACCGGAAGCAGCATGCTTAAGAAAACAACTCGCATCAATTAGGGCCTCGGGGCACTGCGCCCGTCCTCCGACGCGCTGTCGACGTCGCGCGCCTTCCGCATCAAAGCCGCGCCTATTCCGCCGCCTTCCTCATCTCCGGATAGACGCAGCGCGGCGCGGCGGCGGCGTCCGCGCGCGGCACCGGCATGACCCGCGCCTCCTCGAAGGGCAGCTCGAGCGTCTTCCACACGTCGACCAGCGCCTCGACCAACGCCGCCGCCTGCGCTTCGCTGTGGCGCGGCGTCGGGGTGATGCGCAGCCGCTCTGCCCCGCGCGCGACCGTCGGGTAGTTGATCGGCTGGATGTAGATCGCGTGGCGGCGCAGCAGAAGCTCGCTCGCGGCGCGGCACTTCTTGGCGTCGCGCACCATCACCGGCACGATGTGCGAGGGGTTGTCGAGCACCGGCAGGCCGGCGGCGCTGAGCGCGTGCTTGACCGTCTGCGCCATCCGTTGGTGGCGCTCGCGCTCGGCGCCGGACGCCTTGAGGTGGCGCACCGCCGCCAGGGCGCCCGCGGCGACGCTCGGCGGCAAGGTGGTGGAGAAGATGAACGGCGCGGCGTAGGAGCGCAGCGCGTCGATCAGCGCCGCCGAGCCCGCGACATAGCCGCCGAGATTGCCGAAGCCCTTGGCGAGCGTGCCTTCGATGGCGTCGAGCTCGCCCATCAGCCCCTCGCGCTCGGCGACGCCGGCGCCGCGCGGCCCGTACATGCCGACCGCATGCACCTCGTCGATGTAGGTGAAGGCGCCATATTGCTTCGCCAGCGCGACGATCTTGGCGATCGGCGCGATGTCGCCGTCCATCGAATAAAGGCTCTCGAACACGATCAGCTTGGCGCGCTCGATCGGCTCGGCGGCGAGCAGCGCTTCGAGATGGGCGACGTCGTTGTGGCGCCAGATCTTCTTTTCGCAGCCGGCGCGGCGGACGCCCTCGATCATCGAATTGTGGTTGAGCGCGTCGGAGAGGATGAGGCAGTCCGGCAACAGCGCGCCGATGGTCGAGATGCCGGCGAGGTTGGAGATCCAGCCGGAGGTGAAGACCAGCGCCGCCTCCTTGCCGTGGAGGTCGGCGAGCTCGCGCTCCAGCATCACGATCGGGTGATGGGTGCCGGAAATGTTGCGGGTGCCTCCGGCGCCGACGCCGTGGGCGCGCGCGGCGCGCGTCGCCGCCTCGACCACGGCGGGATGGCAGCCCATGCCGAGGTAGTCGTTGGAGCACCAGACGACGACCTCGCGCGGGGCGTTCTCCTCGCCCGGCGGCCGCCACAGCGCGATCGGGAACCGCGACGCGTCGCGCTCGAGATCGGCGAAGATCCGGTAGCGGTCTTCGCGCTTCAACGCGTCAATCGCGTCCTGGAAACGCCGCTGATAATCCATCGTCGCTCTGTCCTCGAACCGCGCCCAAGGCGCGCCGCCTCAAGTCGACGGCGTCCCTGCGGCGCCCGCGGCTTCTCGCCTAACCCGCGACCGGCCGGCGAGCAAGGGCGGCTCGCGCGGGTTTGATGGCGCGGGCCGACCGTCGCCGCCGCCGCGCCGCCGCCCGCTTTATATTTGCTCCAAGTCAAAAACCGTAGCAAAAATCGCAGCGGAACCAAAGTCCGAGCGCGCCAGACGTCGCGCCTCGCGGTCGGCGGGGCGCGACGTTATGTCCTAGCGGCCGGGGGCGGGCAGGAAGCCCGGCGGCAGGCTCGCGGCGAGGCTGCGGCCCGCCTCGGCCCCAAGGCGCGCGGCGTCGGCGGGCGCGCCCGAGAGGCGCGTCTCGAACGATTCCGAACCGTCCTCGCGCAAGACCTGGCCGGCGAGCGCCAGCGCGCCGTCGAGGAAGCGCGCGTGCCCGGCGATGGGAGCGCGGCAGGAGCCGCCGAGCGCGGCGAGGAAGGCGCGCTCGGCGGAGAGCGCCGTCGCCGTCGCGGCGTCGGAGATGGCGGCGAGGGCGGCGAGCGGGCGCGCGTCGTCGCGGCGGGCGGTGAGCGCGATCGCGCCCTGGCCGACCGCGGGCAGGAACGTCTCGAGGTCGAGCGCGGCGCGGGCGCGATCGGCGAGGCCGAGGCGCTTCAAGCCGGCGAGCGCGAGCAGCGTCGCGTCGACCGCGCGCGTCTCCGCCTTGCGAAGGCGGGTCTCGACGTTGCCGCGCAGCAGCTCGACCTTGAGGTCGGGCCTCAAGCGCCGCGCCTGCGCCTGGCGGCGCAGCGAGGCGGCGCCGAGCCGCGCGCCCGGCGGCAGGGCGGCGAAGGCACCGGCGACGGCCGAAACGAAGGCGTCGCGCGCGTCCTCGCGCGGCAGGTAGCCGGCGATCGTCACCCCGTCGGGCAGGTCGGTCGGCAGGTCCTTGGCCGAATGGAC
>CAZKHF010000312.1:0-3377 GCA_964552445.1 uncultured Bradyrhizobium sp. | reverse complement strand
ACGCCGTCGAGATCGGAGCAGCGGACGATCGCGCCGGCGTCGACGAAGCCGACGCGCTGGCGCTCGGCGACCTCGCGATAGCGCTGGGCGAGCCGGCGCGACTTCTCCGTCGCATCCTCGAACATCTCGCTCCAGGTCGACAGCTTGCCCAACGGCGGCGGCGCGACGATCAGCACCGCGGGCGGCGCGCCGGCGGGGCCGCAAGGCTCGGCGCGCGCCATCAGGACCAGCCGCTCGACGCCGCCGCCGATGTCGCAGGCCGGGACGGAGAAACGCTTCTTCAGGTCGTTGGCGCCGAGCGCGATGATCAACAGGTCGAGCGGCGCGTGGCTGCGCAGGCACGCCGGCAGGTAATCCGCGCCGCAGCGGTCGGGCTCGAGCGGGTCGTCGAACACGGTGGTGCGGCCGTTGAGCCCTTCCTCGATCACGCGATAGCCGGCGCCGAGCGCGCGCTGCATCAGGCCGGTCCAGCGCACGTCGGGCGGGTAGCGCGCCGCGCTGGTCGGATCATAGCCCCAAGTGTTGGAATCGCCGAAGGCGACGACGACCGTCATCAGTCTCCCCCTCGTTCGCGCGGTCCGTAGCGCGTCGACCGCTTGCGGTCAACGCTTAGCGTGGCGCGCCAGCGGCGCGGTTCGCTTCGGTCGCGCTCTTTATGGTTTCCTTATTGTCCGCCGGCGCGCCGCCGGCGGCGCCGGCAGGCCGGCGCCCTGCGGAATTCTCAAGCCGGCGCCGGCCTGCCGCCGCCGCTGGCCGTGGTCGCGAGGCGCCGGCGCGCCCTTACGCGCCCCTTACCTTTCGCGCCGGCAATCGACATCGACCTCTTACCGCGCTTCGCCGTAATTCATCGTCGCTCGCCATCCGCTCCGGCGCGTCGTCGCGCCCGGGCGGCGAGAAGGAGAGTTCGATGAACCTTTGGGTCTGGCTGCCGGCGTTGTTCGCGCTCGGACTGGTCGGCTTGGGGGCCTGCTTGGCCTTTGTCTTCGCCTGCGAGCGAATCTGAAAGGAGCGCGCCGATGATCCTCTTCACCGCGGCGGTGGCCGCTTGCGTCATCGTCTACCTGTTCACCGCGCTGATCCGGCCTGAGTGGTACTGACGCGGCGCCTGCGGTCGGCGCGGCCCTGACCAATCGACCTTGTCGCTGAACGGTTCGCCGGCGCGGCGGCGCGGAACACGCGCCGCCGCGCCGCGCCGGATTGCTGAAAGGCTATTTCGATGTGGCTTCTTCCCATTCTCTTGCTTGCGACGGCGGTCGTCCTGTCGATTCCGCTCAGCGCCTATTTCGCCTGGCTGATGGACGGAAAGTACCGCGCGCCGCGCGTCCTGCGCTGGTTCGAGGGTCTGCTCGACACCGGACCGCAGAACTGGAAGCAATACACGATCGCGCTGATCGTCTTTAACGCCGCGCTGTTCGTGTTCGGCTTCGTCGTTCTGTCGCTGCAGCCGATCGCGCCGCTCAACCCGCTCGGCCGCGGGATGCTGTCGCCGTCGACGATCTTCAACTCGGTCATATCGTTCATGACCAACACCAACCTGCAGCACTATTCCGGCGACCAGCACCTTTCCAACTTCAGCCAGATCTTCTTCATCCTGCCCAACATGTTCCTGTCGGCGTCGGTGGGCTTCTGCGCGCTGGCGGCGATCATCCGCGCCTTCCGCGGCGAGAAGACGGTCGGCAACTTCTTCGTCGATATGTGGCGGGTCGCCATCTACATCTATGTGCCGGTCGCGCTGATTTTCGGCGTCCTGTTCATGCAGCAGGGCATGCCGATGACCTACAACAGCGCCGAGGTCGCCACGACGCTCGAGCCGGGCGCGATGGGCCTCGACGACAAGGGCCAGGCCAAGCCGCAGACGATCATCGTCGGCCCGGTCGCCGCGGTCATTCCGATCAAGATGCTCGGCACCAACGGCGGCGGCTTCTACGGCATGAACTCGGCGCATCCGCTCGAGAACCCGACCGCGACCAGCAACTTCCTCACCACCCTGGCGATGATGCTGTTCCCCTTCGCCCTGGTTCTGATGTACGGGCGCATGCTCAAACGAGTGAGGCACTCGATCGTCATCTACGGCGTCATGCTGACGATGATGGCGGGGCTGATCGCCTGGTCGATTCGCTACGACGCGTTGACGCCCAACCCGGACTTCACCGCCCACCCCGCCGCGAGCTACGCGGTGGCGAGCGCCTCGGCGCCTTCGGGCAAGCTCGACGTGACCAGCCCGGCGATCGCCAGCCTGCCGGTCGACCAGCATCTCGGCAACCTCGAGGGCAAGGAGCTGCGCTTCGGAACCTCGGCCGGCGCCGCGTTCGCCGCGATCACCACCGACGTGACCTGCGGCGCGGTCAACGCCGAGATGGACAGCCTCAATCCGCTCGCCGGCCTGTCGCCGCTCATTGGCATGTGGGTCAACTGCGTGTTCGGCGGCAAGGGCGTCGGCATGATCAACCTGCTTCTGTTCCTCATCGTCGGCGTCTTCCTCGCCGGCATGATGGTCGGCCGCACGCCCGAGTACCTCGGGCGCAAGGTCGGGGCGCGGGAGATGAAGCTGGCGATGATCGCGCTGCTGGTCCACCCGATCCTCATCCTCGGGCCGTCGGGGCTGTTCGCCGCGACTGCGTGGGGAACCGGGGCGGAGGCCAATCCGGGTGCGCATGGCCTGACCGAAATCGTCTTCCAGTACTCGTCGGCCTCGGCCAACAACGGCTCGGCGTTCGACGGCCTCGGCGTCACCTACGGCCTCAACGACAACGCCAACCCCTCGCCGCAAGCGGTCCCGTGGGACATCGGCGCCGGCTTGGTGATGCTGTTTTCCCGCTATCTGCCGATCATCGCGCCGATCGCCATGGCCTTCTATCTCGGGCGCAAGAAAGTGGCGCCGGTGACCTTAGGGACGATGCGCGACGACAACTGGACCTTCGGCTTCCTGTTGCTCGGCACGATCGCGATCATCGGCGCGCTGCTGTTCCTGCCGGTCGCCGCGCTTGGCCCGATCGCCGAGCACCTCGGGCCGATCCCGTTCGGCGGCTGACGCCTTCCTCTCGCGCGGTCGGCGCGCGCGCCGCGCCGACCGCCGGCTCTTCGCAGGAGTTCGATTCATGGACGCCAAAAGCGCTTCGACCCCGGTCCTCCATCTGGCCCGGCGTCGGGACCTGTTCACCCCGCAGATCGCGGCGACCGCGCTGAAGCAGTCGTTCGTCATGCTGCGCCCCGACGTGCAGTGCAAGAACCCCGTCATGTTCGTCGTCGAGATCGGCGCCGCGCTGACGCTGCTCTACATTCTCACCGGCGCGACCGGCGGCGCGTCGATCGGCTACTTCGTCGCGCTCGACGTCTGGCTGTTCCTCACCGTCCTGTTCGCCAATTTCGCCACCGCG
>CAZKHF010000311.1:0-3387 GCA_964552445.1 uncultured Bradyrhizobium sp. | reverse complement strand
GCGAGGTGATGACGCTGCAGGCGGTCGAGCAGTTCGCGCTCTACACCGGCGTGCGACCCGAGCCGGACCTCATCGCCCGGGCGCAGGACTTCGCCCGCGCCTGAGGTTCGTATCTCCGCCGCCGGCCGGACATGGGCGTCTTCGTTCTTGGGGGCGGTTTCGCAACCTTACTCAACTACGCGGGTGCTCGCTCGCTGGCGCTACGCGGTCGGCCGCGCCAACCCGACGGGCTTGATCGCTGTCGACGGCCGTTCCGTCGTTCGGAGCGATGTCCACAATCGCCAAGCCACAACAATGCGATCGAACAGCCCGCCGTCGCTCTTTCCCCGTGCGTAGATTCCGAGTCTCTCGCTCCACGAACTGACGGCCTATGCATGCCTCGTCGGGGCCCTGTCCTTAAGCGGCGGGGCGGCGAGTTGAGAAAATTCGCGTTGATCGACGCAGACCAGGAGACACTTATGAAAACGCTTTTCCTATCAGGCCTCGCTTTCGCCGTCGCCGCGGGGTTCACCCTGCCGCTGGGTGGTTCGGCCGAAGCCGCCATGGGCGGCGCCCTTCCCTCGACCCAGATCCTCCCGGTCGAACAGGCGCAGTTCTTTTTCGAGGGCCAAAACTACTGTTGGTATGACGACGGCTGGCAGGGCCCGGGTTGGTACTGGTGCGGCTATGCTTGGAACAATGGCCAAGGCTGGGGCGGCCGCGAAGGGTGGCACGGCTGGAACCGCGGTCACCGGGATGGCGATCATGGCCCGCATGGCGCGCCGCCGCGCGACCATGTCGGCCATGCGCCGCAGCTCCATGTCGCCCCCCATGTCGCTCCCCATATCGGCGGGCATGTCGGCGGCGCGCCCCATGGCGGCGCCCCCCACGGCGGTCATGTCGAGACGCAGAAGAAGTGATTGGCGGCTGATCGTCAGTCCGACCTGACGCGCCGCCTCAACTCACATTCAGGCGGCGCCGACCGAAATCGACAACGCGAAAGCGCCGTCTGGCGCCTGGACGATACGACCCGGCGGACGGAATGGGCGGAATGCGGAGCGCGTGGAAACGCTCCTGCTTCCGCCCGTGTCTGGGCGATGCGGCGTGCGCGGCCTCGATGGCGCCGGAGGGCCCTCGCGTAAGGAGAACGATCGTCTCCATCGTCCGCGCCTTCTTCACACATCGCAGCAGGAGCGCATCCTCGTGACCCTCAGCATCGCCCACCTTCAGCCCATCGTCTCCCTGATCGCCGGCGTTCTCATTCTGATGATGCCGCGGTTGCTCAACTACATCGTCGCCTTCTTTCTGATCGTGTCGGGAATCCTTGGCCTCGGGCTCGTTCATTGACGCGCGTCGCAGGCCAAACGCCGCCGTCCCGCGCGACAAGCGATGTCGAAGAGCGATCCGCCAAAGGACAATCCGTCATGAGCGGCTCCAAGCGCGGCATGGCATGAGTTTCGCGCATGCTTTTCGCGGCCTCGCGCTAAGCGCGGCTCTGCTCGGCGCCTGCGCGAGCGACCCGCGCACGCCCTTCACAGAGTCCGATGAGATGACCGCGGTCGCCATCGGCGCGCCCAATATTCGCTATTGGGCTGACGCCACCGCAAGCGCGATCCGAGGCGTCGCGCGACCCGCGGTCGTCCAAAGAGGGCGACCGTTCGTCTATCTCGCGTTGTCCGGCGGCGGCGGGAGCGGCGCCTTCGGCGCGGGCGTTCTCAACGGCTGGAGCGATTCCGGAACGCGGCCGGAATTCACCATCGTGTCGGGCGTGTCGACCGGCGCGCTGATCGCCCCTTTCGCCTTTCTCGGTCCCGACTACGACGCCCGGCTCCGCCAAGTCTACACCAACGGCGAGGCGCAAAACTTGATCGGCCAGCCCAATCCGCTTGGCGTTTTGTTCGGCCCCGGAGCGTTCGATCGCGAGCGGCTGCGCCGGCTGGTTGAGCGCTATCTCGACGACGACCTCATACGAGCGATCGCGCGCGAGGACCAAAAGGGCCGTCGCCTGCTGGTCGTCACCACCAATCTCGACGCGCAGCGCGCTGTCGTCTGGGACATGGGCGCCATCGCCGCAAGCGGCGAACCGAACGCCTTTGATCTGTTCCGCGAAGTGCTCACCGCCTCCGCAAGCGTTCCCGTGGTGTTCGCGCCGCAACTGATCAATGTCGAAGCGAACGGCAAAATCTTCCAAGAGATGCATGCCGACGGCACGCTGAGCGCGCCCGTCTATACGTTGCCGCAGGCGGTGCTGTTCGGCGGCAAGCCGATCTTGCGCGCCGCGCGGCCGGCCCTCTATGTCATCGTCAACTCCCGCATCGATCCGGGCTTCGCGGTCGTGCCGAACCAGGTCGAAGCGATCGCCGCGCAGTCCTTCTCCACTTTGAATCGGGTCGGCATCAAGGCGGTCCTCGCCGAGACCTATAGCGTCGCGACCCGCGAGGGCCTGGGCTTTCACTTGAGTTACATCGGCCAAGATCACCCTGACAGCGGCGGCACGGGCTTCGAAACGGATGCGATGCGCCAGCTCTATGACTACGGTTACGAGAAGGCTCGCTCCGGCGCCTTTTGGGTGACCGAGCTGTCCCAGATCGAGGCGGCGAAGGACGCGGGGAAGGCGGTCGCGGCGCCGGCCATTCGCTGACGGCGCGCGGCGGTTGGACAGCGTTCGTCGCGTTTGGAATTTGACGACGAACGCCTCGACCTTTCCGTCATGTCTCACGGTCAGCGATGAACCCGCGGTCGCCACCGTAAATCAGATTGGAAAACGTCCATGCCAAATCCCGCCGACGACAAAAAGGTCCCGATCGCTGCGAGGAGCGTCGACGCGACCGCGGCCGCGCCGACGGGTCTGACGAGCGACGAAGCGCGTCGCCGCCTAAAAAAGTTCGGCCCGAACGCCATGCCGGACGCCAGCGTCCATCCCTTGCGCCGGGCGGTCGAGAAGTTCTGGGCGCCGGTTCCCTGGATGCTCGAAGCCGCCATCGCGCTTGAGCTGGCGCTCGGCAAATACACCGAAGCTCTCGTCATCGCCGTCCTTCTCGTTTTCAACGCCGCTCTAGGGTATTTTCAGGAAAGTCACGCGCAGGCGACTCTCGCCGCGCTGAAGTCGCGGCTGGCGATGACCGCATCGGTCCGCCGCGATGGGGCATGGACGAACGCGCCCGCCGCCGAGCTGGCGCCCGGCGATGTCGTGAAGTTGTCGCTCGGCGGAGTGGTCCCCGCGGATGCGCTCATCGCAGGCGGGGAGATCCTGCTCGATCAATCCATGCTGACGGGCGAGTCCGTGCCCATGGAGGCCGGCGCGGGCCGCCAAGCCTACGCAGGATCGCTGGTGCGGCGCGGCGAGGCGGTGGCGGAAGTCACGGCGACGGGAGCGCGCACCAAATTCGGCAAAACCGCCGAGCTCGT
>CAZKHF010000310.1:0-3422 GCA_964552445.1 uncultured Bradyrhizobium sp. | reverse complement strand
TTCAAGGTGAGCGACCGCGGCCGCGGCATCCCCGCGGAGGCGCTCGACCGCGTGTTCGACCGTTTCGAGAGCCACCCCAACGGCTCGCGTCATCGCGGCCCCGGCCTCGGCCTGTCGATCGTGCGCGCGTTGGTCGAGCTGCATGGCGGCCGGGTGCAGATCGATTCGGCGGTCGGCGAGGGGACGACGGTGACCTGCGTTTTCCCTATTGAAGGCGCGCTGCGCTTAGCCAGCGCGGCCGCCTGAAATGGCGAACGCGCCGAAGGACGCCGCCGCCGCCGGCGTCGAAGCGATCGACCTGCCCGACGAGGCGGCGACCCTCGCGCTCGCCGCCTGGATGGCGGCGTTCGCACGCCCCGGCGATTTCTTCGCGTTGTCAGGCGACCTCGGCGCCGGCAAGACCGCTTTCGCGCGCGGCTTCCTGCGCGCCCTGCTCGACGACCCCGAGCTCGAGGCGCCGAGCCCGACCTTCACCTTGATGCAAGTCTACCAGGGGCCCGAGTTCCCGGCGGTGCACGCCGACTTCTATCGTCTGCGCTCGGCCGAGGAGCTCGCGCAGCTTGGCTGGGACGAGGCGATCGACGGCGCGGTGGCGCTGGTCGAATGGCCCGATCGCGCCGCCGCGGCGCTGCCGCCCGACCGGATCGAGATCGCCTTCCGCTTCGACCTCGCCGAAGGGCCCGACTTCCGCCGCGCCGAAGTCAGCGCGTTCGGCGCGCTGGCGGCGCGCTTCGCCCGCGCGCGCGGCGTCGACCGGTTGCTGCGGCGCGCGGGCTGGGCCGAAGCGCGGCGCGCGTCCTTGCACGGCGACGCTTCGACCCGCGCCTACGAGCGCCTGACCGCCGTCGACGGCGGCACGGCGGTGCTGATGATCTCGCCGCCGCGCGCCGAGGGGCCGATCCTGCGCTACGGCAAGTCCTACGCCGCGATCGCCAGGCTGTCGCCCGACATCCGGGCGTTCCTCGCCATGGCCGAGGGCCTGCGCGGACTGGGCTACTCGACGCCGCGGATCTTCGCCGCCAGCGTCGCCGACGGGCTGGCGCTGATCGAGGACTTCGGCGCGCAAACCATCGCCGGCGAAAAGGGCGCGATCGCCGCGCGCTACGCCGAAGCGACGGAGCTGCTCGCCGATCTGCACGGGCGCGCGCTGCCCCAGACGCTGCCGGTCGACGGCGGAACCTACGCGCCGCCGGTCTACGACATCGAGGCGATGCTGGTCGAGGTCGAGCTCGCGGTCGAATGGTATGCGCCGACGACGCGCGGCCCGTTGTCGAGCGGGGCGCGCGCGCAGTTCCTCGCCCTGTGGCGCCAGCTCTTGGCGCCGATCCTCGCCGAGCCGGTCACCTGGACGCTGCGCGACTACCATTCGCCGAACCTGCACTGGCTGCCCGAACGCCGCGGCTTCCGCCGCATCGGCCTGATCGACTTCCAGGACGCGACGCTCGGCCCGCCCGCCTACGACCTCGCCTCGCTGCTGCAGGACGCGCGCGTCGAGGTTCCCGACGAGCTGGAGCTGCGGCTCATCGCCGCCTACACGCGCCGCCGCGCCGCCGCCGACGCGAGCTTCGACGCCTCGGCCTTCGCGGCGTCCTACGCGGCGATGGGCGCGCAGCGCGCCACCAAGATCCTCGGCCTGTTCGCCAGGCTCGATAAACGCGACGGCAAGCCGCAGTACCTCAAGCACTTGCCGCGGGTCGAGCGGCGCCTGGCGCGCAACCTCGCCCATCCCTTGCTCGAGCCGCTGAAGCTCTGGTATCAGACGCACCTGCCGCGTCCCCTCGGCGACGCCGACGCCTTGCCGCAGAGTTCCGCTTGAGATGTCCTCGCCGACGCCAACGACCGCCATGGTGTTCGCCGCCGGGCGGGGCGAGCGGATGCGGCCGATCTCCGACGCCACGCCCAAGCCGCTGGTCAAGGTGGCGGGCAAGGCGCTGATCGACTATTGCCTCGACCGCCTCGCCGACGCCGGCGTGACGCGCGCGATTGTGAACGTGCATTGGCTCGCCGACCAGATCGAGGCGCGCCTCGCGCTGCGCCGCGCGCCGCAGATCCTCATTTCCGACGAGCGCGCCAAGCTGCTCGACCAGGGCGGGGCGATCAAACGGGCACTGCCGCTCCTCGGCGCCGAGCCGTTCTTCCTCTGCAACACCGACGCGTTGTGGATCGAGGGGCCGCGCTCGAACTTGAAGCAGCTCGCCGCGGCGTTCGATCCCGAGACGATGGACGCGATGCTGCTGGTCGCCGCCACCGCCGGCGCGGTCGGCGTCGACTGGCCGGGCGACTTCGCCATGGACCGCGACGGCCGGCTGGAGCGGCGCGAGGCGCGCCGCGTCGCGCCGTTCGTCTACGCCGGCGTCGGCGTCATCAAGCCGCAGTTGTTCGCTGGCGTCGCCGAGGACGTCTTCCCGCTCGCGCCGTTCTTCTTCCGCGCCGCCGAGCAGGGGCGCCTGTTCGGCATGCGCCTCGACGGCCTGTGGCTGCACGTCGGCCGGCCGGAGACGATCGCCGAGGCGGAGCGGGCGATCGACCGCTCGACGCTGTAGCGGCCGGGGCCGATTCCTGCCGCGATTTGCGGCCCATCAAGGGCTTGCGGGGCGGAAAATTTCCTCCCCGGCTTCCTCGGGCGCCGGCCTCGGAATCCAGGAATCCGGTGACACGCACGTATTTCCAATCCGAATCCGGTGACACGTACAATCCGAATCCGGTGACACGTACGTATTTCCTGTTTATCCCACATCGCGCTCGCCGCCGCCCGCCTTCGGCTTTCGCCCCCGTTTGGCCGGCGCGACGGCGCGGCCGAGCCGGCGCGCCACCGCCTCCAGGAAAGCCGGCGAACCCAGCGGGCGGCCGATCGTCTCGCTGCGGCGCAGGGCGGCGAAGGCCGCCTCGTCCGGCCCGGCCGCGATCAGGTCGGCGAAGCGCGGCGCGCGCTCGAGCAGCGGACCAACCTCGACCAGAGCGTCGTCGCGGCCGGCCAGGTGCGCGCGCACGCTCGAATGCGGCCAATCCTGCGCCCGCTCGACCAGGCGCGCCCTGACCGGATTGAGCGCGACATAGCGCGCCGCCGCCATCAGATGATCCTCGTCCATCGCCACCGAGCCGAAACGGCCCTGAAACAAATGCCCCGTCTGACGCGCCCGCGCGTTGAAATAGCCGGCGTAGCGGCCGTGCGTGCGGGAGAGCGCCAGCGCTAGACCGGCGCCGTCGGATGGCGTCAGGATGAGATGAACATGATTGGGCATGAAGCAGTAGGCCCAAACCGCGACGCCGAACTTGCGGCACGATTCGGCGAGCCAGTCGCGGTAGAGCGCATAGTCTTGCGGTTCGAGGAACACCGCCTCGCCGCGATTGCCGCGTTGCGTGACGTGATGCGGGGCGCCGGGAACGACGATGCGGGCGATGCGGCTCATGGGAAGAACATA
>CAZKHF010000309.1:0-3438 GCA_964552445.1 uncultured Bradyrhizobium sp. | reverse complement strand
GAGGTCTATCCCTATCCGCAACTGTTCGGCGGCGCGCACGCGCAATACGCCGACGGCCACACCTGGGCGGTGTCGGCCAAGCAGCGGACGCCGGAGCAGACCGCGGCCATCGCCAAGTTCCTGAGGTTCTATTTCGACAACGACTTCGAGTGGTCGCGCACCGGGCACCTGCCCTCCGTGCAGGCGGTGATCGACTCCGACAAGTTCAAGGCGTTGCCGCATCGCAGCACCTATCTCGCCGTCGCCAAACTTGGCCGTCCGTTGCCGCCGCAGGTTCTTCGCCAGTTCGCCATTCAGGACGTCATCGGCGAGGAGCTGGTCGCCGGCATCTCCGGGCAGAAGAGCGTGGACGCGGCGCTGTCCGACGCCGAGAAGCGCGTCAACGACATCCTGGGCAACCTTTGAGTCGCGTTAATTGAAAGCGGGAGGCGTCGCGAACCGCGCGCCTCCCGGAGCTGGCGTCGGTTGAGTTGAAATTCGGAGACCAGGCGTGAGCATGGCGTCGTCGCGCGCCTGCGCGATGGTGAGCGCCCATCCTCTGCCAATCAAAGGCCAGTCGCCAATTCTTCGGCCTGGGCGTCGAAACGACCGCAAGCACGACGGAGCGATTCTTCTTCGATCGCCGGTTAGAGACGGACGCGTCGTCGCCGGCACCGTCGGCGCCTCGGCCCTAGAGGCGCGCATCGCGGCTTTGAAGGAGCCATGAAACGGCGCCCAGCTTCGCCCGCGCCCCTCCGCCCGCCGCGATGGCGCATGGTCGCCGCCGCCCCGCTGCGAGCGGGCGCGTTGAGGTGAATTGCGCTCTGGTTCCGGCCGCTGTCCAGTCAAAACCCGCCATACGGTCTGCGACGACTTTCCGCCCGCGACAGCCGAGCGGGCTCGTCGCCGCAACGTCTGCTTCGGAGGCGCAGCGACCATCGGCTGAACGGCAAGGTTGGGCGCAATCGAGACATCAGAGCAGAGGCAGAGGCAGCGGCGTTGTCAGCGAACTTTGGCAAACCGCCCGACGCCAACGGTCGGAACCCGGCGCCGTCGGCGCGATCTTCGCCCCTATCGCCACTCGCGCAACTTCTCCGCCGCGCGCGGCGCGAAATACGTCAGCACGCCCGCGGCGCCCGCGCGCTTGAAGGCGATCAGGCTCTCCAACATCGCCCGTTCGCCGTCGAGCCAGCCGTTCTGCGCGGCGGCCATGATCATCGAATACTCGCCGCTCACCTGGTAGACGAAGGTCGGCGCGCCGAACTCGTCCTTCACCCGCCGGACGATGTCGAGATAGGGCATGCCCGGCTTGACCATCACCATGTCGGCGCCTTCGTCGAGGTCGAGCTCGACCTCGCGCAGCGCCTCGTCGGAATTGGCCGGGTCCATCTGGTAGGTGCGCTTGTCGCCCTTCAGGGCGCTCGCCGAGCCGACCGCGTCGCGGAACGGCCCGTAGAAGGCGGAGGCGTATTTGGCCGCGTAGGCCATGATCTGCGTATCGAGGAAGCCCTCGGCGTCGAGCGCCTCGCGGATGGCGCCGACGCGCCCGTCCATCATGTCGGAAGGCGCGATGACGTCGGCGCCGGCGCGCGCCTGGTTGAGCGCCTGGCGCGTCAGCGCCGCGACCGTCTCGTCGTTGACGATCGTCTCGCCGACCATGAGGCCGTCATGGCCGTGGCTGGTGTACGGGTCGAGGGCGACGTCGGCGATGAGGCCGAGGGCGGGAAACGCCTGCTTGATCGCGCGCAACGCCCGGCAGACCAGGTTCTGGTCGTTGAACGCCTCGCTGCCGGCTTCGTCCTTGAGCGCCGGGTCGGTGTAGGGGAAGAGGGCGAGCGCGGGGATGTCGAGCTTGACCGCCCGCTCGGCCTCGCGCACCGCCTCGTCGACGCTGAGGCGGTCGACGCCCGGCATCGCCGCGACCGGAACGCGCCGCTTGTCGCCGTCGACGAGGAACAGCGGCCAGATCAGGTCGTCGGCGGTCAGCGCGTTCTCGCGCACCAGCCGGCGCGCCCATTCCGCCTTGCGGTTGCGCCGGGGACGGCAGGCGAGGTCGAGGCGCGGCGCGGCGGGGACGCGGGTGGGCTTGTTCATGGCGAAGAGCTCCTGGCTGGAATCGTTATACGCCGCCGCCGGAAGGCTTTGCGAGCGCTTTGACGCGCCGGCGGGCGGCGGCGGTCCCGTTTCCGACATAATGCGGCGCTAGCTCTCCAGCCCGCCGTAAGCTAGGCCGAGTAGGCGTCGCGAAGGCGTTTCTCCCGACGAGGCGGGCGGCGCGGCGGCGAGCGAGGTTCGGCGGCCATTCCATGAATTGTCGGCGGGCGAGAACGAAAGCGGGCGCGACGCCCTTCGGCGTCGCGGCGGCGCTCGTCGCGACGCTGATCGTCGCCGCTTCCTGCGCCGACGAGGGGCCGCTCGCGCCGGTCGCCCAGACGCCGGCGGCCGCGCCGCAAGTCGCGCCGACGGACGCCGCCTACGAATCGCCGATGCGGCCGATCATGAAAGCGGCGGGGCTAGCGGCCGACGTCGACCAGCCGCCGGATTTCGTCGTGCAGTCGCGTCCCGCTCAAGCCCCCGAGTCGGTCCCGGTTTTCACCGCGCCCGCCGAGCCGCCGGGCAAGATCGAGAACGCCAAGGGGCTCGGCGCGGTCGACGCCGACCTCGAGGCGGCCGGCAAGCGTCATGACGCGCTGCGGGCGGCCTATCCGCCCTCCGCCAAGGCGGTCGCCGAGGAGGCCGCCGCGAAAAAGGCCAAATCGAAGAACAACCCGCCGCCGAGCGACGCGGCGCCGCCGCTTTAGATTTGCCGCGCGCTCCGCGACGATGCTAACAAAGTCAATCCGCCGTCGCGGCGGATTGATTTGAAACAAGGGGGTTTCCCGTGACGTCCGAGTTCCACCGGGTGCGGCGCCTGCCGCCTTACGTCTTCGAGCAGGTCAACAAGCTCAAGGCCAAGGCTCGCGCCGGCGGGGCCGACATCGTCGACCTCGGCATGGGCAACCCCGACCTGCCGGTCCCCAGGCACATCATTGAAAAAATGATCGAGACGGTCGGCAAGCCGCACACCGACCGCTATTCGGCCTCGCGCGGCATTCCCGGCCTGCGCCGCGCCCAGGCCGCCTATTACGACCGTCGTTTCGGGGTGAAGCTCAACGCCGACACGCAGGTGGTCGTCACGCTCGGCTCGAAGGAAGGCTTCGCCAACATGGCGCAGGCGATCACCGCGCCCGGCGACGTGGTGCTGGCGCCCAATCCTTCCTATCCCATCCACGCCTTCGGCTTTCTGATGGCGGGCGGCGTCATTCGCGCGGTGCCGGCCGAGCCGTCGCCGGAATACTTCGTCGCGCTGGAGCGCGCGCTGGTCCACTCGATCCCCAAGCCGATCGCGGTGGTGGTGTGCTATCCCTCCAATCCGACGGCGATGGTCGCCTCGCTCGATTTCTATAAGGACCTCGTGCT
>CAZKHF010000308.1:0-3455 GCA_964552445.1 uncultured Bradyrhizobium sp. | reverse complement strand
ACAGCGTCAGCTCCACCTTCACCGGCGCGTGGTCGGAAGGGCGCTCCCAGCCGCGCGCTTCGCGTAAGACCTCCATCGCCGTCGCCGCCTCGGCCAGCGCCGGGCTGACCCACACGTGATCGAGGCGGCGGCCCTTGTCCGCTTTCTCCCAGTCGGGAGAGCGGTAGCTCCACCAAGTGTAAAGCTTCTCCTCCGGCGGGACGAACTGGCGCAGCGCGTCGACCCAGGGGCCGGCCGCCTGGGCGCTCTTGAGCTTCTCCACCTCGGTCGGCGTGTGGCTGACGACGTCGATCAGCGCCTTGTGGCTCCAGACGTCGTGCTCGAGCGGCGCGATGTTGAGGTCGCCGACGACGATCGCGCGCCCCGCCGCCTTGTTCTCGTCGCGGAACCAAGCCGCCATCTCGTCGACGAAGGCGAGCTTGTGGGCGAACTTTTCGTTGACCGCGGGATCGGGCTCGTCGCCGCCGGCGGGGACGTAGAAATTGTGGATCGCGAGCCCCTGCGCCTCGCCGCCGAGCGTCGCTTCGAGGTGGCGCGAATCGCCCTTGGCGCAGAAATCGCGCCGGCTGGCGGCGACGATCGGCAGCCGCGAGATGATCGCGACGCCGTGGTAGCCCTTCTGGCCGTTGAGCGCGAGGTGGGGATAGCCGAGCCGGCGGAACTCGGCGCTGGGGAACTCCGCGTCGCGACACTTGGTCTCCTGCAGGCACAGCACGTCCGGCCGCTGCTGGACGAGATAGTGCGCGACCAGCGCCAGGCGCAGACGCACCGAGTTGATGTTCCAGGTCGAGATCGAGAAGCGCACCGGCGAGTCTTTCCCGCCGCCGCTACTTGCGGATCGTCGGCGGCGCCGTCGGCGTTTCGTTGATGTGGAACAATTGCGGGTCCGGCTCGGTGGTCAGGTCGAGGTTGAACAAGGTGACCACCGTCTGGAAGCCCTGCGCGTCGATCACCGTCCACTGCTTCAGCGCGAACGTGTCAGGGTCGAACACCAAGGAGACTTCCGCCGTGCCGCCGAAGGTCGCCTTGTCCTCGATCTCGATGGCGGCGGCGTTCTCGTCCATCGTCACGCTCTTGACCGTGGTGTCCTTGGCGAGGTCGATGTGATCGGCGAGCAGGAACTTGAGCGGCGTCTGGGCGATGAAGTAGAGATCCTGGGTGTCGAGCTTCTGGTCGCGCACCGCCACCGAGCGCCCGTCGGCGACGATCTCGATGCGGGCGGGCGGATCGAAGTGGAACAACATCTTCCCCGGCCGGCGCACGTAGAGCTGGCCTTCCGAGCGGTCGCCGTCGGGGCCGATCTGGACAAAGTCGGCCGTCATCACTCGCGCCGAATCGAGATAGGCGTTGGCCTTGGCGACGATCTCGGCGGCGTTGAGCTCGGGCCGCGGCGTCGCTTTGCCCGCCTGGCTCGCCGGAGCGGCGAGGTCGAGCGGCTTGGCGGCGTCCTTCGGCGGGGCGCCGAGGTCCGTCGGCCGGACGGGCGGCGTCGGCGCCGGCCTGGCGTCGCTGGCCGCGTCGCCGGCGACGGCGAAACGCGCCAAGGCGAGAAAGACGAGGGCCGACCAGGCGAGAGGCCGAAGCGTGGGCATGAAGCGGGAGGCTTTCCTCTGGCGAAGGGCGCGGGCGGCGTCGGCGCGCCGAGGGTTCATGGCAGGGCGTTGTGATCGCATTGTGGCGCAAGGCCGAGGCGGCGTCGAGACGTCCGGTTGACAAACGCGCGCCGTCGCCGCCTCTGGCGCCGGGGCGACCGAGGCCGACAAGGAGAGCCGCAAGCATGAAAGTCCTCGCAATTTCGCGCGCCGCGCTGGTCGCGGCGCTCGCCGCCGCGCCGGCCCTCGCGGCCGGCCCCGACGACGCCAAGGGCCTGTGGATGACCCCGGAGAAGGACGGGGTGATGCGCTTCGAATCCTGCCCGGACAAGGCGGGCGCGCTGTGCGGGACCCTGGTGTGGGAGGACGACGCGGGAACGCCGGGCGACCACTGCGGCGTGCGCATCGTCGAGCTGACGCGCTTCGACGGCGAAACCTGGCGCGACGGCTGGGTGCTCGATCCGCGCAGCAACACGAAATATTCCGGCGCGGTGGGGGTGGTCGACGGCGTGTTGCAGCTGCGCGGCTTTCTCGGGCTGGAGCTGCTCGGCCAGACCGAGGAGATGACGCGGGTCAAGGCGCTGCCGCCGAAGCCCGTCTGCAAGCGCTGACGCGCCGCGGCGGCGCCGTCGAGCGCGGCGCAGCCAACCGCGACGGCGTCGCCGACGCCTCAAAGCGCCGTCGTGACTCGTTAACCACCGATCGCTTCCATCCAGCGGCCGCCACAGGTTGCTTGCTGCCCGCAATGCAACTATGAGTTGCTATTCTGTCGACCCGACGTCGCATCTGGCAGAGGAGGGAGGCATGGCGATGGAGAGTCTCAAACGCAGGCCCTTGCAAGACTGGGCGAGCCTGATCTGCGGCGCGCTGTTGTTCCTCGCGCCCTGGGTGGTCGGCTTCGTCAGCGATCCCGCGGCGACGAGGACGGCGTGGATCACCGGCCTCGTCACCGCCGTTCTGGCGATCGCGGCCCTAGTGCGGTTCGCCGAATGGGAGGAATGGGTGACCGCGGTGCTCGGCCTATGGATGATCGTCGCGCCCTGGATCGTCGGCTTCGCGGCGTTCCGCCACGCCTCGGCGACGTTCCTCATTCTCGGGATCATCGTCCTGGTCGCGTCGGCGTCCGAGCTTTGGCAGGTCCGTCATCCGGCCGCGCTGGCGAAGTAAGGTTTCGCAACTTGTGACGCGCAGCGACCGAGCGCAAGCGGACGTAACCGAGCGGGGGCCCGGCGGCGCGAAGCAAGGCGAGAGAATTCAAAGACCGAGCGGACGCGCCGCGGGCGCGTCGGGCGTGGGCGCCGGCGCGCGCCGCCCACGCCATCGGCCGCCCGCACACTGTCAGCAGCAGCCGCCGGTCGCGCGCGGCGGCGCGGCCGGCGCGGCGTGGCCGCAATCGAAGCGGCCGAAGTGGCGCGAGCGGTCGCCGATCACGTGGAAGCAGCGCGCATAACGCGTCTCGTTTATGAAGCGGTGACAGTGCATGTAATGTGATTGCAGCAAGCTGCGCAAGGCGGGGGTGACGACACGGGCGAGACGGGACCCAGAGGCCAGACTGCGAACCGTCGAAGGCCCGGTCAATTTATTGCACTGTCGCCATAACTCCGGCGAGCTGCGAAGGCGCGGCCGTGGCTTCGCAGGACGCCGGGCGCTCCAGCCGCCGGCGCCGGCGACCTCGAAGCGGGCGCCGCCACCCGAACCGCTTCCCATTTGGTCGGGAGGGGTTCATTGACAAACGACGTCATTCGTTGATTGCGGGCGCAAGGAGGCGGCCATGCAGCTCATTACGGTTCGGATCGACAAGCCGGAGGCGACGAATTTCATCCTCGGACAGACCCATTTCATCAAGTCCGTCGAAGACCTCCA
>CAZKHF010000307.1:0-3455 GCA_964552445.1 uncultured Bradyrhizobium sp. | reverse complement strand
GAACCCTCGACCCCAACCTTGGCAAGGTTGTGCTCTACCCCTGAGCTACACCCGCGTCCACGTCGGCAGATCCCCGACCGCGCGCTTATGAAGCATGCCGCGGCGGATTGCAACTCCCCCCGGCGCCTTGAATTGGTCGCGGCTCTGTCGGACAATCGCGACACCCAAGCGTGAATTGATGTCGTCGTGCGTTTGTGCGAAGGGTCGCCAACCCGGCGCGAGGTCGATTTATGAACGAAACGGTCGATCCGGACAAAGTCGAGGCCGCCGCGCCGGTCTCGTCCGCCGCTCCCGCCGCGCCGGCGAAGAAAAAGCGCCGTTGGGTCAGGCTGGCGGTCTTCCTTTTGCTCGCCGCGGCGGCGGCGTTCGCCTGGCGCCATTACACGGGCGTCGCGCCGTCCACCGCCCCGGCGCCGGGACCGGGAGCGGGGGGCGGACTCGCCGTCGCCCAGACCGTCGGCGTCGCGCCGGTCGTCTCCGGCGACATGCCGATCACCATCAACGCCCTCGGCGTGGTGACGCCGCTCGCCACCGTCACGGTCAAGACGCAGATCGCCGGCAAGCTGATGTCGGTCGGCTTCCAGGAAGGGCAGATCGTCAAGGCTGGCGATTTTCTCGCCCAGATCGACTCGCGCCCCTATGAGGCCACGCTCGCCCAGGCCCAGGCGCAACTGGCGAAGGACACGGCGCTCTACCAGCAGGCGCAGTCCGACCTGGCGCGTTACGAAACGCTGAGCAAGCAGGATTCGATCGCGCTGCAGCAGGTCGTGGACCAGCAGTTCCTCGTGGCGCAAGACAAAGCCGCAATGGGCAGCGATCAGGCGCAGATCGACACCGCCAATCTCAACATCGCCTATTGCCACATCGTCGCGCCGGTCGGCGGGCGCGTCGGCCTGCGGCAGCTCGACCCCGGCAACTACCTGCAGCCGTCGGATGCGACCGGCATCGTGGTGATCGCCCAGCTCGACCCGATCAGCGTCATCTTCTCCACGCCGGAGGACAATCTGCCGCAGATCGCCGCGCGCGTTAACGCCGGCGCGACGTTGCCGGTCACGGCGCTCGACCGCGCCAACGTCGCGGAGCTCGCCAGCGGAACCCTGACTACCTTCGACAACCAGATCGACACCACCACCGGCACCTTCAAGCTGCGCGCGAGCTTCGCCAATCCGCAAGGGGCGCTGTTCCCCAACCAGTTCGTCAACGTCCGCCTGCTGGTCGACACGTTGTCCGGCGCGACGCTCGTTCCCAACGCGGCGATCCAGCTCGGCGCCGACGGCGGGTTCGTCTATCTGCTGCAGAGCGATTCGACGGTGACGGCGCGCAAGATCGTCGCCGGCCCGTCCGACGCCAAGAACACCGTGATCAAGTCGGGGCTCGCGGCGGGCGACAAGGTGGTGGTGGACGGCGTCGACCGGCTGCGCGAAGGCGCGAAGGTGACCGTCGCCGGCGCGAAGGCGAGCTCGGCGAACGACGCGGCGGCCGGGAAGACGCCGCGGCGGCAGCGCGGCAGCGACCAGGGCGCCGCCGACGCGCCGCCTCCGCCCCCGGGGCCCGGCCCGTGACGGCGGCGACGGAGCGGCGGCGATGAATCCGTCGCGCCTGTTCATCGAGCGGCCGGTGGCGACGACCCTGCTGATGGTCGCCATCCTGCTCGTCGGCGTCGCCGCCTACAAGTTCCTGCCGCTTTCGGCGCTGCCCGAGGTCGACTATCCGACCATTCAGGTGCAGACCTTCTATCCCGGCGCCAGCCCGGAGGTGATGACCTCCTCGGTGACGGCGCCGTTGGAGCGCCAATTCGGCGAGATGCCGAGCCTGACGCAGATGATGTCGCAGAGTTCGGCGGGCGCATCGGTTATCACGCTGCGCTTCAGCCTCGACCTCAGCCTCGACATCGCCGAGCAGGAGGTCCAGGCGGCGATCAACGCCGCCGGCAACCTCTTGCCCTCCGACCTTCCCGCGCCGCCGGTCTACGCCAAGGTCAATCCCGCCGACGCGCCGATCCTCACCCTCGGCGTCACCTCGAAGACGCTGAAGCTCACCGACGTCGAGGACATCGTCGAGAGCCAGCTCGTGCCCAAGCTGTCGCAGCTCTCCGGCGTCGGCCTGGTGTCGATCTCGGGCGGCCAGCGCCCGGCGGTGCGCATCCACGCCAACCCGCTGGCGCTCGCCGCCTACGGGCTCAACCTCGACGACCTGCGCACGACCATCAGCAACCTCAACGTCAACACGCCGAAGGGCAACTTCGACGGCCCGACGCAGGCGTTCGCCATCAACGCCAACGACCAGATCCGCGATCCCAAGGACTATCTCAATTCCATCGTCGCCTATCGCAGCGGCGCGCCGGTGCTGCTCAGCGACGTCGCCCAGGTGGAGATCGCGCCCGAGAACAGCCGGCTTTCCGCGTGGATGAACGAGACGCCGGCGCTGATCGTCAACATCCAGCGCCAGCCGGGCGCCAACGTCATTCAGGTGGTCGACAGCATCAAGCGGCTGCTGCCGCGCCTTTCCGCCAATCTGCCGCAGGCGATCGCCATCACGCCGCTCACCGACCGGACCACGACCATCCGCGCTTCGGTCAGCGACGTCGAGTTCGAGCTGACGCTGGCGGTGGCGCTGGTGGTGATGGTGATCTTCCTCTTCCTGCGCAACATCCCGGCGACGATCATTCCCAGCCTGTCGGCGCCCTTGTCGCTGGTCGGCGCGCTGGCGATCATGTACCAGTTCAACTTCAGCCTCGACAATCTGTCGCTGATGGCGCTGACCGTCGCCACCGGCTTCGTCGTCGACGACGCGATCGTGGTGATCGAGAACATCTCGCGCTACCTCGAAGCGGGCGACACGCCGATGGAGGCGGCGCTGAAAGGCTCGCGGCAGATCGGCTTCACCATCATTTCGCTCACCTTGTCGCTGATCGCGGTGCTGATTCCGCTGCTGTTCATGGGCGACGTGGTCGGCCGGCTGTTCCACGAATTCGCCATCACGCTGGCGGGGACGATCGTCATTTCCGCCTTCGTCTCGCTGACGCTGGTGCCGATGATGTGCGCCAAGCTGCTCAGGCCGGCCGAGCGAGAAGCGGCGCCGCGCGGCCGTCGTCACGCCAGCGGCGGCCGCTTCTTCCAGGCGCTTTCGCGCCTTTACGCCGGCTCGCTCAACGTCGTGCTCGACCACCAGGTGGCGACGCTGATCGTCGCGCTGGCGACCTTCGTGCTCACCGGCTACCTCTACATGACGATCCCCAAGGGCTTCTTCCCGTCGCAGGACACCGGGATCATCCAGGGCGTCACGCAGGCCGCCGACGACATCCCCTTCGCCGGGATGGCCGAGCATCAGCAGGCGCTCGCCAAGGCGATCCTCGCCGATCCCGACGTCGCCAGCCTGTCGTCGTTCATCGGCGTCGACGGCTCCAACGTCACGCTCAACGCCGGCCGCTTCCTCATCAACCTCAAGCCGCACGA
>CAZKHF010000306.1:0-3557 GCA_964552445.1 uncultured Bradyrhizobium sp. | reverse complement strand
GCCTGATCGCGACGGCGAGCCTCGCCGAGGCCAAAGAGACGCGGGGGAGGCCGCGCGTCGCGCAGGTCTGCGTCGATCCGCTGTTCCGGGCGGTCAATGTGCGCTTCCTCAAGGAGCGCGCCGCCGTGGTCGACGCAACCTTCGTCACCACCGCGGGCCAGACGCTGGCGCGGTTCTCCACCGCCACGAACGTCTCTTCTTACATTCCCAATCCCGTCGACGCTTCGATCGAAACCCTGCGCGGGTTCGAGCGCGCCGACCAGAAATTCGACGTCCTTTTCGCGGCCAACGCCGCCGGCGACCGCCCCGACGACGTGCGCCGAACGACGCCTCGGCTGATCGCCGAGACCGGCGAGCTGTCGATCGATTGGCTCGGCTTCGACGGCAGGCCGCCGGCTTTCGGGGCGGCCTATTTTCGCCGCCTCGCCGACGCGCGGATGGGGCTGAACATCAATTCCGACCGGGCGGAGGCCGCTGAAGCGCGCGCGCCGAGCGAGGAATTGCGCCTCTACAATTCGGACCGCATCGCGCAACTGATGGGCTGCGGCTTGCTGACGCTCTCGTATCGCGTCAACAATCTCATGGAACTGTTTGAAGAAGAAAAGGAAATGGTTTTCTCTGACACCCCCGAGGCGATGCGTGACGCGGCGCTGCGCTTCAAGCGCGACGACGCCCGGCGGCGCGCGATCGCCGAGGCGGGATGGCGCAAGTCGCACGAGCGCTTCAACGAGCGGCTGGTCGCGCGCTACATCGAGGAGGTGACGTTCCGCCGACCGCTGTCGCAGCCCTATTTCTGGCCGACCGAATTATGGTAGCGGCGGCCTCCGCGCCGGCGGGGAAGATCGGCGTCGTGCTTCCCTACCGAGAGACGTTCAGTCTGCTGAAATCGGGCGCGCTCGCGCTGTCGTGCCGCGATTTCGCGCATTACAGCCGCTTCCGCGATCAGATCGCCATCCTCGGCGCAGCGGATTGCGAGTATCCCGACGTGCGCTATTGGCGTCTCGTCGACTGGCGACGCTGGTGGCTGCGCGGCCGCGTCGCCTACGCGCGCGCAGTGGCGCGGGCGGCGCGGGAGGCGGGCTTCTCGGCGCTGGAGATCCAAAACCGCCCGCACATGATCGGCAGGCTCAGCCGCCTCCTGCCCGGGGTCAAGCTCGCGCTTCATCTGCAGAACGACCCGCAGGAAATGGAAGGATCGCGCGCCTTCGCCGAGCGCGCGGCGCTGCTCCGCCGTCTCGAGGCCGTCTATTGCTGCAGCGACTACGTCCGGCGGCGGTTCCTCGAGGGGCTCGCCGACGAAGCGGGCAAAGCGATCGTGGTCTACAACGGGATTGCGACCGACCCCGCCCCGACGGCGAAGGAGCCGATCTTCGCCTTCGTCGGCCGGGTGATCCCGGTCAAGGGGGTGGTCGAGCTGGTCAAGGCTTTCGCGCTCGCCGCCGAGCGGGCGCCGCAATGGCGGCTCGTCATCGCCGGCGACGACTCCGCCGGCCTGCTCGCCGGTCCGCGCGCGGCGGTCGCGGCGGAGCGCGAGGCCCTCGGCGGGCGGCTGACGCTGATGGGCCAGGTTTCGCACGCCGAGGCGATGGCGCTCTACGCGCGGGCCGAGATCGCGGTCGTGCCCTCGCTCTGGCAGGAGCCGTTCGGGCGCTCGGCGATCGAGGCGATGGCGAACGGCTGCGCGTTGATCGCCACGCCCGTCGGGGGCCTGGCCGAAATCGCCGCCGACGCCGGCGAGCTGGTCGACGCCAGGGACATTTCCGCCTTCGCGGCGACGCTGGCGCGGGTCGCCTCGGACGAGCGCTTGCGCCGCGAGCTGCAGGAAAAGGCGCGCGCCAAGGTCAAGTCGACCTTCGACATCCGCCGGACGACCGCGGTTCTCGACGCGGCCCGCGTGCGCCTGCTCGGCGCAGCGTGAAGCCGGCCCAAGCGAACCCGCCCAATCGAACCTGCCCTTGTCGGCGGGCGGCGCCCATGTTAGCCACGGCGCCGAACCACGGGGTATAGCGCAGCCCGGTAGCGCGGAAGTTTTGGGAACTTCAGGCCGCAGGTTCGAATCCTGCTACCCCGACCAGTCACGATCGAGCCCCGCGAGGACAGGCGACAGGCGATGACCGCACGCATCTATCTTCCCGCCCGCAGCGCCATGCAGGCTGGCCAGGCCAAGGACAAGTGGATTCTGGAGTACGAGCCGGAATCGCCGCGCGAGTCCGAGCCGCTGATGGGCTGGACCAGCTCCTCCGACATGAAGTCGCAGGTGCGGCTGCGCTTCGACGCCAAAGAGGAGGCGATCGCCTATGCGACCCGCAACGGAATCGCCTATCGGGTCGAGGAGGCGAAGCCGCCGCGGCGCAAGGTCGTCTCGTATTCCGACAATTTCAGCCCCGGCCGCGCCGTGCCGTGGTCGCACTGAGGTAAGAAGGAAAGACCCAACCAAGCGCCGGCTCCGTAGCTCAGTTGGATAGAGCAGCCGCCTTCTAAGCGGCAGGTCGCAGGTTCGAGCCCTGCCGGAGTCGCCAATCTAGCCGAGGACGTCGACCTGCAAACCGCCGCCTGCATCCGCTGGGGAACGCGCTACCCCGTCGAATACGCCAACCGGCTCTATCGCGGCGTGATTCGCAACGTCGCGCGGCCGACCCGCTTCGTCGCCTTCTGCGACGACCCGACCGGCCTCGACGCCGGCGTCGAAGCGCGCCCGATCCCGCCGATCAAGCTGCCCGCGGCCGGCCTCGGCGGCAGCCCGTGGCGCAAGCTCGCGTTGTGGTCGCGCGACATCGGCGTCGAGGGCGACATCCTTTTCCTCGATCTCGACGTCGTGGCGGTCGGCCCGCTCGACGACTTCTTCGACTTCGAGCCAGGCAAGCTCGCCATCATCCGCGATTGGGGGCGGAAGAACTGCGGCAATTCCTCGGTGATGCGCTTTCCGGCGGGCGGCGCGCCTCACTTGGTCGACCGCTTCGAGGCCGCGCCGCTGGAAATGCGGCGGCTCTATTCCAACGAGCAGATCTACCTGTCGCGCGAATGCGGCCTGCCGACGGCTTACTGGCCGCCGGAATGGTGCCCGAGCTTCAAGGCCACGATGATGCCGCACTTCCCCTGTAACCATTGGAAATCGGTAAAGATTCCGCCGGGGGCGCGGATCGTCGTCTTCACCGGCCATCCCCAGCCGCACGAGGCGGCTGAAGGCAAATGGCCGGCCCCCTGGTTCAAGAAGGCCTACAAGAGGGTGCGGCCGGTGACTTGGTTGAGCGAGCACTGGCGCTGAGCTCGGGCGCGACGGGCGTGATCTCGCGCGAGGAAAGCGCGCGTTTTAGGCCTTTGGAAAGGAAGTCGGGAGAAAGTGACGACGGTATTTTCTTTCAAGCCTCGCTTCCGTCGCGGCGACCATCCGCGACAGGGAGGGGCGTGTCGGCGTGGCGTAATCGTGGCGAGTACGGGTCGATGAGATTGGCCGCGCTCAAGTTCGGAGCGGCGGCGATCGTCGCCACGGGGCTGGCGGGATGCGCGCAGCCGCCCGGACCGCACGCCCACAATCACGGCTCCGAATATTTCTCGCA
>CAZKHF010000305.1:0-3563 GCA_964552445.1 uncultured Bradyrhizobium sp. | reverse complement strand
CGCGCCGGCGCGGGCGCAAGCCGCGAAGCGAGCGGCAGGGCTGAATTTAAATCGGAAAATTCGGATCCTGTCCCCGTAAACTGTCCCCGTAAAGCCCCGTAAAGCGGATTCTGTCCCCGTAAAGCCGTAAAGCCCGTAAAGGCCCCGTAAAGATTCGGGTTGGTCTGCAAGGCCGCCATGAACTTGATCAAGACGGGTGCGGCTCGATTATCACTTCGAGAATCCGGGTCGATCTTACCGCCGACCCTGACGCCGTCGTCGAATAGCCCGCCGATCGTGCGACACCGTGTAACTTGACCGCGTGACGCCCGCGACGATTAGATACTGTCGGAGCGCGGATTTTGAGCGGAGGTGTCCGATGATCCCCCATTCGATGGTGACAGCTTTCTTGCTTGTCATAACGGGTTCAACCGCGGCGTTCGCCGATGAAATTATTCAAATGACGCCTCCGGAATACAAAGCCTTCAGCGATGTCGCTCGCGAATTTGGAAGTATAAAATCTTTTGAATCACACAAAAACACCACGTCAGCAGAAATGACGAGCGACGGTTTTATCTATTTTGTTCATATAGAAAATAAAAATGGAGCTCCATGTGAAGACAATTGCACTATTATCCTAAAAGCATGCACTTCAAAAGTGAAAACGCCGGATTATGATGACTTTAGTGAATGGAGCAATAATTATTATTCGTACATTGTTCGAGTCAAAGAAGAATCGGGTGCATGCTTGGTGCTCAATGCGCCAAGTTACAAACAGCCATTGACCGCGGATAAATTGCAATCGGTCTTTAGGACATGGTTGCAAGAGGTCGATAAGTTTAAGCATAAATTCCAAATTGAGTGACGTCATAGTTCGCGACCGATCGCACTGTCTACTTGGGTAGACCTCGACCGCGCTGACGTGAGAAAGTCGCGGCGACGGCCCCGGTCTGGTTCCTCGCGATCTCGACGCAAGCCGTCGGCGCGGAGGGTTCGCGGCCGAGACGAACACTCTCGAGCGGGAGATCGCCGCCCTATCCCGCATCGCCCGCGAGACATTGGCCGCCATCGAATAACCCGTCGATCGTGCGACACCGTGTAACTTGACCGCGTGACGCCCGCGACGATTAGATACTGTCGGAGCGCGGATTTTGAGCGGAGGTGTCCGATGATCCCCCATTCGATGGTGACAGCTTTCTTGCTTGTCATAACGGGTTCAACCGCGGCGTTCGCCGATGAAATTATTCAAATGACGCCTCCGGAATACAAAGCCTTCAGCGATGTCGCTCGCGAATTTGGAAATATACAAAATTTCCAACCGCAAAATGGCGGGGCCGCGGCGGAAGTACTTAACGATGATTTTAAGTATTTTGTTTATATCCCAGGTCGAAACGGAAAAGCTTGCGAAGAAAAATGCAGCGTTCAATTAAGCGTATGCAATGAAAATTGGAAAAAACCGGATTATGACGATTTTGGTGATTGGGACAATAAACATTTTTCTTATATTACCTGGGACAAAGACTCTGGCACATGCTTGTCGCTCGATGCTCCAAATTACGGACAGTCCTTAACCAAGGATAAGTTAGGATCGATTCTTAGTGTTTGGCTGAAAGAGGTCGATAAGTTCAAGCAAAAGTTCGCGACGACGAATTGAGAGGCTCTTTCAAAATTCTCAGACGACGCCATATAATTCTGCAAATAGTTTATGATATTATTTTGTGCGTCTATTTTGTGTTCGCATTGTAGAGTCGAGGAAGGGCGCGGCAGCGTTGAGGCTTTTGCCAATGGCTCCGTTTCCCTTCACCGCTCATCAAACCGGACGTGCGGGTTTGCCGCATCCGGCTTTCCGACAGACTTCGCGGTAGGCACACGGCGGCGATCAACAGGCGTCGCCTTCGCCTTGCCATAGAGCTTGTTCGGAAGGCTCCTGATGGTAATCGGTGTTTGCAGGCTCGCGCCAATCACCTCGATCCTCGGATTACGGATTACGGTGACGCTCGGGATTACGGGATTACGGGGATTACGGTGACGCTCTCAGATTACGGTGACGCTCTCATAATTCCCTTGATTACGTGATTACGGTGACGCTCTCATAATTCCCTTTTTGCGGGATTACGGTGACGCTCTCATAATTCCCTTTTTGCGGCCCCGCCGCGCCGCCCATTGCTGCGCCCCCCGCCGCGTCACAAACCGGCGCCCAAGCCCCTGAAATCGCCCGCCCGCGTAACGGACTGCGCCCCGCCTCACTCGTCGTCGTCGTCGCCGCCGAGCGTGCGGCGGTCGACGGTCTCGCCGACCAGGATCTCGCGCTTGCCCGCGTGGTTGGCGGGGCCGACGACGCCTTCCTGCTCCATCCGCTCGACCAGCGAAGCGGCCTTGTTGTAGCCGACCGAGAGGCGGCGCTGGATGTAGCTGGTCGAGCACTTGCGGTCGCGCAGCACGATGGCGACGGCGCGGTCGTAGTAGTCGCCCGCTTCCTCCGCGTCCATCGAGCCCGGCGCGGCCGCGCCCTCCTCGTCCTCCGCCTCGTCCTCCTCGGTGACGGCGGTGAGGTAGTCGGGCTGCCCCTGCGTCCTCAGGTGGGCGACGATGCGCTCCAGCTCGGCGTCGGAGACGAAGGGGCCGTGGACGCGGCTGATGCGGCCGCCGCCCGCCATGTAGAGCATATCGCCCTGGCCCAAGAGCTGCTCGGCGCCCTGCTCGCCGAGAATGGTGCGGCTGTCGATCTTGCTCGTCACCTGGAAGGAGACGCGGGTGGGGAAGTTGGCCTTGATGGTGCCGGTGATGACGTCGACCGAGGGGCGCTGCGTCGCCATGATGATGTGGATGCCGGCGGCGCGCGCCATCTGCGCCAGCCGCTGGATCGCCCCTTCGATGTCCTTGCCGGCGACCATCATCAGGTCGGCCATCTCGTCGACCACCACCACGATGTAGGGCAGCTCGGAAGCCGCCAGCTCCTCCTGCTCGTAGACCGCCTCGCCGGACTCGCGGTCGTAGCCGGTCTGCACGGTGCGGGTGATCGCTTCTCCCTTGGCGGCGGCCTCGGCGACGCGCGCGTTGAAGCCGTCGATGTTGCGCACGCCGAGCTTCGCCATCTTGCGGTAGCGCTCCTCCATCTCGCGCACCGCCCATTTCAGCGCCACCACCGCCTTCTTGGGGTCGGTGACGACCGGGGTCAGCAGGTGGGGAATGCCGTCGTAGACCGACAGCTCGAGCATCTTCGGGTCGACCATGATCAGCCGGCACTGCTCGGGCCTGAGCCGGTAGAGCAGGCTCATCACCATGGTGTTGATCGCCACCGACTTGCCCGAGCCGGTGGTGCCGGCGACCAGCAGGTGCGGCATGCGGGCGAGGTCGACGATCACCGGCTCGCCGCCGATCGTCTTGCCGAGCGCGATGGCGAGGCGGTGCTTCGACTTCTCGAAATCCTGGCTCGCCAGCAGCTCGCGCAGGTAGACGGTCTCGCGCCGCTGGTTGGGCAGCTCGATGCCGATCGCGTTGCGCCCCGGCACCACGGCGACGCGGGCCGAGATCGCCGACATCGAGCGGGCGATGTCGTCGGCGAGGCCGATGACGCGCGACGA
>CAZKHF010000304.1:0-3566 GCA_964552445.1 uncultured Bradyrhizobium sp. | reverse complement strand
ATCAACGCGCCGAGCGCCAAGACGAGAACGCCGGCCGAAACCGCCACGGCGCCGCAGACCGCATACAGCATGCCGACCTCGGTCGGCAGCAGGTTGAAGCTCGCGACGAGGCCGCTCGCCCCGGCGGCGACGAGCAGGAGCCCGAGGGCAAGGATGAGGATCGCCATTACCATTCCAGCTCTTTTAATCAATCAAAACCGCGGCGCCGACGTGGTTCCCGTTGCGGGGCGTCCGGAGGCACCCTAATTAAGGGAAGGCGCGCGGGGCGGCGCTGCAATTTCGGCGCGCGCGCCCCAACGCCTCTTCCCAACCAGGAGCCCCCCGATGTCTTTCTCGCTTCCCGACCTTCCCTACGCGCCGGACGCTTTAGCGCCCTACATGTCGAAGGAGACGCTCGAATACCACCACGGCAAGCACCACCTCGCCTATATCAACAACGCCAACAACCTGATCAAGGGCACCGAGTGGGAACACAAGCCCATCGAGGAGATCTTGCGCGGCTCCTACGGCAAAAATCCGGCCGTCTTCAACAACGTCGGCCAGCATTACAACCACTCCCAATTCTGGAAATGGATGAAGCCCGCCGGCGGCGGCAAGATTCCCGGCGAGATCGAAAAGGCGCTGATCGATTCGTTCGGCTCGGTCGACAAGGCGAAGGAAGCGCTCATCCAGGCGGGGACGACGCAGTTCGGCTCCGGCTGGGCTTGGCTCGCCGTGACCGACGGCAAGATCGTCGCCACCAAGACCCCGAACGCCGAAAATCCGCTCGTCCACGACGGCGTTCCGATCCTCGGCGTCGACGTGTGGGAGCACACCTACTACATCGACTACCGCAACCGGCGCCCCGACTTCCTCAAGGCGTTCGTCGACCACCTGGTCAACTGGGATTACGTGGCCGAGCTATACCACGCTGCGGCCCGGTAACACACGCCGCCCCGCGGGCGTTCGTCCCGACGTCGCTTCGCTCGCCGATCGCGCAACCGGTCGGCGAGCCCTTCCCCTTGCGACATACGATCAGTCGACGAGGTTGATCGCCTTGTCCTTGCACAGCTCGACGCTGTCCGCCGCCGTCGACGTGCCGTCGGCGTAGAGGCCGCGCACGTCGAACAGGCAGTCCTTTCCCGGCGAGATGTGGATGACCGTCTTCTTGCCCGCGGCGAGCGGTCCGGCGACCTTGCTGCTGTCGGCCGAGCCCGGCGGGGAGAGCAGAAGCGCCGTCAGCGCCACCGTGCGTTTGTTGGTGACGACCACCTCAACCTTGGCCGGAGTGGTCGCCTTCTTCGGCTTGGCCTTGGCCGGCGCCGACGCATCGGCGGGGGCTGGCTTGGCGGCGGCAGCCGGCTTGGCGGCGGTCGGCTTGGCGGCGGCGGCCGGCTTGGCCACCGCGCCCGCGGCGTCCGCCCCCGGGGCGACCTGCGCGGCGGCGGCGCTCGCGACGAGCAGCGCGCCGGCCGCCAGCCCCCAGACCGCCCACGAAGACTTAGTTATCCCACACATGCCGCATTCCTCCATTCGGGGCGCGCGCACCCCCGACGCCCCGTTGACGACACGACAATGACATTAACGGCCGACGAAAGGAAGACCACGACAGTGGCGGATCTTCACGCCGCCGAGGCCGCCGCGCAGCCCTTCGTGGCGCCTAAGCATCGACGAAACGCCTGCGATTCGCGCTGCGACGAGATAACGCACCGAGCGCTCCTTTTACGCACGACCGAAACCGCCGAACCAAGCGGGAAAGCCGGCGCGGCGCTGGCGCCCATGGCTCTGCGCCCGCGCGCCGAGTCGCGCGGCGGCGCCGAGCCTTCCGCGCGAACAGACGAAATCCGCGCCGTGGCCGAGCCTCGCCCCCCGCGACCGACGCCCGTCGCCCGCGACTCGCAGGTTCTTCACCGCGCGTCGCGAGGGTTCGCGCATAGCGAGAAACTTGGGGATAATTCCCGTCGGGCCTCCCGGCGCGAGGCGCGCGTCGAGGTCCGCGACACGAAGATCGCGGACGTCGCCCGTCCGCGATCCTCCCTTGAACCGTCCCGACGACTCGCGCGAAGCAGCGGCGCCGGGCGCGTCCTCGCGACCCGGCGCTCGCGCGTCTCCTCGCTCCGCCGCCTTACTTGACGCCGCGGCGGCGGCGCTGCTGGCCGAGACCCATCTGCTTGGCGAGCGCGGAGCGCGCCTTGGCATAAGCAGGGGCGACCATCGGATAGTCGGGCGGCAGGCTCCACTTCTCGCGGTACTGTTCCGGCGAGAGATTGTATTGCGTGCGAAGATGGCGCTTCAACGATTTGAATTTGCGCCCGTCTTCAAGACAAATGATGTAATCGTTGGTGATCGATTTCTTCGGCGCGACCGCAGGCTTCGCCGGTTCGGGCGCCGCCGCGACCACGCCGCTTGCAACCCGCACGATCGCCGCGTGAACGTCGCTCAGCAGCGCCGGTAATTCACTCGCTGGCACCGAATTGTTGGAGACGTAAGCCGAAACAATCTCGGCCGCGAGTTCAACGTGATTATTCGATTCGCTCATTCCGAAAACAGCTCCACTTTCCTCGGCGCCGGTTCGCTTGCGCAGACCGCGGCGTCGCGCGACAGTTCCGTCGCAATCCAAGGATGTCTGCAAACGCTGAACTTCCACTCCCGCGCGTTACAGAACGGCCTCTTCTTAAACGCAAACAACTCCTGGTTCAAGACTGTTTCAAAACTTTTCTTATTGTTTGAACCAGTTTTCCCAAGGCGCAGCGTGCATTGCCGCCCGCGCAACCACCCGACGACATTGACGACGCGGGCAAATGCGCCGCCGCAGGCCTGATTTCGCCGTCTCGAGCGCCTATATCTGCGGTCGCTTCTGCTACGCTGGACCGTCATGCACCATCAAAATCCGTCGCGTTTCATCGCCGCGCCCGGCGCCGGCGGCGGGTCCCTCTCAGGGACCATCCGCCTCCTGTGGCGCTACATCTGGCCCGCCGACCGCATCGACCTCAAGCTGCGCGCCGCCGCCGCGGTGGCGCTGATGCTGGTCTCGAAGCTCGTCACCGTCGCGACGCCCTACGCGCTCAAATGGGCGACCAACGCATTGGCGCCGAACGCGTTTCGGGAGCCGCCGCCGCTGCCGGCGATATTGAGCGGCGTCATCGCCCTGACCGTCCTCTACGGCCTCCTGCGCATCCTGATGTCGCTCACCCAGCAGGGCCGCGACGCGCTATTCGCCGCGGTGGCGATGAACGCGGTGCGCCGCGTCGCCGTCGAGGTCTTCGTTCACCTTCATCAGTTGTCGCTGCGCTTCCACCTTGAGCGCAAGACCGGCGGCCTGACGCGGGTGCTCGAGCGCGGCCGCGACGCGGTCGAGACCATCATCCGCACCTCGATGCTGGTCGCCATGCCGACGGTGGTCGAGTTCGCGCTGATCGCGGCGGCGTTCCTCTATTCGTTCGACTGGCGCTACGTCGCGGCGATCAGCGTCACCATCGTCGTCTACCTCGTCTACACGGCCGTCGCCACCAACTGGCGCATCGGCATCCGGCGCTCGATGAACGAGAGCGACACCGACGCCAACACCAAGGCGATCGACAGCCTGC
>CAZKHF010000303.1:0-3571 GCA_964552445.1 uncultured Bradyrhizobium sp. | reverse complement strand
CCACCGACCAGCGCACCGAGCCGCCGGTGGTTCCGGTGCTCGACTACAATCGCACCTTTCCTCTCGCTCCTGAGATCAGCGCCGGAATCGGCGGCGAGGTGAAGCTCGACCTCAACGCCACCGCGATCAGCCGCAGCGAGGCGCTCTTTCAGTCAGTCGGCGCGCAGGCGCTCGACAACGCCTACAGCCTGTACAATGTCTGCGCGACGGGCGGGACAATTTACGGCGGCACGCGAGTCGGCGGCGCGACCCTGGGAGCTTACACGCCGGGCAACTGCATCCTGCGGGGCATCGCCGGCCAGTACGCGCGCGTTTCCGAGCAGGTCTCCTGGCAGCACAAGTACGTCGACCCGATCGGCGAGGTCTGGACGCCGTTCGTCTTCGCCCGCCTCGACGGCGAAAGCGCCAGCCTCGACAGCGGGACCTTCACCTACACCAGCGGGAACGGATCGAGCTCGGTCTACAACGGCAGTCAGGCCAATTTCTTCAACAACTCGATGAGCGGCTCGGCCGCGCGGGGCATGGCCGGCGTCGGCCTCGAATACCGCTATCCCTTCGTCTCCTCGACCTCGCTGGGGCTGCAGACGATCGAGCCGATCGCCCAGTTGATCGTGCGGCCCAACGAGGTGGTGCCGAAGCTGCAGCCCAACGAGGACGCGCAGAGCCTGGTCTTCGACGAAACCAACCTGTTCGCCTGGGACAAGTATTCGGGCTACGACCGCATCGAGGGCGGCACGCGGCTGAACTACGGCCTGCAGTACACCGCCGACTTCGCCAACGGCGGCTACGCCAAAATCATCGGCGGCGAATCGATCCAGCTCGCCGGCCAGAACTCCTACGCCATCGCCTCGGCCGACAACGTGGGGCTCGAGTCGGGGCTCGACAAGCGCCGTTCCAATTACGTGTTCGGCGAGACGATCGCGCCCTTCTCGTCGGCCTTTTCGCTCTCCAGCAAGCAGCAGTTCGATAGTTCGGACTACACGCTGAAGCGACTCGACTTCATCGCCAACGCCTCCTACGGCGGCCTCACCACCAGCGTCGACTACGGCCGCTACGCGGCCCAGCCGCTGCTCGGTTGGCCCTACGACCGCGAGGGCGTGGTGACCAACGCCTCTTATAAGTTCACCCACGACTGGACGATCGACGGCAGCGTGCTGTTCGACATGTCGCGCCATTACTACGACACGCCGGGACAATCGACGCCGCGCTTCTATCCCACCAACTACAGCGTCGGCCTCGGCTACGCCGACACCTGCACGACCTTCAAAGTGCGCTACTCGTCGACGCTCAGCGACCCGACCGCGTCGACGCTGTACGAGTCGGTGCCGCGGGTGCGCGACCAGTCGCTGCTGATCGAGCTCACCTTGCGGACGCTGGGCGACATCGGCGGCAACATCGGCCTGGGGCAATGACGCCCCGCGTCGCCGATCGGATTCGAGCGTGACCGCGTCTTCGCCGCGCTCCCCGCTGGCGGTGACGATGGGCGACCCCGCCGGCGTCGGGCTGGAGATCGCGCTGCGCGCCTGGCTCGCGCGCGAGACGCTCGCCGCGCCCTTCTTCCTCATCGCCGCCCCGCGCGCGCTCGCCGAGACGGCGCGCCGCCTCGGTTTCGCCGCGCCGATCGCCGAAGTCGCCCCCGCCGAAGCGGCGGCGGCGTTCGCCGACGCCCTGCCCGTCGTCGCGCTCAAGGCGCCGGCCGGCGCGCGTCCGGGAGAGCCCGACCCCGCTTTCGCCGCGGCGACGATCGAATCGATCGAGCGCGCGGTCGCCGCCGTTCGCGCCGGCGAAGCGCGCGCCGTCGTCACCAACCCGATCGCCAAGGCGACGCTCTACGCCGCCGGCTTCGCCTTTCCCGGCCACACCGAGTTTCTCGGCGCGCTGGCCGAACGCCAATGGGGCGCGGCGGCGCAGCCGGTGATGATGATCTGGTCGCCGGCGCTCGCCGTCGTCCCGGTGACGATTCACGTCGCGCTCGCCGAGGTCCCGTGGCTGCTGACGCGCGATCTGATCGTCTCGACCGCGCGCGTGGTCGCCGCCGACCTCAAAAGCCGCTTCGGCCTGGCGAAGCCGCGCCTGGCGCTCGCCGGACTCAACCCGCACGCGGGCGAAGCGGGCGCGATGGGCCGCGAGGAGATCGACACGATCGCCCCGGCGGTCGCGGCTCTGCGCGCCGAAGGATTCGACGTCGTCGGCCCGCTGCCCGCCGACACCATGTTCCACCCGGCGGCGCGCGCGCGCTACGACGTCGCGCTGACCATGTACCACGACCAGGGGCTCATCCCCGCCAAGACGCTCGCCTTCGACAGCGGCGTCAACGTCACCCTCGGCCTGCCCTTCGTGCGCACCTCGCCCGATCACGGCACCGCGTTCGACATCGCCGGCAAGGGCGTCGCCAGCCCGACCAGCCTGATCGCCGCGCTCAACCTCGCGGCGCGCCTCGCGCCGTGAGCCTCGCCGCCGACGGCCTGCCGCCGTTGCGCGAGGTGGTCGCCGCGCATGGCCTCGACGCCAAGAAGTCGCTCGGCCAGAATTTTCTCTTCGACCTCAACCTGACCCGCCGCATCGCCCGCGCCGCCGGGCCGCTGGCGGGCGCCGCAGTGGTCGAGGTCGGCCCCGGCCCCGGCGGGCTCACCCGCGCGCTGCTCGCCGAAGGCGCGAAGAAGGTGATCGCGATCGAGCGCGACCAACGCTGCCTCGCCGCGCTCGCCGAGATCGCCGCGCATTGGCCGGGGCGCCTCGACGTCGTCGCCGGCGACGCGCTGGCGGTCGCGCCGACGGCGCTGGTCGCCGCGGCGGAAGGCGCGCCGATCCGCATTTGCGCCAACCTGCCCTACAACGTCGCCACGGCGCTCTTGACCCGCTGGCTCGAGGCCGAGCCGTGGCCGCCGTTCTACCAGCGGCTGACGCTGATGTTCCAGCGCGAGGTGGCGCTGCGCATCGTCGCCACGCCGGCCGAGCGCGCCGACTACGGCCGCCTCGCCGTGCTCGCCGGCTGGCGAACGCAGGCGCGGCTGTTGTTCGACGTCTCGCCCGCCGCCTTCACGCCGCCGCCGAAGGTGACCTCCAGCGTCGTCGAGCTGATCCCGCGCGCCGAGCCGGAGCCGTGCGACGCGCGGCTGTTGTCGGCGGCGACCGCCGCCGCCTTCGGCCAGCGGCGCAAGATGCTGCGCCAGTCGCTAAAAAGCTTCGCCGCGGCGCAAGCCGTCGACCTCGCCGCGCTCCTCGCCGCAGCCGAGATCGACCCGACGCGGCGCGCCGAGGAGATCGACGTCGTCGGCTTCTGCCGGCTCGCGCGCGCGGCCGCGGGCTCAAGCGCCTAGGCGCGCCGGCGCCCGCGCTCAAGCGGCGTGGACCCCCGGCGACGACGGCGCGGCCTTGCCGAAGCGGATGAAGCTGTCCGCTTCGTCTTTCGACATGGCGCTCCCGAACAGGTAGCCCTGGGCGAAGTCGCAGCCCTGGTTGGAGAGCCAATTGACGCTGGCGTCGTTTTCAATTCCCTCGGCCGTCGTCTGCAGACTCAGGCTCGCGCCGATTTGGATGATGGCGTCGACCAGCTTGGCCCGCTCGCTGC
>CAZKHF010000302.1:0-3574 GCA_964552445.1 uncultured Bradyrhizobium sp. | reverse complement strand
GCATCATCTTCATCGACGAGATCGACGCGGTCGGCCGCCATCGCGGCGCCGGCCTCGGCGGCGGCAACGACGAGCGCGAGCAGACCCTCAACCAGCTGCTGGTCGAGATGGACGGCTTCGAGCAGAACGAAGGCATCATCATCATCGCCGCCACCAACCGGCCCGACGTGCTCGACCCGGCGCTGCTGCGCCCCGGCCGCTTCGACCGGCAGATCGTCATCTCCAACCCCGACTTCATCGGCCGCGAGAAGATCCTGAAGGTGCACGTGCGCAAGGTGCCGCTCGCCCCCGACGTCGACCTCAAAGTGGTCGCGCGCGGCACGCCGGGCTTCTCCGGCGCCGACCTGATGAACCTGGTCAACGAGTCGGCGCTGCTCGCCGCGCGGCGCGGCAAGCGCGTCGTCACGCGCGCCGAGTTCGAGGACGCGCGCGACAAGATCATGATGGGCGCCGAACGGCGCACGATGATCATGACCGACGAAGAGAAGCGGCTGACCGCCTTTCACGAGGCGGGCCACGCGCTGGTCTCGATCGCCATGCCGGCCTCGACGCCGATCCACAAGGCGACGATCATCCCGCGCGGCCGCGCGCTCGGCATGGTGCAGTCGCTGCCCGAGCGCGACCAGATCTCGCAGAGCTACGAGCAGCTCATCGCCATGCTGGCGATGTCGATGGGCGGCCGCGCCGCCGAGGAGCTGATCTTCGGCAAGGACAAGGTGACCTCCGGCGCCGCCGGCGACATCCAGCAGGTGACCAAGATCGCCCGCGCGATGGTGACGCGGCTCGGCTTTTCCGACAAGCTCGGCACGGTGGCCTACGCCGAGAACCAGGACGAGGTGTTCCTCGGCTACTCGCTCGGCCGGCAGCAGAACCTTTCCGAGGAGACCGCCAAGACGATCGACGAGGAGGTGCGCCGCCTGGTCAACGAGGCGCACCAGACCGCGACGCGCATCCTCACCGAACGGCGCCAGGACCTCGAGGCGCTCGCCAACGGCCTGATGGAGTACGAGACGCTGACCGGCGAGGAGATCGTCGCGCTGTTGAAGGGCGTGCCGCCGGTGCGCGACGCCGCCGACAAGGAGCCGCCGCCGCCTCGCCCCGCCGTGCCAGCGACCGGCAAGCCGCGCGGCTTCGGCCCCGACCCAGGACTGGCGCCGCAACCCCAGCCGCAGACCTGAGATTACGCGACGGGCGTCCTTTCCGGACGCCCGTTTCGTTTGGGTCTTCTGCCGCGCACTTGGCGAGCGAGCCTGCCGCTGAGCGCTCGCCGCGTCTCAGCGGACGGCGCCGTCGACAGGAGTGGAAGGCCCAGCCTGCTGCAGGGCGCTCGACGCCGAAATCGCCCGATTCTTAGGTCCCACCCGAGGCAGGTTCAGCCGATGCGCCAGTTCACCTCCTCCCTCCGCGTCCGCACCCGCGGCCGCGGCCTCTACGAGATCACCCGCGAGGCGGCGGGCTGGGTCGACGCGCAGGGGCTCAACGCCGGGCTGCTGACGCTGTTCTGCCGCCACACCTCGGCCTCGCTCGTCATCCAGGAGAACGCGGCGCCGGACGTGCGCGACGACATCGAGACATTCTTCGAGCGCCTGGCGCCCGAGGACGGGCGCTATCGCCATGAGGACGAGGGCTCCGACGACATGCCGGCGCATCTGCGCGCCGCGCTGACCAGCGTCAGCCTGTCGATCCCGATCGTCGGCGGCGCGCTGGCGCTGGGGACGTGGCAGGGCGTCTATCTGTTCGAGCACCGCCGCGCGCCACACCTGCGCGAGGTCGCGCTGCACCTTTTCGGCGAGTGACGCGCAGCCACGCCGCCCTCACCCGCCCTTCAGCGCGTCGACCACCTTCAGCGCCTCGGGCGAGTCCCACTTGACCGCGCCGGCGACGACGCCGAGCTCGCAGCCCGCCGGGTCGATCAGCAGCGTGGTCGGCAGGCCGAGCGCCTTGCCGGCGGCGCGTAAAGCTTCCAGGGCGTCGCCGCTGGGGTCGGCATAGCGGGTCAGCGCCTTGACGCCGAGACCGTCGAGGAAGGCGTCGCGCCGCTCCAGCCGCGTCGTGTCGACGTCCACCGCGACGACCTCGAAGTCGTTTCCGCCCGTCTGCGCCTGCAGACGGTCGAGCGCCGGCGTTTCGGCGCGGCAGGGCGCGCACCAGGTCGCCCACAGGTTGAGCAGCAGCGCGCGGCCGCGGAAATCGGCGAGCGTCAGCTCGCGGCCGTCGGGGGCGAGAAAGGCGATCGGCGCAGCGGGGCGCGGCGCCGCGTCGACGGCCAGCGCGGCGAGTTCGCCTTCGGCGAGCGGCGCGAGACGCGCGCGCGTCGTGGCGGAAGCGGCCGGACAATCGCCCTCGGCCTTGCCGGGCGCCGGGGCTTTCCCGTATAGGACGACCGCCGCCGCAAGAACGGCCAGCGCGGCCGCGGCGGCGCCCGCCGCCTTGAAGCGGCGCTTCGGTTCGGGATTTTCCCTCATCGCTCGACCCAAGGACTTCCGATCATGAGCAACGCCATGTGGGGCGGGCGGTTCGCCGGCGGCCCCGCCGAGATTATGGAGAAGATCAACGTCTCCATCGATTTCGACCGCAAGCTGGCCGCCCAGGACATCGCCGGCTCGCTGGCGCACGTCGCCATGCTCGCCAAGCAGGGCGTCGTCTCGCCCGCCGACGCCGACGCCATCGCCGCAGGTCTCTCCCAAGTCAAGGGCGAAATCGAGGCGGGGACCTTCGCCTTCTCGCGCGCGCTGGAAGACATCCATATGAATGTCGAGAGCCGGCTCGCCGAGATCGTCGGCCCGGCGGCGGGGCGGCTGCACACCGCCCGCTCGCGCAACGACCAGGTGGCGACCGACCTCAAGCTGTGGACGCGCGACGCGATCGACGCGCTCGACGGCGAGATCAAGGCGCTGCAGCGCGCGCTCGCCGAACGCGCGCTCGAATGCGCTGGAATGGTCATGCCCGGCTTCACCCATCTGCAATCGGCGCAGCCGATGACCTTCGGCCACCACTTGCTCGCCTATGTCGAGATGCTCGCGCGCGACCGCGGCCGCTTCGTTGACGCGCGCAAGCGTCTCAACCAATGCCCGCTCGGCGCGGCGGCGCTCGCCGGAACCTCGTTCCCGATCGACCGCTTGATGACGGCGAAGGCGCTCGGCTTCGATAAGCCCACCGCCAATTCGCTCGATAGCGTCGCCGACCGCGACTTCGCGCTTGAAGCGCTCGCCGCGGCGGCGATATGCGCGACCCACCTGTCGCGCCTCGCCGAGGAGATCGTGCTGTGGACGACGCCGCAGTTCGGCTTCGTCAGGCTCAGCGACGCGTTCTCCACCGGCTCGTCGATCATGCCGCAAAAGCGCAACCCGGACGCCGCCGAGCTCGCGCGCGGCAAGACCGGCCGGGTGATCGGCGCGCTGGTCGGCCTGCTGACGGTGATGAAGGGCCTGCCGCTCGCCTACGCCAAAGACCTGCAGGAGGACAAGGAAGGCTTGTTCGACGCGATCGAGACGCTGTCGCTTTGCCTCGCGGCGATGGCCGGCATGGTCAGGGACCTGACGCCCGACGCCAAGCGGATGAAGGCGGCGGCGGG
>CAZKHF010000301.1:0-3580 GCA_964552445.1 uncultured Bradyrhizobium sp. | reverse complement strand
GGTCATTTGAGCCGGTCGGCTTGCCGCCACGTAAAACAACGGGCTAAAAGATCGGAGCTTTTCTTGCTCGCTCGCGGTCTTTTCCAGCCCCCTCGCCCCTCGGGGGCGGGAAAGGAGCGCCAGTGTCTATTCCTTGTACGGCCCGCGACCCGCGTTCGCTGCGGCCCGCCACCCGCCTGGTTCACGGTGGTTCGCTTCGCTCGCAATTCCTTGAGACGTCGGAAGCGCTGTTCCTAACCCAGGCCTATCTCTACGAAAAGATGGAGGACGCGGAGGCCCGCTTCAAAGGCGAGGCTCCGGGTTTCACCTATTCGCGCTACTCCAACCCGACAGTGGCGATGTTCGAGAAGCGCATGGCGCTTCTCGAGGGCGCGGAAACGGCGCGCGCCACCGCGAGCGGCATGGCGGCGGCCACGGGGGCGCTGCTCGGCCAAGTGAAGGCGGGCGACCACGTCGTCGCCTCGCGGGCGCTGTTCGGCTCCTGTCTCTATGTCGTCGAGGAGGTGCTGCCGCGCTTCGGCGTCGCCGCCACGCTGGTCGAGGGAAGCGATCTCGACGCTTGGCGCGCCGCGATCCGGCCCGAGACCAAGACCGCCTTCCTCGAAAGCCCGACCAATCCGACGCTGGAGGTGATCGACATCGCCGGCGTGGCCGAGATCGTCCACGCGAATGGCGCGACGCTGGTGGTCGACAACGTCTTCGCCACGCCGCTCGCCCAGCACCCGTTGCAGCTCGGCGCCGACTGCGTCGTCTATTCGGCGACCAAGCACATCGACGGGCAGGGACGCGCGCTCGGCGGCGTCATTCTCGCTTCGCAGGCGTTCGTCGACGCGCATCTCCACAACTTCCTGCGCCACACCGGCCCCTGCCTGTCGCCGTTCAACGCCTGGCTGATGCTGAAGTCGCTGGAGACGCTGCCGCTGCGCGTCGCCGAGCAGACGCGCTCGGCGGCGAAAATCGCCGATTATCTCGCCGGCCATCCGCGCGTCGCGCGCGTCTTCTATCCCGGCCGCGCCGACCATCCGCAGCGGGCGGTCGCCGCCAAGCAGATGGCGACCGGCGGCACGCTCGTCGCTTTCGACATCGCCGGGGGGAAACCCGAAGCCTTCGCCTTCGCCAATGCGCTGACGATCATCGGCATCTCCAACAATCTCGGCGACGCCAAGAGCCTGATCACCCATCCGGCGACGACGACGCACCAGAGCCTCGCGCCGGAGCGCCGCGCCGCGCTCGGCATCGGACCCGGCCTGCTCAGGCTGTCGGTTGGCCTCGAGGACGTCGACGACCTGATCGAGGATCTCGACCAGGCGCTCTCCGGCCTTACGGCGCGCCATGCGGCCGAGTGAGGCGGAAGCGGCCTTCTCCCCCTCTCCCCGCTTCGCAGAAAGAGGGGGATAGCTGCGGCGCTTTCAGGCCGAATCCCCGGCGCTCCAGCGCTCGGCGCGCTTATCGTCGTCGGCTGCGGCCTCGACCCACGCGCCGACCGAGCCGTCGCGCAGATGCTCGCGCTTCCAGAACGGCGCGCGGGTCTTGAGGTAGTCCATCAGCATCTCGGCGGCGGCGAAAGCGTCGCCGCGATGGGCCGCGGCCACGGCGACGAGCACGATCTGATCGCCGGGCTCAAGCCGGCCGTAGCGGTGGACGACGCGGACGCCGATCAGCGGCCAGCCCGCTTCCGCCTCGGTGACGACTCGGGCGATCTCGGCTTCCGCCATGCCGGGATAATGCTCGATCTCCAGCGCCGCCAGGCGGCCGCCCTCGTCGCGGCACAGGCCGACGAAGGAGACCAGCGCGCCGACGTCGCGCCGGCCGGAGACGAGCGCGCCCGCCTCCGCCGCCGCGTCGAAATCCTCCGCCTGGACGCGCGCCGAGCCCATGCGCTCAGCCGCCGGTCATCGGCGGGAAGAAGGCGATCTCGCGCGCGCCGGCGAGCGGCGCCTCGCGCTTGACGTGGACGCGGTCGAGCGCCGCGCGCACCGAGCGGCTCGCGAACGCTTCCGCGTAGCCCTCGCCGCGCGCCTTGAGCCAATCGATGAGATCGCCGACCGTGACCACTTCGGCGGGCGGATCGATCTCTTCCTCGTTCCTGCCGACCCGCTCGCGCACCGAGGCGAAATAAAGCGCCTTCATCGCCGCTCAACCGCCCCCGACGTGGCGAAGGCTCGCCTTCATGTAGTCCCAGCCGGTGTAGAGCGTCAGGATCGCCGCGATCCACAACAATGCGACGCCGATCAGGCTCGCGCCGGGCAGGACCGCGTCGCCGGCGGGGCCGGCGATGAGGAAGCCGATCGCCGTCATCTGCGCCGCCGTCTTCCATTTGGCGACCTTCGTCACCGGCAGCGGCACGCGCAATTCGGCGAGATACTCGCGCAAGCCGGAAACGAGAATCTCGCGGCAGAGAATGATGATCGCCGCCCACAGCGACGCGCCGGCGATCGCGCCGTCGGCGGCCAGGACAAGCAGCGCCGCCGACACCAGGAGCTTGTCGGCGATCGGATCGAGCATCCGCCCGAGCGACGACTGCTGCGCCCAGGCGCGCGCGAAATAGCCGTCGAAGAAATCGGTGACCGCCGCCAGGACGTAAATCGCGAGCGCGGTCCAGCGCGCCCACGCCACCGTCGGCCACAACAGGAAAACGACGACCAGCGGCACGGCGGCCACCCGGGCGTAGGTGAGCAGGTTCGGCAGGTTCCAGTTGTGACTGGCGGAAGAGGCGGGGGCGTTGACCATCGGCCCGCCAGCAGACATCGAAGGGCGCTCGGCGTCAATATGTCGCCAACACGTTGAAGCCGCGCGAGGGCGCAAAAACGCGCCGCGGCGTCGCCGGTCGCAAGCCGCCGCGCTCATGGGGCCGACGCGGGGCCGCTCGCCCTGCGGCCCCGCGCGGCTTTTCGCCACGCGAACGCGAATAACTGGGGACGAAGAGCGCGCCGGCGGCGGCCGCGGCGGCGCGCGGGAGTAGACTGAAACGCCTGTCCGCTTGGGAGCCCTTCCACATGACCAACGTCCGCGTCGTCGATCACCCGCTGGTGCAGCACAAGCTGACGCTGATGCGCGACAAGAATGTCTCCACCAAAGGCTTCCGGCAGCTTTTGAACGAGATCGGCATGTTGCTCTGCTACGAGGTGACGCGCGACTTGCCGATGGAGCTCATCGAGGTCGAGACGCCGCTCGCCAAGACGATGAAGCCGACCATCGCCGGCAAGAAGCTGGTGTTCGCGCCGATCCTGCGCGCCGGCGTCGGCTTCCTCGACGGCATGCTCAACCTGGTGCCGAGCGCGCGGGTCGCCCACATCGGCCTCTACCGCGACCCCAACACGCTCGAGGCGGTCGAGTATTACTTCAAGGCGCCCGCCGACGTCGCCGAGCGGCTGGTGATCCTAATGGACCCGATGCTCGCCACCGCCAATTCCGCCGTGGCGGCGATCGACCGGCTGAAACGGCGCGGCGTCAAGGAGATCCGCTTCGTCTGCCTGCTCGCCGCTCCCGAAGGGATCGAGCGGCTGACGAAAGTCCACCCCGACGTGCAGATCTGGACGGCGGCGATCGACGAGCGGCTCAACGACCACGGCTACATCGT
>CAZKHF010000300.1:0-3627 GCA_964552445.1 uncultured Bradyrhizobium sp. | reverse complement strand
CTTCTCCGAGCCCCTGGGGATGACCACGTCGTCGTAGGGGCCGACGATGCAGGTGGAAGGCTTGATGAACAGCACCGGCTCTTTCGGGACCGGCGCGCCGGTTTCGACGGCGTGGTCGGCGTAGTTGAGGCCGACGCCGACGAACGTCCCGACCCTGCCGACGCAGGGCCCCAGGCGCGGCTTGCCGCGCACGGTCGGCAGGCTCTCCGGATCGATCTGGGCGAGCCGGGCGAGCGCGCGCGGCGCGAGCGTCGGACCGGCGATGTCGTCGACCACCTCGCTGAGGTCGCGCAACCGCCCCGCGACGTCGATCAGACCGGGCTTCTCCTTGCCGGGCCGGCCATAACGGACCAGCTTCATCGTCGTTCCCCTCGGGCTTCCTTGGCGCGGCGCGCGCAATCGCCCCGCCACGTGAAGCGAAGCCATAGCGCGGGTCCCGGCGGCGCACAACGAAGCCGTCCCATGCGTTCTGCAAAGAAAAAATGCGCGAGTCGATTTTTTCGCCCTCGCGCGCTTGCGCGCCGCGCCGGTGTGTCTATCTTGGTAATTTGTTGAGTCTCGCTTTTTTCCAACCGCGCAATGACACGGCCATGTCGGAACTAGAACGCATCGCCCTTTTTATCGACGGCGCGAATCTCTACGCGAGCGCCAAGTCGCTTGGGTTCGATATCGACTACAAGCGTCTCCTGAAAGAGTTCCAGACGAGAGGCCGTCTGATACGCGCATTCTATTATACTGCGCTCGTAGACGATCAGGAATACTCTTCAATCCGACCGCTTGTCGACTGGCTCGACTACAATGGATATTCGGTCGTGACGAAGCCGACCAAAGAATTCGTCGATTCCGCCGGACGCCGGAAAGTCAAAGGCAACATGGACATCGAGCTCGCGGTGACGGCGATGGAGATGGCCCCCCACATCGACCAGATGGTGCTGTTCTCCGGCGACGGCGATTTCCGCTCGCTGGTCGAGGCGGTGCAGCGCCAGGGGGTGCGCGTGTCGGTGGTGTCGACCGTCTCCACCCAGCCGCCAATGGTCGCTGACGAGCTGCGCCGCCAGGCTGACGAGTTCATCGACCTCACCCAACTGATAGCGCGCATCGGCCGCGATCCGGGCGAGCGCGCGGCGCGGATGTCCGATCCGCGGCGCGCCGCGCAGCAGGCGGCGTTCGCCGCCGCCAACCAGCCGCCGCCTGCGCCGCCGCCCGCCGACGAACCAGGGCGCGAGTAGACGGCGAACGGCCGCCGTGGCTTTCGACCCCAGCCCCCCCGCGGACTGCCAGACCTGCGAACGGCTCGCCCGCTATCGCGCGGCGAACCGCGCCGCTTTTCCCGAGTGGCGCAACGCGCCGGTGGAGTCGTTCGGCGACCCCGACGCGCGCCTGCTCATCGTCGGGCTCGCGCCCGGCCTGCGCGGCGCCAACCGCACCGGGCGCCCGTTCACCGGCGACTACGCCGGCGACCTTCTCTACGCCACGCTGATCGAATGCGGTTTCGCCGGCGGCCGCTACGAGCGGCGGCCCGACGACGGCCTGACGCTTCACGATTGCGCAATCGCCAACGCCGTGCGCTGCGCGCCGCCGGAGAACAAGCCGACATCGGCCGAGATCGCCGCCTGTCGGCCCTATCTCGCCGGCGCTATCGCCAGCTTGCCGCGTCTCGCCGCCGTCGTCGCGCTCGGGCGGATCGCCCACGACAGCGCGCTGCGCGCCTTCGGCTTACGCGCGTCCGCTTTCGCATTCGCGCACGGCGCCCGCCACGCGCTGGCGGGAAAGGGCGTGACGCTGTTCGATAGCTATCATTGTTCGCGCTATAATACGAACACGGGCGTGCTCACTGAGCCGATGTTCCGCGCCGTATTCGCCGCCGCGCGCGACTATCTCGCGCGCGCGGCGTAAGACGCCGCGTCAACGGGCCCGCGGGATTTGCGCTTGCCGCGCAGGAGGGAAGGGGGACGCTAATGACGATGCATGTGTTCGGCGAAATCGGCGACGTCGCGGTGATGGAGGTGGAGATTCGTTCGCAGGCCGGGGCGCGGGCGAAGATCCTCACCTGGGGCGCGGTGGTGCGCGACCTGCTCGTTCCTCTCGCCGGCGGCTCGCAGCGGGTCGTCCTCGGCCTCAACTCGATCGAGGATTACCTCGCCCATTCCCCGTTCTTTGGCGCGGTTCCCGGCCGCTTCGCCAACCGCATCGGCCACAGCCGCTTCGTCCTCGACGGCGTCTCCCACGAGACCGCGCGCGGCCCCGGCGAGAAGCACACCCTGCACGGCGGGCCGAACGGCTTCGGCCGCAAGATCTGGAAGCTCGGCGCCCATGACGTCTCGTCGGCGACGCTCGAGCTCGACTCGCCCGACGGCGACGAAGGCTTCCCCGGCGCGCTCAGCGTGACCTGCGTCTATCGCATGCTGGAGCCGGCGACGCTCCGGGTCGAGTTCACGGCGCGAGCCGACAAGCCGACGATCGTAAACCTCACCCAGCACTCTTATTTCAATCTCGACGGCTCGGCCGACGTGCGCGACCACGAGCTGACGCTGATCAGCGACTTCTACACCCCGACCGACGCGGAGCTCATTCCCACTGGCGAGATCCGCTCGGTGGCGGGAACGCCGTTCGACTTCCGCCAACCGCGGCCGCTGCGCAACCCGACCGGACAGATCTACGACGTCAACTACATCGCCGCGCGCTGGCCCGACGAGACCGGGCTCGCGCCGATCGCCCGCCTGCGCTCGCCGCGAAACGGCCTGACGATGGAGCTGCACAGCACCGAGCCGGCCGTCCAGCTCTACGATTCCAACATGCTGGTCTGTCCGGCGACCGGCCTCGACGGCGCCCATTACGCGAAGCACGCGGCGGTGTGCCTGGAGCCGCAGCGCTATCCCGACTCGCCCAACCGGCGCCACTTCACCCCGGCGACGCTGCGGCCGAGCGAGGAATATCGCCACGTCAGCGAGTTCCGCTTCGCCTGACCGGCCTTTCCGGGCGCGGCGGTTCGCCGCGCCCTGCGTCTTCGCCTCGCCGTCGCGGCGCAAACCAGCGAGGGATCTCGGCCGCGCGCCGCGCGCGGGGGCGTCACGCGCTCGACGCTTCGTCGTCGGGGCCCGCCTCGGCCAAAGCCTTGCCGACCTCGAGGCCGAGATCGTCCATCGAGGTCTGCTCGCGCACCGTGAGATCCTCGCCCTTCGCTTGACGCTCCGCCTGCTCCTGCGAGCGAGCGACGTTGACCGTCACCTTCGCCTCGACCTCGGGATGGAGCTGCACCGGCGTCACATGCAGGCCGAGCGTCTTAATCGGGTGGAGGAGGGCGATGTGGTTGCGATGGGTGGGATAGCCGGCGGCGGTGAGCGCTTCAGCGATGTCGCGCGCTGACACCGAGCCGTAGAGCTGTCCGGTCTCGCCGGCCTGGCGGATGATGACGACGCTCTTGCCGTCGAGCTTGGCCGACTCGTCGGCGGCGGCGACCCTCAGCTCGCGGTTGCGCGCCTCGAGCTCGGCGCGCTGGCTCTCGAACTTCTTCTTGTTGGCTTCGGTGGCGCGCAGCGCCTTGCCTTGCGGCAAAAGGAAGTTGCGCGCGAAGCCGTCCTTGACGCGCACCGTGTCGCCCATGTGGCCGAGCTTGCCGACGCGCTC
>CAZKHF010000299.1:0-3629 GCA_964552445.1 uncultured Bradyrhizobium sp. | reverse complement strand
TTGAGGATCGCCGCCGTCTCGACCATCTCGACCATGAAGGTCGAGCGGCCGCGCGCCAGGTCGTCGGCGGCGCCGACGCGCGAGAACAGCCGGTCGACGATTCCGATATGGGCGCGCTTGGCCGGCACGAAGGCGCCCATCTGCGCCAGCACCGCGATCAGCGCGTTCTGGCGCAGGAAGGTCGACTTGCCCGCCATGTTGGGGCCGGTGACCAGCGCCAGCCGCCCGCCGTCGTCGAGCGCGCCGGTGAGATCGCAGGCATTGGCGACAAACGGCTCGCCGCGCGCCGCGAGCGCCGCCTCGACCACCGGATGGCGGCCGTCCTCGATCTCGAAGGCGAGCGAATCGTCGACCCGCGGCCGCGACCAGGAGCGCTTGACCGCGAGCTCGGCGAGCGCGGCGGCGACGTCGATCTCGGCCAGCGCCGCGCCGACGCCGCGCAACGCCTCGCTCTCGGCCAACGCCTGCTGGCGCAGCCGCTCGAACGCGTCGAGCTCGAGCGCCAGCGCGCGGTCGGCCGCCGAGGCGATGCGCGCTTCGAGGTCGATCAGCGCGTTGGTGGTGAAGCGCATCGCCCCGGCCATGGTCTGGCGATGGATAAACGCCGCAGCGTAGGGCGGCTTCAGCAGCGCCTCGCCTTGGGCCTGCGGCGTCTCGATGAAATAGCCGAGGAAGTTGTTGTGCTTGATCTTGAGCTGGCGCGCGCCGGTCTCCTCGGCGTAGCGCGCTTGCAGCTCGGCGACGACGCGGCGGCTTTCGTCGCGTAAAGCGCGCGCCTCGTCGAGGGCGGGAAGCGCGCCCGCGCGCACGAAGCCGCCGGCGCGCCGGTCGAGCGGCAATTCGTCGGCGAGAACCTCCGCGAGCGCGCGCCGCAGCGCGCCGTCCTCGGCTTCGAGCCGCTCGCGACAGGCGCCGAGCGCCGCCGGCAGCTCCTTTTCCGCGCCAAGCGCGCGCGCGACGCCCGCCGCCGCGGCGAGGCCGTCGCGCAAGGCGGCGAGGTCACGCGGGCCGCCCCGGTCGACGGCGAGACGCGCCAGGGCGCGCGCGAAATCGGGCGTGGCGGCGAGGATGGCGCGCAACGCGTCGCGCGACGCCGGCGCTTCGATGAGGAAGGCGAGCGCGTCGAGCCGCTGGTCGATCGCCTGCGGAGCGGTGAGCGGGCTCGCCAGCCGCTCGGCGAGCAGGCGGGCGCCGGCAGGCGTGGTCGTTAGGTCGATGGCGGCGATCAGCGAGCCCGCGCGCTCGCCCGAGAGCGTGCGCGTCAGCTCGAGGTTGGCGCGCGTCGCCGCGTCGATCTCGAGCCCCGCGCCGCGGGCGCGCCGCGACGGCGGCGACAGGCGCGGCGTCGCCTCGAGCTGCGTGCGCTTGACGTAGGAGAGCGCCAGCGCCGCCGCGCCGATCTCGACCCGACTGAACTGGCCGAAACCTTCCAGGGTGACGACGCCGTAGATCTCGGCGATCGTCCGCTCCGCCGCCGCGCCGTCGCCCGCCTCGCGGCCGAGCGGCGTCGCCGCGACGCCGCTCTCGGCGACCAGCCGGGCGAAATCGGCGTCGTCGAACAGGCTCTGCGCCGCGACGATCTCGCTCGGCTCGAGGCGGGCGATCTCGGCCGCGAGGCCGCCCTCGTCGACCTCGCCGACGCTGAAGGCGCCGGTGGAGATGTCAAGCGCGGCGACGCCGAAGGCGACGCGCTTCTCCCCCGTCCGCGCGCGCTGCACGGCGACGAGCAGGTTGGCGCGGCCGGGATCGAGCAGCCGCTCCTCGGTGATGGTGCCCGGTGTGACCAAGCGCACCACGTCGCGTTTCACCACCGACTTGCCGCCGCGCTTCTTGGCTTCGGCGGGGTCCTCGAGCTGCTCGCAGACGGCGACGCGATGGCCCTTGGCGATGAGGCGCTGCAGGTAGTCGTCGGCGCGCTCGATCGGCACGCCGCACATCGGAATGTCCTCGCCCTCGTGCTTGCCGCGCTTGGTCAGCACGATGCCGAGCGCGCGAGACGCGACTTCCGCGTCGGCGAAGAACAGCTCGTAGAAGTCGCCCATGCGGTAGAACAAGAGGCAATCGGGATAAGCGGCTTTGATCCTTAGGTATTGCGCCATCATCGGCGAGGCGCGGGTTAGCTCGGATGCGCGCGTCGCCTCGCTCGCCGCCTGGCCCGCCGCGGGCGTGGTCGGTTGGTTCGTCTGGTTCATCGGGCGGCGAACCTAGCAGGCCGTCGGCGGCGGCGCACGGCCGCCGCGCGGCCTATCCACGGCCGAGCGCCGGCGCGAACGTCCGGTCGAGCGCGAGCCGTTCACGCGCCAGATGAAGCGATGCGCTTCATGCTCGCCGCCAACACCGCGGGCTATTCCTTTAGAAGGCGACCGAAAGCGGTTCGGCGCGACGCTGGCGACCAGCGACCCTGCGTTTCACGCCGTCGCCGGGCTCGAGGTCGAGGACTGGAGGCGAGACTGAGGCCGCCGCGATCTCAGCGCAGCGGAAGCTGGATGAGCGGCCCCGCGCCTTGGCCGAGCGCGACGTCGCGTCCCCGCTCGATCGAAGCGCCAACGAACTCCTTCGCCGCCGCCACCGCCTCGGCAAGCTTGGCGCCGAGGACGACGTGGGCGGCGATGGCGCTCGACAGCGTGCAGCCGGTGCCGTGCAGGTTTTCCGAAGCGAGCCGCGGCGCGGCGAAACGGCGCGCCGCGTCGGCCGTAACCAAGAGGTCGACCGCCTCGTCGCCGGCGAGATGGCCGCCCTTCATCAATACCGCGCGCGGCCCAAGCGCGACGAGCGCGCGCCCCTGCCGCGCCATCGCCGCCTCGTCCTCGGCCACGGAAACGCCGAGCAGCGCCGCCGCCTCGGCGAGGTTCGGCGTCAGGCAGTCGATGAGCGGCAGCAGCCGCGCTTTCACGGCCGCGACGAACCCCGCCCCGGCGAGCGCGTCGCCGGAGGAGGCGGCCAGGACCGGGTCGTAGATCACGAAGGCCCTCATCCGGCGCTTCGCGCCACCTTCTCCCGCGAGCGGGAGAAGGGGAGCGGCGACGCCTCCGCCCCCTCTCCCGCTCGCGGGAGAGGGTTGGGGTGAGGGGAACGCCGCACGCAAGCGCTCCGCCGCCGCCTCGGCGACCGCCGCGCTCCCCAGCATGCCGATCTTGATCGCCGCGACGTCGAAGTCGTCGAGGACGGCGGCGATCTGCGCGCTGACGATCTCGGGCGGCGCGACGTGCACGGCGGCGACCCCGCGCGTGTTCTGCGCGGTCAGCGCCGTGATCGCGCAGGCGCCGTGGACGCCGAGCGCGGCGAAGGTCTTCAGGTCCGCCTCGATCCCCGCCCCGCCGCCCGAGTCCGAGCCGGCGACGGCGAGCGCGATCGGCCGCCGCGCGGTCATTGCGCCCGCCCCTACTCCGCGGCGTCGACGTAGAGCTTGCCGCCGTGCTCGAGGAATTCGCGCGACTTCTCCGCCATGCCGGCGATCGCCGCGGCGTCGTTGCGCAGGTCCTGGCTGATCTTCATGGCGCAGAACTTCGGCCCGCACATCGAGCAGAAGTGCGCCACCTTGTGGCCCTCCTTCGGCAGCGTCTCGTCGTGGAAAGCGCGCGCGGTGTCGGGATCGAGCGACAGGTTGAACTGGTCCTGCCAGCGGAAGT
>CAZKHF010000298.1:0-3631 GCA_964552445.1 uncultured Bradyrhizobium sp. | reverse complement strand
CGTCGCGGCCGTTGGAGACGAGCGCGCCGGCGACGGCGGGGCTCGCCGCCGTCCGTCGCCCCGAGCCGTCGACGTCCTCGAACACATAGCCCGAGATGGTCGCCGCTTCGCCGGCCGCCTCGGCGGCTCGCGCCGGCGTCAGCGCCGCCGCCGCGACGCTCGCGGCGCCGATCAGCGTCTCGCGTCGGGTCAATCCTTCGTCCGCGCTCATCGTTCGCTCCAGTGGCCCCTTGAGTCGCTTGGGCGAGTGCACCAGCCGCGCGTGAAGCGATCGTGACGGGCGCGCTCGCGCGGGCGGCCGCCGGAGACGCTTCGCCGGATCGACGGTCCGCTCCGAGCGCTGAAAAGCGCGTGCAATAACCGATCGCGGGGAGCGTCCCGCGGTGGCCGACCGCGGTTGGGGAAGGGCGGCCGCGCGGGTGCTATAGTGGAGCGAGCGTGCGCCGGCGCGTGGGGAGGGGGCGGGATGGAGACTTTTCGCCGCATCATCGAGGCGATCGAAGCCGAAGGCGTCGCGGCGCTGGCGACCGTCGTCAAGACGGAAGGGTCGAGCCCGCAGGGCGCCGGCGCGCGCATGGTGGCGCGTCCGAGCGGGCGCTTTGACGGCACCATCGGCGGCGGCGAGCTCGAACGGCAGGCGCTCGACGACGCGCGCGCGGCCCTTCGCAAGGGGCGCGGGCCGGCGCGTCGCGGCGTCGTCGCGCTCGGCCCCCGCCTCGACCAATGCTGCGGCGGACGGGCCGAATGGCGGATCGAGATCTTCGACGCGCGCGACCTCGCGGCGCTCGCGCCGCTCGCCGAAGCCGAGCGCGCCGGCCCCTTCGCGGTCGTCGCGCGCCTCGACGCCGACGGGCGGATCGCGCGCGCTCTCGGCGCGGCGGAGGCGGAATTGGAGCAGGGCGCCTGGCGCGAGGCCTATGGCGAGGCGACCACGCCCGTCTATCTTTTCGGCGCCGGCCACGTCGGGCGCGCGCTGGCGCTGGCGCTGGCGCCGCTGCCGTTCGTCGTGCGCTGGATCGATTCGCGCGACGACGCCTTCCCGGAGCGCGCGCCGCCGAACGCGACGCTGGTCAAGGCGTCCGATCCGCCCGCCGAGCTCGCTAGCGCGCCCGACGGCGCGCTCGTCGTCGTGCTGACCCATTCGCATGAGCTCGATTTCGCGGTGGTCGCCGAGGCGCTGCGCCAGGATCGCTTTCGCTATGTCGGCATGATCGGCTCGCAATCCAAGCGCGCGCGCTTCGTCAGCCAATTGCGCGCCGCCGGGCTTGCCGAAGAGCGCATCGGCAAGCTCGTCTGCCCGATCGGCGTGCCGGGGGTCGCCGGCAAAGAGCCGGCGGTGATCGCCGCCGCCGCCGCCGCGCAGCTGCTGATCGCGCGCGGCGGTTGATATCAATCAGGCCGCAGTGATATCATGGCGACGTCGTGATCGAGGAGGTCGTCCCATGCCCGCCATCACCGTGCGCAATCTTTCGCCGGAGACGCATCGCGCGCTGAAGCTGCGCGCGCGCCGCAACGGGCGCAGCGCCGAGGCGGAGGTTCGCGCCATTCTCGATGAAGCGGCGCGCCCGGCGCGGCGGCTAAAGATCGGATCGGCGCTCGCCGAGCTCGCCAAGCCGCTCGCGGGCGTCGATCTCGATATCGCGCGCGATCCGACCCCCGCCGAGCCGATCCGCTTCGAATGATCCTCATCGACACCAACGTCGTCTCGGAGCCGATGAAGGCGCGGGGCGACCCGCGGGTCGCCGCGTGGCTCGACGCGCAAGCCGCCGAGACGCTGTTCCTCTCCGCTGTCAGCGTCGCCGAGCTGCTGCTGGGCGTCGAGGTCCTGCCGCTCGGCAAGCGGCGCGCGGCGTTGAGCGAGCTGATCGCGGGGCGCGTGATCGCGCTGTTCGCCGAGCGCGTCCTGCCCTTCGATCTCGCCTCGGCGCGCGCCTACGCCGCCGTCGTCGCCCGCGCGCGCAAGCGCGGCGTGGCGATTTCGGTCGCAGACGGGCAGATCGCCGCGACCGCCGCGGCGCGCGGCTTCGCCGTGGCGACGCACGACGGCGCGCCGTTCCGCGCCGCCGGACTTACGGTGATTGATCCGTGGACCGCTTGAGGCGCGAAGCGCGCGCCTCCTTGGCGATGTCGCGCGGGCCCGAAACGCCAAGCGCCCGCCGTCGCCGGCGGGCGCCGTCGCTTGTGGCTGAGGCGAGCCCTCAGTAGTCCATTCCGCCCGGCGGCATGGCCGGGGCGGCGCTCTCCTTCTTCGGCTTCTCGGCCACCATCGCCTCGGTGGTGATCAAGAGGCCGGCGATCGAGGCGGCGCCTTGCAGCGCCGCGCGCACCACCTTGGTCGGGTCGATCACGCCGAAGGCGAAGAGATCGCCGTACTCGCCCGCTTGCGCGTCGTAGCCGAAGGCGTAGTCCGCCTTGTCGAGGATCTTGCCGACGATGATCGAGGCGTCGACGCCGGCGTTTTCGGCGATCTGCCGCGCCGGCTGCTGGATGGCGCGCCGTACGATCTCGACCCCCGCGCGCTGGTCGTCGTTCTCCCACTTGACGCCGTCGAGCGCTTTGGCGGCGCGCAACAGCGGCACGCCGCCGCCCGGCAGGATGCCTTCCTCGACCGCGGCGCGGGTCGCGTGCAGCGCGTCGTCTACGCGGTCCTTCTTCTCCTTCACCTCGACCTCGGTCGCCCCGCCGACCCGGATCACCGCCACGCCGCCGGCGAGCTTCGCCAGACGCTCCTGAAGCTTCTCCTTGTCGTAGTCCGAGGTCGTCTCCTCGATCTGCGACTTGATCTGCGCGATGCGGCCGTCGATGTCGGACTTCTTGCCGGCGCCTTCGACGATCGTCGTGTTCTCCTTCTCGATGCGCACCTTCTTGGCCTTGCCGAGCATGTCGAGCGTGACGTTCTCGAGCTTGACGCCGAGATCCTCGGCGATCATCTGGCCGCCGGTGAGGATGGCGATGTCCTCGAGCATTGCCTTGCGGCGATCGCCGAAGCCGGGCGCCTTCACCGCCGCGACCTTCAGGCCGCCGCGCAGCTTGTTGACCACCAGCGTGGCGAGCGCCTCGCCCTCGACGTCCTCGGCGACGATCAGCAGCGGCTTGCCGGTCTGCACCACCGCCTCGAGCAGCGGCAGCATCGCCTGCAGGCCGGAGAGCTTCTTCTCGTGGATGAGGACGTAAGCGTCCTCGAGCTCGGCGACCATCTTCTCGGCGTTGGTGATGAAGTAGGGCGAGAGATAGCCGCGGTCGAACTGCATGCCTTCGACCACGTCGAGCTCGGTCTCGAGGCTCTTGGCCTCTTCGACGGTGATGACGCCCTCGTTGCCGACCTTCTGCATCGCCTCGGCGATCATCTTGCCGATCGACTTGTCGCCGTTGGCGGAAATCGACCCCACCTGGGCGATCTCGTCGGACTTGGTGACCTTGCGGCTGTTCTTGACGATGTCGGCTACCACCGCCTCGACCGCCTGTTCGACGCCGCGCTTGAGGTCCATCGGATTGGCGCCGGCGGCGACCGCCTTCACGCCTTCCTTGACGATCGCCTGGGCGAGCACGGTGGCGGTCGTGGTGCCGTCGCCGGCGGCGTCGCTGGTCTTGGAGGCGACCTCGCGCACCATCTGCGCGCCCATGTTCTCGA
>CAZKHF010000297.1:0-3636 GCA_964552445.1 uncultured Bradyrhizobium sp. | reverse complement strand
ACCTGAACGCGCGCCCCGGCCTGCCGCATCTGCTTGCGCAGACGCTGCATCTGGGCGACCGTCAGGCCGGCGTAGTGGGCCACGACCACCACCGAAGTCTTGGCGAAGACTTCGTGCAGGGACGCGACCGCTTGCTTTTTTTCCGCTCTATCCACGGTGCTGTCTCCGGTTGGCGGGGTTTCCCCCGCCTCCTGCACATGCCGCGTCCGGCAGCCCCTGATGGGCGGTCGGCCGCGACGCCTTGCGCCTGTCCCCCGGAGCTAAGGCGAACGCCCGCCGCCGGACAGAAGGTTCGAACCGCGCCGGGCCGGCGTCGCTTGACGCGCCGCCGTCCGACGTAAACCCGGTCTTCCCCGTCTATGCTGGCCCCCTGAACCCCGCATCGCGGGAGAGAATTAAGCGGCGGCTCCCGAAGGATCCGCGCGCGCCGGCAGTCTTGGACAGGACATGGCCGGACGCGGCGCAAGGGGGGTTCCCCCGCGCCCTCCGGCCTATCCGCCGCTTCCGCTGCGACGACCCAACGACGGGATTCGCCACAACGTAGCGGAAGCCATTGATGATCATAAGGGGTCGCATCGCGCCGCCGACCCCCGGTCGCGCTCTTTAGCGGCCCGGAGCGCCTTTGCCAAGGGGCTCACGAAAGATTTTTGACCTGACGGGATCGATTTCCCCACTCCTATCATGATAAATCACCCCCCCTAGGCCTCCCCTTCCGCGCTTCGCGTTCGACCGCTAAGCTCGCAGGCCGGGCCGCGGCTTCGGCCTGCCCTGCGAGGGAGAGCGAACGTGTCGAATAACGCCGATCCGGTTTTCTGGGACCAAGCGCGCCGCCATCTCGTGCGCTACGGGGGCCAGTTCGCGCCCCTGATCGTCGAGCGGGCGGAAGGCAGCTTCGTCTACGACGCCGACGGCCGCGCCATCCTCGACTTCACCTCCGGCCAGATGAGCGCGGTGCTCGGCCATTGCCACCCCGAAATCCGCGAAGTCGTCGCGCGTTATGCGGCTAATCTCGACCACTTGTTCAGCGGCATGTTGTCGCGCCCGGTGGTCGATCTGGCGACGCGGCTCGCCGAGGTCGCGCCGGGCGCGCTGGAGCGCAGCCTGCTGCTCACCACCGGCGCCGAGGCCAACGAGGCGGCGATCAAAATGGCCAAGCTGGCCACGGGCAAATACGAGGTCGTCGGCTTCGCCCAGTCCTGGCACGGGATGACCGCCGCGGCGGCTTCCGCGACCTACAGCGCCGGCCGGCGCGGCTACGGGCCGAGCGCGGTCGGTTCGTTCGCCATCCCCGCCCCCTATCCCTATCGCCCGCAGTTCGAGCGCGACGGACGCTACGACTGGAAGGCCGAGCTCGACTACGCCTTCGCCCTGGTCGACCGCCAGTCGAGCGGCAGCCTCGCCGCCTTCATCGCCGAGCCGATCCTGAGCTCGGGCGGCGTCCTCGAATTGCCAGAGGGTTACCTCATGGCGTTGAAGCAGAAATGCAACGAGCGCGGCATGCTGCTGCTGCTCGACGAGGCGCAGACCGGCGTCGGCCGCACCGGAACGATGTTCGCCTGCCAGCGCGATGGCGTCACGCCCGACATCCTCATCCTGTCGAAGACGCTCGGCGCCGGGCTTCCGCTCGCCGCCGTGGTGACGACGGCGGCGATCGAGGAGGCGTGCTGCGAGCGCGGCTTCCTCTTCTACACCACCCACGTCTCCGACCCGATGCCCGCCGCCGTCGGCCTCAAGGTATTGGAGGTGGTCGAGCGCGACCGTCTGGTCGAGCGCGCCGTCGTCGCCGGGGCGCGGCTCAAAGCGGGACTGCGCGACTTGCAACAGCGCTTCGACTGCGTCGGCGACGTGCGCGGCCGCGGGCTGCTGCTCGGGCTGGAGGTGGTGAAGGACCGGCGCGCGAAGGCGCCCGCTCCCGAGCTCGGCGCGGCGATCACGCGGCGCTGCATGGAACTGGGCTTGAGCATGAACATCGTCCAGCTTCCCGGCATGGGCGGCGTCTTCCGCATCGCCCCGCCGCTCACCATCAGCGACGCCGAGATCGACCTCGGCCTGTCGATTCTCGCCGACGCCTTCGCCGCCGAGACGCGCAAGGCGGCGTGAAAGGAGCGCCGCGCGGCGCTCCCCTCTCCCCTTGCAGAAGAGGGATTGAGGGGGGGCTGGCGCGCGCCTTGCGACGCGACCCCTCATCCGGCCCTTCGGGCCACCTGCTCCCGCAATGAGAGACGGGAACTTGCGCGCCTTCCGCTCGCCCTTCAGTCAAAGCGGAAGCCCGAAATCGTCTTGCCGCCGATCACGTCCTTGAAGCTGTGGCGCCCCGCGCCCTCGCCCGCCGCGCCGGCGACGACCATCAGCGGGATGAGATGCTCTTCGCGCGGATGGCAGGCGCGCGCGTAGGGCGCCTCCTTCCAAGCAATCAGCCGCCGCTCGCGCGTCGCCGGATCGCTCTTCGTCAGCGTCTCGTCGAGCCAGGCGTCGAAGGCCGCGGACGCGCGGCCGTCGCCGTCGAAGAAATGGCGCAGGTCGTGGAAGCTCATGCCGCTGCCGACGACGACCACGCCCTGGTCGCGCAACGCGGCGAGCGCCTTGCCGACGGCGATGTGGCGCGCCGGATCGAGATTACGCTCGATCGACATCGTCACCACCGGGATGTTCGCCGCGGGGTCGACGATGAGGAAGGGCACGAACACGCCGTGGTCGAAGCCGCGCGTTCCGTCCTCGCCAGCGGCCAAGCCCGCCTTCTCCAGCAGCGCCTTGACCTCGGCGGCGAGCCCGGAGTCGCCGGGCGCGGGATAGTTGAGCTTATAGGTGTGCTCGGGAAAGCCGTAATAGTCGAACAGCATCCCCGGCGCCGGGTTGGTCGAGACGGTCGGCTTTTCCTCCTCCCAATGCGCGCTGACCACCAGGAACGCCTTCGGCGGCGCCGGCAGGCTGGCGACGATTCCCGAAAGGTAGTCGCGCAGGCCGTCCCAGGCGTGGGGGCCGAACGGCGGCGGAAACTCCATCCAGAAGCACGGCCCTCCGCCGTGCGGAAGAAAGATTGCGGGCTGACGAAAGGCGCTCATGGTCCCCTCGATAAAGCTGCGACAGCCGCCCCTAGGCGGCGCCTCTGAGCCGCATATGGGTGCAATCAATCGTGCTTCCTAGGCCGGCATGCTTGCAGTCACGCAAAATCACTCCAGCGGCGGGGAGAGCCGGTCGGGCGATCACGACGGCGTCTCGCGCGCGAGGCGCTTCAGCGCGTAGAGCGCCGCCTGCGCCTCGCGCGGCGTCAGCTCGTCGGGATCGATCGCGTCCAGCGCCGCGCGTAGCGCGTCGGGGGCCGGCGGCGCCGGCGGCTCGTAGGAGAACAGCGGCAGCGCGTCGAGGCTCGCCAGCGCGCCGCCCGGACGCTTGGTCGCCTCGAGCTCGGCGAGCACGGCGCGGGCCCGCTTGATCACCGAGGCGGGCAACCCGGCGAGCTTGGCGACCTGGACTCCGTAGGAGCGATCGGCCGCCCCGGGGACGACCTCGTGGAGGAAAACGAGCTGGCCCTTCCACTCGCTCACCCGCATGGTCAGGTTGAACAGGCGCGGCAGCGTCTCGGCGAGCTGGGTCAGCTCGTGGAAATGGGTGGCGAACAGCGCGCGCGAGCGGTTG
>CAZKHF010000296.1:0-3647 GCA_964552445.1 uncultured Bradyrhizobium sp. | reverse complement strand
CGAGTACTATCGCGAGCGGCAGGTCGCCTTCGAGGCGTTCAAGGCCGGCGCGATCGATTACCACCAGGAGTTCACCTCGCGCCTGTGGGCGACCGGCTACGATTTCCCCGCGTTCAAGGACGGGCGGGTGAAGAAGGAGGCGGCGGCGAACGGCGCGCCGACCGGCTCGCAGGGTTGGTACTTCAACACCCGGCGCGAACAGTTCAAAGACCCGCGCGTGCGCGAGGCGATCGGGCTGGCCTTCGACTTCGAGTGGACGAACAAGAACGTGATGTTCTCGCTCTACAAGCGCGTTGTCTCCTATTTCCAGAACTCGGCGATGGAGGCGGTCGGCCTCCCCGGCCCCGACGAGCTCAAGCTCATCGAGCCGTGGCGCGGCAAGATCGCCGATTCCGTGTTCGGCGAGCCCTGTTCGCCGCCGGTCAGCGACGGCTCAGGCAGCGATCGCGCGCTGCTCAGGCGCGCCAACGACCTCTTGCTCGCCGCGGGCTGCTCGCGCGACGGCGGCGTCCTGCGCCTGCCGAGCGGCAAGCCGTTCACGATCGAGTTCCTCGACTCCTCCGACATCTTCCAGCCGCATGTCGCGCCCTACCAGCAGAACCTGCGCAAGCTCGGCGTCGACGCCTATTCGCGCATCGTCGACGCGGCGCAGTACAAGAGCCGCACCGAGAGCTTCGACTATGACGTGGTCGCCTCGGCCTTCGGCGGCGCGACCACGCCGGGCGCCGAGCTGAGGCTGTTCTTCACCTCGAAAGCGGCGGCGACGGAGGGCTCGCGCAACCTCGCCGGCGTCGCCGACCCGGCCGTCGACGCGCTGGTCGAGACGATCGTCAACGCTTCGACGCGCGCCGACCTCAACGCGGCCTGCCGCGCCCTCGACCGCGTGCTGCGCGCCGGGCGCTACTGGGTTCCGATGTGGTACAACGACAAGGCTTGGCTCGCCTATTGGGACGCGTTCTCGCGGCCCGCGACCCAGCCGAAGCTCGGCGTCGGCGCGCCCGACACCTGGTGGTGGGACGAAGAAAAGGCGAAGAGAATTGGATTGTGAGACGAGCGGCCGTTTGGCGGGATCACCCTCACCCAAGCCCTCTCCCGCGAGCGGAAGAGGGGGCCGAGGCGGCGCCGCTTCCCTTCTCCCGCTTGCGGGAGAAGGTGGCGCGAAGCGCCGGATGAGGGTCCGCCGCCGATGCCGTCCCGGGACTTGAGACGGACCCGACGCCGATGCTCGCCTACATCGCCCGCCGTCTGCTGCTGATGATCCCGACCATCTTCGGCATCATGCTGGTGTCGTTCGCCATCGTGCAGTTCGTGCCGGGCGGCCCGGTCGAGCGCGCGATCGCGCAATTGCAGGGCGCCGATGAGGGCTCGACGGCGCGGATTGGCGGCGGCGGCGGTCAGATCGGCGCCGGCGCGATGGCGCACGCCGGCGGCGACATTTCCTCGCGCTATCGCGGCGCGCAGGGGCTCGATCCGAAATTCATCAAGGAGCTGGAGAAGCAGTACGGCTTCGACAAACCGGCGCCGGAGCGCTTCTGGATGCTGGCGCGCGACTACGCGACCTTCAATCTCGGCAAGAGCTACTACCGCGACGCGCCGGTCGTCGAGCTGATCAAGGAGAAGCTGCCGGTCTCGATGTCGCTCGGCCTGTGGATGACGCTGATCTCCTACGCGATCTCGATCCCGCTCGGCGTGCGCAAGGCGGTCAAGGACGGCTCGCGCTTCGACACCTGGACCTCGGCGCTGGTGATCTTCGGCTACGCGATTCCGAGCTTCCTGTTCGCCATCCTGCTGGTGGTGCTGTTCTGCGGCGGCTCGTTCTGGCAGATCTTCCCCTTGCGCGGCCTCACCTCCGACAACTTCGCCGACCTCGCCTGGCCGCAGAAGATCCTCGACTATCTGTGGCACATCGCGCTGCCGGTGACGTCGCTGGTGCTCGGCTCGTTCGCCACCACGACGCTCCTGACCAAGAATTCCTTCCTCGACGAAATCAAGAAATCCTACGTGCAGACCGCCCGCATGAAGGGCCTCAGCGAGCGGCGCGTGCTCTACGGCCACGTCTTCCGCAACGCCATGCTGATCGTCATCGCCGGCTTCCCCGGCGCCTTCCTCAGCGCCTTCTTCACCGGCTCGCTGCTGATCGAGCAGGTGTTCTCGCTCGACGGCCTCGGCTACCTCTCCTACGATTCGCTGATCCAGCGCGACTATCCGGTGGTGCTCGGCAACCTCTATGTCTTCGCGCTGCTCGGCATGGTCGCGAACCTACTTTCCGACCTCACCTACACCTGGGTCGATCCGCGCATCGACTTCGAGACGCGCGAGGTGTGATGAGCAGCCCGTCGCCACTTAATTCGACGTCGCGCGCCGTGCGGGCCCCTTCCCCCCTTGCGGGGGAAAGTGGCCGACGAAGTCGGCCGGATGAAGGGTCGCGTCGTAAAGCGCTCTCGTTGCAGAGACCCTGGCCGGTCGACGATCGTCGCTCCAATTGGCGGAATACGGAAAGCGCGCCTTGCGGCGCGACCCCTCAGCCGGCCTCCTTCGCCGTTGGGGCTCCGGAGGGCGCCTTCCCCCACAAGGGGGGAAGGGACGCGGCGACGGGCGCTCTTTCCTCCCGGCGAGGCCGCGCATGATCGCCCCGCCCCCCGCGCATTCCGGCGGTTGGCTCAGGCTCAGCCCGTTGAACCGGCGGCGGCTCGATAATTTCCGCCGCAACCGGCGCGGCTACTGGTCGTTGTGGATCTTCCTGGCGCTGTTCGCCGTCTCGCTCGGCGCCGAGCTCGTCGCCAACGACCGGCCGCTGATCGCCTCCTACAAAGGCGAGCTCCTGTTCCCGGCGTTCGTCGACTACCCGGAGGAAAAGTTCGGCGGCTTCGAAGCCGAGACCGACTATCGCGATCCCGCCGTCGCCGACGAGATCGCCGCGCACGGCTGGATGATCTGGCCGCCGATCCGCTTCGCCAACTCGACCACCAAGCTCGATCCGCCGACGCCCTTCCCCTCGCCGCCGACCTGGACGCTGAGCGAAGCGCAATGCCGCGCCGCGCTCGCCGCCCACGCGGGCGGCGACGCCACGAAGATTCCGCCCGGCGGCGGCGCCTGCCGCGACCTCGAGCCGATGTGGCTCGGCAGCGACGCCAACGGCCACGACGTGGTCGCGCGGCTCATTTACGGCTTCCGCATCTCGGTGCTGTTCGCCTTCATCCTCGCCGGCGTTTCTTCTCTGGTCGGCGTCTTCGCCGGCGCGGTGCAGGGCTATTTCGGCGGCTGGCTCGACCTGATCCTGCAACGCGTGATCGAGATCTGGTCGTCGCTGCCGCAGCTTTACATCCTGATCATCCTGTCGGCGATCCTGACGCCGAGCTTCGTCGTGCTGCTGACCATCCTGCTCCTGTTCTCCTGGGTCAACCTGGTGCATCTGGTGCGCGCCGAGTTCCTGCGCGCGCGCAACTTCGAATACGTCAACGCCGCGCGCGCGCTCGGCCTCAGCAACGCCAAGATTATCGTCAAGCACGTGCTGCCCAACGCGATGGTGGCGACGCTGACCTTCCTGCCGTTCATCGTCAATTCGTCGATCAGCACCCTGACCTCGCTCGATTTCCTCGGCCTCGGCATGCCGCCCGGCTCGCCGTCGCTCGGCGAACTGCTGCTGC
>CAZKHF010000295.1:0-3652 GCA_964552445.1 uncultured Bradyrhizobium sp. | reverse complement strand
TAATAGCCCCACAGCAGCCGGAAGCGCCCGGCCGGCGTCGCGCCGTCGCCCTCGCGCTTGTCGCGGACGACGCCCTTCGGCCCCAGCGCGCAGGCGAAGCGCAGCGGCCCGGCGGTCAGCCAGCCCAGCCCCCGCGCGCCCGCGCGCGGCAGCACGCGCAGGGTCTTCAGGCGGAAGGATGGGTTGCGGCGCATGGCGCCGAGAGTGGGAGATTCGTCGCCGCGAGACAAGTCGGGAGCGAAAAGGACGGAGAGGCCGGCGGCGAAGCGACAGCGCCGCCTGTAGACGCGGCCGTCGGCCGCGACCGACGCCCGCTAGGCAAGTCGCGCCGCGCCCTGCTAAGAGCCGCCCATGCCTTCCTTCCCGTCGACCGGCCGCGGCTTCGGCGCCGTTCTTTACCTGCTCGGCGTTTTCCTGTTCACGCTCAACGACGCGCTGGGCAAATGGCTGGTCGCCGATTACGGCGTCGGCGAGCTGGTGCTGCTGCGCGCGCTCGGCGCGGGCGTCGTGCTGGCGCCGATGATCGCCGCGCTGCGCGTCGGCCTGTTCGACTTCTCCCAGGCGCCGCTGCAAGGGCTGCGCATCCTCTGCATGGCCGCCGACACTTACGCGTTCTACCTGGCGACCCGCTACATGCCGCTCGCCGACGTGATGACCTTCTACATGGCGACGCCGCTGATCATCAGCGCCTTGTCGGCGCCGCTGCTCGGCGAGCGGGTCGAGCGCTTCCGCTGGGTCGCGCTGACGATCGGCTTCGTCGGCGTCGTCATCGCGCTGAGGCCGACGCCGCAGATGTTCTCCTGGGCCTCGCCTCTGGCGCTGTTCGGCGCGACGATGTACGGGCTCGGCCAGGTCGTCACCCGCAAGCTCCGGCGCACGCATTGGCTGCCGCTGGTGGTCTGGCAGTTCGCCGGCGCCGGGCTGATCGGCGCAGCGACGGCGCCCTTCGGCTGGACGACGCCCTACCGCGTCGACCTCGGGCTGATGTTCCTCGCCGGCGTCGCATCGATGAGCTGCTTCATCCTGATCACCCGCGCGCTAGCGATGACGCGCGCGGCGGCGCTGGCGCCGCTGCAGTACACCGCCATCGTCTGGGCGACGATCATCGGCTGGGTCGTCTGGCGCGACGCGCCGACCTGGCCGATCCTGGCCGGCGACGCGATCATCATCGGCAGCGGGCTCTATGTCGCCGCGCGCAGCGCCGGCGCGCCGGCGGCGGCGATCGACCTCGAAAGCGCGCCGCCGTCCGATTGACCGGCTTCAACCGCCGGCGCGCCGCGAGGTTGTTCAGAGGTCTTCTAATCTCCGCCGAGGACGCTATGGCGGCGCGGCGGCCTTCGCCGCGGACGCCGCTCAAGCGCGCGCGGCGCGGGTGGGCGGGTCGGCGCCGTAGGCCGCGAGGAAGGTCGCCACGGCGGCCTTCGCCTGTCGCTCGAAGGCGTCGGGATCGTCGGCGCCGACGACGCCGAACAGCCGCTTGCGGTGCAGCTCTCCGGAGCACAAATCCATGAATTGCGTCACCGCGACCGATGCGTCCGCCCGCCGCAGATCGCCCCGCTCCATCGCGGCGGCGAAGTATCCGGTCAAGTGATCGATTCCGTGCTGAACGCCAAACTGGTAAGCGGCCTGTCCGACTTCCGGAAAGCGCGCCGATTCCGCGACCACCAGCCGGTAGAAGGCGACCGCGTCGTCGGTCAGCACCGACTCCTGAAAACGCCGAGCGAACCGCTCGAGCGCCGTGCGGAAATCTCCCTGCGTTTCGTCCATCTCGAACAAGGGGGCGAACATTTGCTGCACTTGTTCTTCCACCACCGCGGCGAACAGGTCCTTCTTCGAAGGAAAGTAGCTGTAGAGCGTCGATTTCGACCCGCCGACCTTGGCCGCGATTTCCGACATCGACGCGGCGGCGTAGCCCTCGCGGAGAAAGGCCGCGCGGGCGATTTCCAGCATGGCGGCGCGGCGATCGTCGCTTCGCGGCCTGGCGGCCGTTCGAGCCCGTCTCATCCGCCTCTCCGACATCTTTTTGTACCGTACCGTACGGCGCCTCTTGACTTCGCCCGAACCTACCGCCAAATTGCGGATCGCGCAACAGTACTGTACGGTACGGTACGAGTTCGTGGAAGGGGATGGCGGCGACATGTCAAAGGGAACTGCCCGCGTCAGCGCGCGAGCGCCCTCTCGCGCGGCGGGTCGCCCGCTCCCTGCGGTCGTCGCCATCCCCACTCTGCTCGCCCTCGCCGGCTGCGCGCCGGACCTCGGCGAGGCGCCGCGCGTCCAGCCGCCGACGGCTTACGCCGACGCCAGGAGCTTCGCGGCGCCCGCGGCCGACTGGCCCTCGGACGCGTGGTGGAAGGCCTACGGCGACCCTCAGCTCGACCAGTTGATCGACGAGGCCTTGGCCGGCTCGCCCGATCTCAAGGCGGCGGCCGCGCGCGCCCGCGGCGCGGCGGCGATGGCCGAGGTCGCCGGCGCCGATCTGTGGCCGACCGTCACGGGCGCCGCCAGCGTGACCAAGACAGAGCAGAGCACCAACCAGGGCATGTCCGCCATTTCCGAATCCGCTCTTCCACGCGGCTGGCACACGGCGGGCCAGATCGCCGCCAGCTTCGATTACGAGCTCGACTTCTTCGGCAAGAATCGCGCGGCGTTGGCGGCGGCGACCTCGCAGGCGGAGGCCGCCGCGGCGGAGCAGGCCGAAGCGCGTCTGCAGATTTCCGCCGCGGTGGCCGAAACCTACGCCAACCTGGTTCAGCTCTTCGCCGACCAAAGGGCTGCGCGCGACGCCGTGCGCGTCCGCCGGGAAAGCGCCGAACTGGTCGAGAGCCGGTCGAGGTCCAACCTCGAAAACGAGGGCGCGGTGAGCCTCGCGCGCGGGCAAGTACACGCCGCCGAGCTCGAAGCCGACGCGCTCGATCGCCTGATCGCGCTGACGCGCGATCAGCTCGCCGCGCTGCTCGGCAAGGGGCCGGACCGCGGGCTCGCGATCGCCCCGCTCGCGGTCGAAAAGACCCGCAGCCTCGGACTGCCCGCCGGGCTTTCGGTCGATCTGATCGGGCGGCGGCCGGACATCGTCGCAGCGCGCCTCGGCGCCGAGGCGGCGGCCTCCCGCATCGAGGTCGCCAACGCCAATTTCTATCCCAACGTCGAGCTGACCGGCGCGTTCGGCCTGCAGTCGCTGGACGTCAAGTCCCTGCTGCAGCACCAGTCGCAGATGGGCCAGTTCGGACCGGCGGTCCATCTGCCGATCTTCGATTACGGCCGCAACGAGGGCGTCTATCGCGGCGCGCGCGCCGAATACGACGCCGCCGTCGCCGTCTACGACCGGACGCTGGCCAACGCCCTGCGCGACGTCGCCGACGCCTACGCCACAAGGCGCGGCGTCGCCGTCGAGATCAAGGACGCGCGCGCCGCGCTGGCGGAAAGCGAAAACGGCTATCGCGTGATCAAGCAGCGCTACGACGCCGGACTGTCGCGTTACACCGACGTGCTGACGGCGGAGAACGCGCTGCTCGCCCAGCGTCGCGCCGTCGCCGATCTTCAAGCGCAGGCCTTCGCCGCCGACGTCGTCTTGGCGCGCGCGCTCGGCGGCGGCTACGCCGCCCAGTCCTGAAGTTCTCGTCGCATCGGAGCCTTGCATGACCGCCGCCGAAAC
>CAZKHF010000294.1:0-3688 GCA_964552445.1 uncultured Bradyrhizobium sp. | reverse complement strand
GTCGTAGCCGACAAGCGCGCCTGAAGTTTGTCCCCACCCCGTAGCGCTGTGCGAGGCCGCCTGACTCGAATTGACCGTGCTGGCGCCCGCGCCATACACCACGCCGGCGTAGAATCCCGCCCACTGCGAATAAGCGCCCGTAGCGCTAGGGTCGGCGGCGAAAGCCGGCGCGGCCAACGCGCAACTGCTCAAGAGGATCGCAGACACAGCGAATCGATCAAAACGGTTCGCGCGATTCATCGGCAAATTCCCCTCGCCCATATACCTAAGCAGAAAAGTTCCAAGCGACAAGTCGTCGGCGATTGAGGCAGGCGGGTCAGCGGCCCCCGGCATGCGACCTTTCATCTCATGGCTTGTGTATTAGATCATGCTAATATGAAAGACAACGCATATACAGCGCGAAACGCGGAATAAGAAAGCGCCATGAAAATTGTCATTGTCGGAGGCGTCGCCGGCGGCGCCACTGCGGCCGCACGGCTGCGCCGAGTCAGCGAAACCGCGGAAATCGTCCTCGTCGAGCGCGGTCCTTGCATCAGCTTCGCCAACTGCGGTCTGCCCTACCACATCTCCGGCGCTATTTCCGAACGCGAACAGCTCCTTGTGACGTCAGAATCGCTGTTTGAGGCGCGCTATCGCGTCGACGTGCGCTCGCGCACCGAGGCGCTGTCGATCGACCGCGTCGCCAAGACCGTGCGTTTGCGCAATCTCGAAACCGGCGCTGAGACGGACGAGCCTTATGATCGTCTGCTCCTGTCCCCCGGCGCCGAAGTCGTGCGGCCGCCGATCCCCGGCTTCGACTCCAAACGCATCTTCACCTTGCACAACATTCCCGATCTCGATCGCATCATGACTGCGCTCGGCGAGAACCGGCCGCGCCGGGCGGTGGTGATCGGCGGCGGGTATATCGGTCTTGAAGTCGCGGAGAATTTCCACGAGCGCGGTCTCTTCACCACCGTGGTGGAAGGCGCGCCGCATATCCTGGCGCTGTTCGACGAGGAGATGGCCGCGATCGTCCATGCACACCTGCGCGACAAGGCGATCGAACTCTATCTCGACGACAAGATCGAGCATTTCGAGGATCGTCCCGACCATGTCGTCGTCTTCCTGGCGAGCGGCAAACGTGTCCAGGCCGACATCGTCGTGCTGTCGATCGGCGTTCGGCCGGAGGTTAAGCTCGCGCGCGAAGCGGGGCTCGACCTCGGCGCGACCGGCGGGATCAGGGTCGACGAACATCTCGTCACCTCCGATTCCGACATCTACGCCGTCGGCGACGCGATCGAGGTCGTCCATTTCGTCTCGGGCAAGCCGGCGCTGATTCCGCTCGCCGGACCCGCCAATCGCCAGGCGCGCATCGTCGCCGACAACATGCTGGCGAGCGTTCTCGCCGCCCGCAAGCGCTACGGCGGCTCGATGGGCACGGCCATCCTCAAGGCGTTCGATCTCGTCGCCGCCTGCACCGGCCTCAACGAAACGCAGGCCGAGGCGCTCGCAATCCCCCACAGCGCGATCGTCATTCACGCCGGCTCGCATGCGTCCTACTATCCCGGCAGCCGGCAGCTCAGTCTGAAGCTGGTCTTCGGCCTCGACGGCCGCATCCTCGGCGCGCAGGCGATTGGCGCGGATGGCGTCGACAAGCGCATCGACGTCATCGCCACGGCGATCAAGGCCGGTCTGACCGTGCAGAACCTGACCGACCTCGAGCTGGCCTATGCGCCCCCCTTCGGCTCGGCGAAGGATCCGGTCAACGTCGCCGGCTACGTGGCGAGCAACGTGGTCTCGGGCTTCCACGAAATCCTCGATTGGCGCGAGCTGCGCGATCTTCTCAAGGCATCGCCCGCGTCAATCCAGCTCGTCGACGTGCGCACGCCCGAGGAATTTTCGATCCAGACGCTGCCGGGCGCGCGCAACCTCGAACTCGACCATCTGCGCGATCGACTCGGCGACCTCGATCCCAACCGGCCGGTGGTGATCTTCTGCCAGGTTGGGCTGCGCGGCTATCTCGCCTATCGCATTCTCAAGCAGTCCGGGTTCAAGGACGTCCGCAACCTGAGCGGCGGCTTCAAGACCTACGCCTGGGCGACCGAGAAGCAGGCCAATCCCGATCTCTTCGACTACGAGAGCATCAAGCGGCGGCCGCCGGCCGAGATCGAGGCCGAACGCGGAAGCTGCAAGGTCGCGGTCGCCGGCGACGTCCACAAGCTCGACGCGATCGGGCTCCAGTGCCCCGGCCCGATCATGAAGGCGTTCAAGGCCATGGCGGCGATGGAAGTCGGCGACACGCTCGAAATCGCCGCCTCCGATCCCGCCTTCGGGCGCGACATCCGCGCCTGGTCGGCGCGCACTGGCCATGACCTGCTGAGCGTCGGCTCAGCGAAGGGCGTCATCACCGCCCGCGTGCGGAAGGCGCCGACGCCCGTCGCCGCGGCGGCGAGCAGCGTCGCGCCGGTCCGCGACGGTGTCTCGCTGGTCGTCTTCTCCGGCGACCTCGACAAGGCGATGGCGTCGCTGATCGTCGCTAACGGCGCACTGGCTATGGGCTCGAAAGTGACGATGTTCTTCACCTTCTGGGGACTCAACCTGCTGCGCAAGCCCGACGCTCCGACGCCTAAGAAGCCGCTGATCGACGCCGCCTTTGGCTTCATGCTGCCCAAGGGCGTCGGCAGGGCCATTCGCCTCACCAACATGAACTTCCTGGGCGTGGGCGGTCGACTGATGCGCAAGGTGATGCGCGACAAGCATGTCGACGATCCCGCCAACTTGCTCGCCTCGCTGGTGTCCGGCGGCGCGACGCTGGTCGCCTGCCAGATGTCGATGGACGTGATGGGCCTGCGTCGTGAAGAGTTGATCGACGCCGTGGAGATCGGCGGCGTCGCGACGTTCCTCGAATCAGCCAGGCAATCGGGGACGACGCTGTTTATCTGATCGCGCAGCGCATGGACGAACGCAATGGAAACCGCGCCGGCGTCGCCGTCGAAGACCGTTGGCTGCGCCGCTGTGGCGGGCGCCCCATTCAGAAAGGCAGCGCCTGTGCGCCGATCGGGCGCCAGGGCAGGCCCTCGCTCTTCCAACCAGCGCCCGGTTCGTCTCCCTCGAAGCCGTCGACTACGCTGTAGACGTGGGGGAAGCCGAATGCAGCGAGAAGGCTGGCCGCCAGAGCGCTGCGCCTGCCGGTCCGACACATCACGACGACGGCGTCATCCTTCGTGAGTCCCTTGGCGGCCAGCCGGCTGCGGACTTGCGCAACGAAGTCGGGGTTTGGCTGGAGCTTGCCGTCGCCGCTGGAATTTAAGAGCAACGGCACGTTAGCGTCGACCATCGTGGCGACGCCTGACGACGTCAATTCCTCCGGCGTCCGGACGTCGACGAACAGAGCGCGGCCGCCCCGCTGGGCCAGGAACGGCGGAACCTCGTCCGACGTCAGATAGAGGCCCAGCGTCGTCTGCTTCGCTTCGGGAACAGCCGACGCCTCCGCGGCGACGCCGGCCGTTCCCGCGGAAAGCAAGGCGGCGGCGAACACGACGATGCGGAGCGCGTGGTTCACGCTATCCGCCCCCTTCAGGCGATCAATGGCGCGTCAGAACTTTCTTCCAGTCGCGCGGGATATATTCGAGCAGTTTGTTGAAACCTGGCGTCGCCTTGGCCCAGGCGCTCAGCGCATGCCGCATGTAGGTCTCGCGCGCGTAGGCCT
>CAZKHF010000293.1:0-3688 GCA_964552445.1 uncultured Bradyrhizobium sp. | reverse complement strand
ACCGCGCTCCGCTCGGCGCCTTGAACAGGACGTTATACGACGCGTTCGAGTTGAAAGGCGGATCGAGGTAGATCAGATCGACGCTCTCGTCCGCGATGCTGTCGCGCAACACGTCGAGATTGTCGCCATAGAAGAGCTTGTTGGTCATCGCCCCCCGCCCCGAGCACCCTCTCGCTCAGCATGGCCCGCCCGTCCGTCTTCAAACGTCCGCGCCCCCTCGCGCGCCCGCCGAAACCGGCGCGGCGCGTGCGCGCGCCGCTGAAGTTCGCCGGACAGTACGTTCTTTATTTGTTCTGGTCAACTTTTGGCGACACTCTAGTTGACAAACCCCGTCCCGCATTTATGGTTGAGCAGGCGCTAAGATGAAAATCGTTTCAGACATGGACGTGGGATAATGCTCTCCGATTCGCGCCATGCGACCGCAAGATGGTCGTCGCCGACGATGTCCACGACTAATCCGGTTGGCCCTCCACTATTAAGCTGAACGCTCTCGCCGAACGATAGTGGCGGGGCAACCGGAGTTGGCCGACCCACTTGTTCGAGTTCATCGTCGCGAAAGATCGCCTCGCGCAGCATACGTTGCTCCACGAAAGGACACTGATATGGCTGAAAATTCAAGATTTGAGGTCGGCGAGACCGTGCGTCTGAATTCAGGCGGTCCGCTTATGACGGTCGACAAGCTTGTCGCGATGACCGATGGCCGTCAGGAGGTCATGGCCGTTTGGTTCGACGGCGCAAACAAGGAAACGCACGGGCGTTTCAAGGCCGAAACCCTTATGAAAGCGCATGCGGAACCGGTCATCGCCTAAGGGCGCCCAAGATGCGATTCTGTCTCAGGAGGGAATACAATGGCTAACGTCGGCGACGAATTCAAACCCGGAGACGAGGTGCCGCATTCCGGGATTTACACAGTGATCCACGATACGAATCACCGCTCACCCCACGATGTAACCTGCGTTTACGGCAGACGATTTCCGCCGTGTCGCGGATGCAACCATCCAAGGTTTCGGCTTAAATATGCGGCGATACACATAGATTCACACGACGACTTTAAGAACTAAATGGTTCTGGTTCCTGCGGATGGGCAATATTCATGTGATATTGCCCATTATTTTTAACGGTGGTGACCATAATGGGGATTTCATCAGCCTCGTCAACTACTTCGATAACCATAGTCTTTACGTGGTCTCGCTCGTCAGGCTCAAGTTCACTATTTACGGCCTTCTCCAGTGATTTCATGAGGTGTCGCGCCTTACCCGCGTTCGTTTCGCGTCCCGGAAAGCCCTTGCTGGGGGGAAGAGACACAAACGGCGCGAGTCGTCGAGTTATCGCGGTAATACTTGGCAACGAGAGACAGCGTTGCGCTCCGCGCGCGTCTCTCACTCCCTTTGAGCGGTCGCCTTCCTGCCGCCCCGCTTTTTTTGAGCTGGCCTCGACTTGGGCTTATATGCCGCGATGTTGCTTACCTGCGCCTCGAAGCGCGCTTTGTCGTCGTCGCAGCCGAGTTCGCGTGCGCTCCCTTTGAAGCGATCAACTTGTTCGCGGCTCTTGGGGTCTTGGGCCAACTTCGGGAACCTCTAATGGCAGTTCGCCTTGATCCTCGCCTCCCGTCCGTATTCGCCTCCTCTTGGAACGCACGACGTCGCGAGCTTTCAGCTGCGCTTCTTTCTTTATCAGTTTCAAGTCCTCGTTGGAAACCTGCCTGAGTTTTCCGTCGTTCCAATGACCTGGAATATGCCAGAAGGTTCCGGGAGGTGCCGACTTTGCCGCCCTCGCTATTTCCGGCCACCAGTGCAGCAATAGCGCGCACTTCTTAAAGAACCGCCAGTTTGACCACTTGCTCTCAAAGAAAATGGTCACAAATCCCGCTTCAACTAACGCCCGCCGCTCATGAAACCGCGACTTCATCTTTGTGTCGCCGGAAATAATTACCTTTCCGCCAACCTTTGCGAACCTCACGATCCACGGGGAGTCATTCTTGCGCTTGTAGTCGCCGTCGCCGACCTTGGGAGCGTAATCGGCCGCACTCTCAATTTCGAGATCGGAAGTTAGCTTTTTGAGCTGTTTCTCCTCTGCCAGAATCCGGAACATGCGCACCATTGCGCTTGGAATGTTCTCATCGAAGGCGATCTTCACGCTGCCATGCGCAAGTGCTTCTCGAAGTTAAGCGCTTCGCGCACTTGGCCCACGGATATATCATATAGCTCAGCCACCGCTTGCTGGCTTCGCTCTGCCTTAAAAGCCTCCGCAATTGCTTCCGTAGGAATTCTACTTCGGCGCAGGATCGGCCTGCCAAAAGAATACGCGGGATGGAGAATTACGTTAGGCGCAACCGCTTTTCTGGGAAACCATGCCGCGATCTCCCCAGACGGGTCGAAAATGACATCCTCCTTTAAAGACTGAAGGACTATGGCCCACATTTCATAATTCCTGGTTCGCGGATCGTAGATCGTATGGAAGCCGTTCTTCCCCAACAGCTCGGCGACAACCTTCTTGCCGTCTGTTTTGAACACGATACGCGTCGCAAACGGATGCGGGTGGTTAAGAAGCTCCTTCACCTCGTCCATAATATCGCGAATTGCGTTTAAACGCACGCCGGCACCGGAAAACCGCGCCACAAAACGCAGCTCCATTAGGTTCGTGAAGCTGACTGCAACGGTGCGGCCAATACGGCCGATCTGATTGCGAATGACGGGCTGTTGGGCGCGCTTGCCTTGGCGCCCCTCGACCCATACGCGCACGTCGCCAATTCGCGCGGACACAAGAAGTGCCACCTGCGGGATCGTGTAAATCCCGCTTCCCAGAAGCTGTCCGGCCTCAACGGTCATGCCGTTGCGCCCAACGAGTCCCGGTACATGAGCCGCTTCCCCGCAATGCCGCGCAAAGCGAGTGCAGTTCGCTCGGCGTCGTCTACCCCGCGCTTCGCCCGATTAGAGTACCGAAAATCAAATTCCGCAAGATAGCGAGGCAGGTGGCGCTCTCTGCAGCGCTGATAGCCGCCCTTCATGCCGCGCTTGAAAATGCTGTAGAAGCCCGCGACCGTGGTGGTCGTGACGACCTTGTCGCCCTCGCGGCGAACGTACTCTTCGTCAGAATGTTTGACCGTATCGTGGGAGGCGAAGTCCGCGCCGATCTCGCGATAGGCGGCGAATTCGTCAGTCATGATCGCAGCCTCGCAGGCGACGTTCGCTTTGATGATCGGCTTCATGGTCGCGATCGTGGCACTATCAATATGGAAGGAACGGGCAGAGCCGCCGCGCTCAACGAGCGTCAGGACGGTGTTGCGGAACGCACTGCGGCCTTTGAGCGCAGGGCCTTTCTTCGGTGCACCCTCGACGCGACCGATGGCGGTTTCGTCGATCTCAATCGCGCCGCCAGTGCCGCCCAGCGGAGCCAGATCACCAGCGCGCATCGCTTCGCGAAGGCGATGGCCCATGAACCAAGCCGTCTGCAAAGTGACGCCGAGCGTCCGGTGCAGTTGGTTCGCGGAAATGCCTTTTTTGCTCGCGCAGAGAAGATACGCCGCCTGAAACCACACATGCAGCGGGATCGGGCTATCCTCAAAGATCGTGCCGCGTCGGACGGTGAATTGCTTGCGGCACTCCCCGCACTTGCGCAGGCCGTGCCGAATGATCCCCTCAGGATGCTTCTTGCTCGGCTTCGTGCGCACGCCGTTCAGAGAGTACAT
>CAZKHF010000292.1:0-3699 GCA_964552445.1 uncultured Bradyrhizobium sp. | reverse complement strand
GGGTGAAGTCCTCGGTCGTCTCGGTCAAGGTCAAGATGGACCAGACCAGCGACGCAGAAAGCGATATGCAGGGCATGCCGCACTTCCCGCCCGGCAGCCCGTTCGACCGCTTCTTCAAGCAGTTCGGCCTGCCCGACGACCAGGACCAGGGCGATGCGCCGACGCCGCGCCATCAGCGCCACACGACCATGGCGCAGGGTTCCGGCTTCTTCATCTCGGCTGACGGCTACATCGTCACCAACAACCACGTCGTCGACCACGCGACCGAGGTGACGGTGACCACCGCCGACGGCAAGACGCTCGCCGCCAAGGTGATCGGAACCGACCCCAAGACCGACCTCGCGCTGCTGAAGGTCAAGGACGCGGGAACGTATCCGTTCGTGAAATTCGCGCCGCATACGCCGCGCGTCGGCGACTGGGTGATCGCGGTCGGCAACCCGTTCGGCCTCGGCGGCACGGTGACGGCCGGCATCGTCTCGGCGCGCGGCCGCGACATCGGCTCGGGCCCCTATGACGACTTCATCCAGATCGACGCGCCGGTCAATCACGGCAACTCCGGCGGCCCGACCTTCAACACCGACGGCGACGTCGTCGGCGTCAACACGGCGATCTTCTCGCCCTCCGGCGGCAGCGTCGGCATCGGCTTCGCCATCGCCAGCGACGTGGTGCAGAAGGTGGTCGATCAGCTCAAGGACCATGGCTCGGTCGAGCGCGGCTGGCTCGGCGTCGAGATCCAGCCGGTGACGCAGGACCTCGCCGACAGCCTCGGCGTCAAGAAGGCGGCCAGCGCGCTGGTCGCCAAGGAGACGGCGAGCTCGCCGGCGGCCAACGCCGGCGTCAAGGTCGGCGACGTGATCACCGCGGTCGACGGCCAGGCGGTCGCCGATCCGCGCGATCTGGCGCGGCGCATCGCCGACCTCGGGCCGAAGAAGTCGGCCGAGCTCACGATCTGGCGCAACGGCGCCGAGCAGAAGCTCTCTGTCACTCTCGGCGCCATGCCGGCGGACAAGACGGCGAGCGCCGACGCCGCCGAGGGCGACGCGCAGGACGCCTCTCCGCTCGCCCGGCTCGGCCTGACGCTCGAGCGCCAGCGCGGCGGGGGGGAAGGCGTCGCGGTCGCCGACGTGGACCCCGACGGCGTGGCGGCCGACCACGGCCTGCAGCCCGGCGACGTGATCCTCGACGCCGGCGGCAAGTCGGTGACGCGCCCGGCCGAGGTCGCCGACGCTTTCGCCGCGGCGAAGGCCGACGGGCGCAAGTCGGTGCTGTTGCGCGTGAAGTCGGGCGACACGGTGCGCTTCGTCGCCCTGCCGACCGGCGCGGCCTCCTGATCCGCTTCGACGCTTCGGCCTCGCCCGTCTCGGGCGAGGCCGCTCGCCGCTAAAACCCGCGCGCCCCTCCCTTCCTCCGCTCGGCGCGCGCTGAAGGCGGCGAGTCGGCGGCGGGCCGACCCCAGACGGCCCGCCGCCATCTCTTCGCGTGAAGTTGGGCTCTCAAACCGAGAGCGACCTGTCGGCTCTATTGGATCGCGGCGACATGCCTCACCGTTATGGAAGAACCCCATCGGGTTAGCTGGCGCCTTGCACTCAGGTCTGACCGGCTGCGTCCAGAGGTCGGGAACAGGTGGTCTTGCTGCTCCAACAGGGCGTTGCTCTTGATGCAGCGAGGCTCTGACTGTGCTACAGCCACCACCGCCGGGCGCATTCGGAATGGCAAAATGAACAGGTTGGATGAGCTGGAAATACGCGGCTTCAAGTCGATTAGGGAAGCCGAACTTCGCCCCGGACGTGTCAACGTCCTTATCGGGCCGAACGGCTCTGGCAAGTCTAATCTTATCGCTTTTTTCCGCTTTCTTAGTTACGTAATCTCCAGTCCTTCGGGATCCTTGCAACGATATGTTGTCGAGAATGGAGGGGCCGGGGCACTACTTTATAACGGGCCGAAGCGGACCAGAGAAATTGAGGCTCGTCTCGCGTTGCAAACCGAAAAAGGAAGAAACGAGTATAGATTTCGTCTGTTCCACGCCGCAGCTGACACGCTTGTGTTCGCGGACGAGGCGTGCCGCTTTCTGCCGACGGGCAAACTCGACGGAAAATGGACAGAGTTAGGCTCAGGGCAAAAGGAAGCACGCCTTTTAGATCGAGAGAGCAACGTCGCGAAAACAACGCGCAGCACGATCGCGGGGCTTCTACGCGGCCTCGTAGTATATCATTTTCAGGATACTTCCCGCGAGGCTCGACTCAAAAGACGTTGGGCGGTATCTGACAACGCGCATCTCAAGTACGATGGGGCAAACCTCGCTCCGTTTCTTCTATATCTGAAGTATGAATTCCAGCAATATTATCGCCGTATCGTCGAAACGGTGCGACAGGTGGCTCCGTTCTTTGATGACTTCGTTCTCGAACCGGAACACGAAACTGTTCTGCTCCGATGGTCAGAGCGCGGCACTGACGTTGTCTTTTCTGTCGATCAAGCGTCCGACGGCACTCTGCGGGCGATGGCGCTAATCACCGCTCTCCTGCAACCTCCTTCAAAGTTGCCGTCACTGATCATTTTTGACGAACCTGAGCTCGGACTGCATCCGTATGCTATGTCGATAATTGCCGGGTTGATCGAAAGTGTTTCGACCTTGAGGCAGGTTTTGATTGCGACCCAGTCACCCAATCTCTTGGATGAATTTAAACCAATTAATGTTGTCGTAGCTGAAAGAGACGACATGGGAAGTCACTTTGTCAAGCTTGACAGTGACCGGCTTCAAGAATGGCTTGAGGAATATACACTTAGTGAACTTTGGGACCGAAATATTCTTGGCGGTCGTCCGAAGGAAGTTCACTCATGATCCGATTAAATATGGTCGTCGAAGGGCAGACCGAGGAATCTTTCGCGAATCGGGTGATTGTCCCGCATCTGTCCTCGCTTGGCATCTATCCAAATGTACAACTTATCGTACCAAGAAAGGCGTCGACGTCTCGCGTATTGAAGGGTGGATGGAATTCGTATTCGGCTGTCAGGTCTCACCTTCTGCGCTGGATGAAGAACGACCACGGCGACGGGGTGTGGTTTACAACTATGCTCGATTTGTATGCAATTCCCCCAGACTTTCCGGGACTCGCACAAGCAAAGAAGATAGAGGATTACGTTGAACGTGTGACCCACCTTGAAGATAAATTCCGCGAGGACCTACTCGCGGAGGGATTGTATCGCTTTATGCCGTACCTCCAATTGCATGAATTTGAAGCGTTACTCTTCGTTGATCCCCAGAGTCTCAAATGGGAATTTTTAGAACATGACAAACAGATACAACGCTTAACAAACTTGGCGAAGCAATTCCAGTCTCCCGAGGAAATTGACTGTGGTCCGACAACGGCACCATCGAAAAGACTTATTAGCGAAATTCCCGAATACCAATCGCGCAAAGCAAGTGCTGGACCAGTCGTTGCAGAGAAAATCGGTCTGCCTAAATTAAGAGATAGGTGCCGCCATTTCGGGCAATGGCTAACGGACATCGAAAAACTCAGTGAACCATCCGTCCTATAAATTCGAAAGCCGAAACCGGCCCATTTCTTTTGCGGAAAATGGTGGAGCCGCTATATGTCGTCCATGCGGATTCTCATCATCGAAGACGACCAGGACGCCGCGGCCTTTCTCGCCAAGGCGCTGCGCGAGGTCGGCTACGCGGTCGACCAGGCGGCCGACGGC
>CAZKHF010000291.1:1331-3753 GCA_964552445.1 uncultured Bradyrhizobium sp. | reverse complement strand
GTGGGGGATCTGCGTCAGCACGCCGCAGCCGTCGCCGAGCGTCGCGTCGGCGCCGACGGCGCCGCGGTGGTCGAGGTTGATCAGGACCTGGAGGCCCTTGAGCAGGATGTCGTGCGTCCTGCGGCCGTTCATGTCGGCGACCACGCCGACGCCGCAGGAATCGCGTTGCGCGTTCGGATCGTAGAGACCTTGTGGGCGCGCAGGATCGTCGGCGCGCGGCGTCGGGGCGGTCGAAGCGGCGAGCGCCTCGCGGCCGAGGTGACGGTGCTGGGCCTTGGCGTTCATCTTCACACTCCCCGACCGGTCGCGTCCCGCGCCGACCGTCGTTCCTCAACTGGTTGTAAGTTTAGTTCGGACAATGGCGGCTATGTAAAGCGTGAGAGCCTCTGGGCGTCACGCAGCGGGTTTCTTTCGGTCCGTTGCTTTCGACACGTCCGACATCCTCGCCCGCGGCCGCAAGCGGCCGCAAATGGTCAGCACGACTGTCCTATGTCGGGCGACGATGACAGAAACGTCGGCGCGACACAAGACTGGCGCGCCGCGCGGCGCGAGTTTTTTTCTCAATTCGTCCGGCGGGCGGAGATTGCCAGCGCCGCGCCGGGAGGGCATGAAGACGCGCGCGGAGCGCGCGATGAAGAGGCTCAAGCCGATGGATTTCGCCAGCGACAACGCCGCCGGGGCGGCGCCCTCGATCCTCGAGGCGATCGCGCGCTCGGCCCGCGTCAACGCGCCCGCCTACGGCGCCGACGAATACACCGCGCGCGCCGAGGCGCGGCTTTCCGAGCTGTTCGAGCGCGAGGTCGCCGCCTTTCTCGTCGCCACCGGCACCGCCGCCAACGCGCTGGCGCTCGCCGCGCTCGCCCGACCGTGGGAGACGGTGTTCTGCCACGAGGAGGCGCACATCATCGACGACGAATGCGGCGCGCCCGAGTTCTTCGCCGCGGGCGCGAAGCTGGTCGGCGTCGCCGGCCTGAGCGGCAAGGTCGCGCCCGACGCGCTCAGCGAGACGCTCGCCCGCTTTCCCCGCGGACAAGTCAAGACGACTCAGCCCGCGGCGCTGTCGCTCAGCCAGGCGACCGAAGCGGGGACGCTCTACCGGCTCGACGAGATCGCGGCGCTGACGCGCGTCGCGCGCGAGGCGGGGCTCGCCGTGCACGTCGACGGCGCGCGATTCGCGAACGCCGTCGCCGCGCTCGGCGTCGCGCCGGCGGATATGACTTGGCGCGTCGGCGTCGACGCGCTCGCCTTCGGCGCGACCAAGAACGGCGCGCTCGCCTGCGAGGCGGTGGTGTTCTTCGATCCCGCCAAGGCGGCCGATTTCGCTTTCCAGCGCAAACGCGCCGGGCAGACGCTGTCGAAAGGCCGCTTTCTCGGCGCGCAGATGGAGGCCTATCTCGCCGACGGCCTGTGGCTCGAGCTGGCGCGGCGCGCCAACGCCGCCGCGCGCCGTTTGTCGGAGGGGCTCGCCGCGACGCCCGACGTGCGCCTGGTCTGGCCGACCGAGGCCAACGAGGTGTTCGTGGCGGCGCCGAGCGAGAGCCTGGCGCGCTGGCGCGCCGCGGGGGCGCAGTTTCACGACTGGACGTCGCGCTCGGCGCCGCCGGAGCGCGCGCCCGGCGCCAGAGAAGGGATGGCGCGGCTGGTGACTTCGTTCGAAACCGAGGAGCGGGAGATCGACGCGCTTCTCGAACTCGCCGCCGCGCCGCACCGCCGCCGCAATCTTTAGCAAAGCTTAGGGAAAAGCGGCCAAGGAACAAGAGGAGTCGCAAGCATGGTCGAGAGTCCGCGCGCCAGATCGGCGCGCAAGCGGTGGGGCGGTTTCGCCGCGGCGGCGACGCTGCTTCTCGCCATGACGGCGAGCGCCGATGCGCAGGGCTTCTTCGACGTGTTCCGCCGGGGGCCCTCGCCTTACGACATCGAACGGCGACTCGAGGACGCGGGCTATGTGCTGCAGCGGCCGCTCGTCCTGCGCGGCGACGTCTATCTCGCCGACGTCGAAGCGGGCCGCGGCCGCTTCCAACGGCTGGTGATCGAGGCCGACAGCGGGCGCATCCTCGAGCGCTTCCGCGCCGGGCGCGACGTCGACCCGGACATAGGCGCGGCCGATCCGTGGGGCGCGCCGGCCGTGATTCCTCCCAACCGAAGCGGTCCGCCGTCGATCTACCTTTCGCCCGAGCCGAGCGACGCGCCGAAGGCCAAGGCAAAGCCGAAGCCCGCCGAGGCCAAACGCGACGCCGCGACGCCGACGCCAGCGGCGAATGCGGTCAATTCGCCGCCCGCCGCCGCGCCCGCGCCGACCCCGACGGCGGCCGCGGCGGCGCCAGCGCCGGTTTCGACGCCGGCCGCTTCGGAGGTCGCCAAGACCGAGGCGCCGACAGGGCCGGCGGCGACGAAGCCCGCTGCGCCCGCGCCGAGCCCGACG
>CAZKHF010000291.1:0-1231 GCA_964552445.1 uncultured Bradyrhizobium sp. | reverse complement strand
CGAGCCCGACGCCGTCGCAGCTCGCCAAGACGGACGCGCCCGCCGCCGGCCCGACCGCGGCGAAGCCTGCGCCGGCGCCCGCCGAGGCGCCGGCGAAGAAGAAGGCGATCAACGATCTTCCGGTGACGCCGCTCGATTGAGACGAAAAAGGGCGCCCCGCGGGGCGCCCTTGAATTTTCATGCTCCGGCCGACCATAGGTCGGCGGCTGAAGCCGAGGGGCTTACGCCGCCTGCTTGACCGCCGCGGCGGAGCGGGCCGGCCCCTGGATCGGGATGGCGCGCGGCTTTTGCGCCTCGGGAACCTCGCGGACGAGGTCGATGTGCAGCAGGCCGTTCTCGCAGGTCGCGCCCTTCGCCGTCACGTGGTCGGCGAGCTGAAAGCGGCGCTCGAAGGCGCGCGCGGCGATGCCCTGATAGAGCAGCTCGGACTTGTCGCCCTCGCCATTCTGCTGTTCGTCCTTGGCCCCACGCACTGTCAAGGTGTTCTCCCGCGTCTCGACGGAAAGCTCATTCTCGCCGAAGCCGGCGACCGCTACGGTGATGCGGTAGGCGTTCTCGCCGGTGCGCTCGATGTTGTAGGGCGGGTAGGTCGGGGCGTTGCCTTCGAACGCCGCCGTCTTGTCGAGCAGCGACAACAGACGGTCGAAGCCGATCGTGGTGCGGTAGAAGGGAGAGAAATCATAGTTCAACATGGTCATATCCTCCTGGATCGAAGCGACATGGCCGTCCCACGCCCCGGTATGGCGGCGTGGGCGGCGAACGCGTCCCGGAAGGGCCCGCGCGTGTTAAGATGTGGTGCGCCGGCGGCGCGGCGCAAGGGGAGGGGCGGCCGACGCCGCAAAAACGCGCGCTTGCGCCGCTATCGGGCGCCGTTGCGCGCCGGACGGCGTCTCGCTATACCCGCGCGCCGATCTCCGGGCTCCCCTTGCGAACATGAGGACCGCAGCATGAAACGCGTTCTTTGGCGAACGGCGATTTGCCTCGCCGCGCTCAGCTTCGCCGCCGCGGCGCACGCGCAGTCGCATATGCACGATGACGACAACAAAACGTTGCAGCCGTTGCCGCCGCAGCAGAAGAACTTCCCGATCGATCAGACCTGGCAGCTCCGCGAGCTCAACGGCAAGCCGATCGATTCGGGACTCGACGTCAGCCTGAAGATCGACAGCGCCTTGCGCGGCTCGGGTTTCACCGGCTGCAATTCGTGGTCGGCGGTGATGTACCCGATCAAGGA
>CAZKHF010000290.1:0-3777 GCA_964552445.1 uncultured Bradyrhizobium sp. | reverse complement strand
CGAGGGCGCGTGGGGCGGCCGCCTCGAGCCGATCTTCGCCGAAGCGGCGATCTGACCGCAGCGCCGAACGACGACGCGCCGGAGGCGGCGCGGGTCGTTTCGATTCATGTCGCGTTCAGGCGCGATTGGGCACACCCGCGGCGAGGCCTCGCTGGTGAGGCTTTCGCAAAAATCAAGGTCTTAACAGATGCTTAAGAAACTCCTGCTGGCCGCGGCGCTCTGCCTCGGCCTCGCCGCCGCGCCCGTCGCCGTCTACGCCGCCGACGCGCCGCCGGCGCAGCATCAGGTTCTCCACCATCACCACCACCATCGCCATCATCACCACCTTCATCGACATCACCATCACCACCACCATCATCATCACCACCACCACCATCATCATCATCACGCCCACGCGTAGCCGGCGTGAGCCGGCCGGGCGCGACGGCGTCCGCTCGGTCCCGTCTTTGGCGATAGACGACGCCTCCGGGCCGGCGGTCGGCCGTCCGGAGGCGTTTCATTTTTGCTTTAAGAGGGAATTCGCCCGACGCCTCAGCCGATCATGCCGGCGCGAGGATCGTAAGGCTTGTCGTCGCGCCAGCGTTTCATCAAGCGCGTGAGGTCGGCGTCCGCGCCAGGCGGCATGGCGATGCGAAGCGTCGCCAACAGGTCGCCCTGCGGCTGGTCGGCGGTCGCCGGCAGGCCCTTGCCGCGCAGGCGCAGCACCCGGCCGCTGCTCGCGCCCGGCGCGATCGACACCTCGACCTCGCCGCCGAGCGTCGGCGCGCGCACATTGGCCCCCAGCACCGCCTCGTAGAGCGTGATCGGCAGGTCGAACTTGAGGTCGCGCCCCTCGACCTTGAACAGCGGATGGGGCGCGTAATGCACGGTGACGATCGCGTCGCCGGGCGGGCTGTTGCGCGTTCCGGGCCGTCCCTGGCCGCGCAAGCGAATCGACTTGCCGTCCTCGACGCCGGCGGGCACGGCGACGTCGAGCGTCTTGCCGGTCGGCAAGGCGACGCGCACCGAGCCGCCGCCGACCGCCATCGCCAACGGCACGGTCACCGAAGCGACGACGTCCTCGCCGCGTTGGGCGGCGCGCGAACGCGCGCCGCGCCCGCCGAACAGCTCGGACAGCACGTCGGCGTCGAAACCGCCGCCGCGGCCCGAAGAGAAAGCGCCGCCGCCGAAATCGAAGCTGAAGTTGTGGACGTCCGGCCCGCCCGCGCGCGCGCCCGAGCGCCGGCCGAAGCCGTCGAAGCCTTCGAACTGCGGCGCGCGCGGCTTGCCTTCGGCGTCGATCTCGCCGCGGTCGTAGGCGCCGCGCTTCTTCGCGTCGCCAACGATCTCGTAAGCGTTGTTGACTTCCGCGAAGCGCTCCTTGGCGCGCGGGTCTTTGCTCTGGTCAGGGTGAAAGCGCTTGGCCAGCCGCCGATAGGCGGACTTGATCTCCGCCTCGCCGGCGGTCTTCGCCACGCCGAGGACTTCATAAGGGTCGCGCATCATGAGCCCAATCTACGGCGCCCGCCCATTATGGCGCAGGCGCCCGTGTCTCCGTCAGACTATTTGGGCCGCCGCCACGGGCGACGCAAGTGGCGCTCAGAGCCCCGTCCACGGCGAGACGTCGTAAACCGCGACCTCGCCGTCGTCGCTCGGGCAGCCGACCCCTTGCAGCGTCTTGCTCTCGCCCGCGACGATGCGGGCGATGAAGACGCGGCAGGAGCGACCGTCGCGCGCGAACGTCCCAGCGACCGCCAGGAACTCGCCGCGATGGCCGGTCTCGACGTTCGACCAGGCGGCCGGCTCGGCCGGCGCCGCCGGGCGCAGGCTCGCCGCCAGAACCGGCTTGGCCACGCTCCAGTCGCTGGAGTCGTAGGCGCTCGCCAGCGCCGCGCTCTTTGGCTTGATCGATCCCGTCACATCGTCGTCGCCGAAAAACGACGGCAGCGGCATCGAGATCGAGCAGCCGCCGAGCCCGAGCGCCAGAAGCGCGACAAGCGCGCCGCGCCGCGCCGCCGGCGCCGGCCTCCGGCGGCGAAAACTTTCGCCTTTGCAGTTGGGAACGGTTATCATCGCCTCGGCAGCGGAATTATCAGTCGGAGCATTCTCGCGTTGAACATATTAAGTTCGAGTGACTTTACCGAAGCTGACGATCCTTTCGCGCTTTTCCGCCTGTGGTTCGCCGAGGCGACCAAGTCCGAGGTCAACGACCCCGAGGCGATCACGCTCGCCACCGTCGACGCCTCCGGCCTGCCCGACTTGCGCGCCATGCTGTGCAAGCAATTCGACGAATCCGGGCTGGTGTTTTACACCAACGGCGAGAGCGCCAAGGGCGTCGAGCTCGCCGCCAACCCGCAGGCGGCGGCGCTGTTCCACTGGAAGTCGCTGCGCCGGCAGGTGCGCCTGCGCGGCCCGGTGGCGCAGATTCCCGGCCGCGATTCCGACGCCTATTTCGCCACCCGCCCGCGCGAAAGCCGCATCGGCGCCTGGGCGAGCCAGCAGTCGCGGCCGCTCGAGTCGCGCGCCAAGCTGCTGCAGGAGGCCGCCGTCCTGGCGCTGAAATTCGGCTTCGGCGCCGTTCCGCGGCCGCCCTATTGGGGCGGCTACCGGTTGACGCCGATGCAGATCGAGTTCTGGCGGGACGTGAAGTTCCGCCTCCATGACCGCGTGGCCTTCACCCGCGCGGGCGAGGGCGCGCCATGGAAACGACAGCGCCTTTATCCTTGACGCGCGGAGCGCGCGCGCCGCTCCCGGGCGGCGCGACGACGCGCGTCGTCGCCAGGCGAGACCCAAGATGATCCAGCATCCGCCCGCCGACCCGCCGCGCCGCGCCATGCTGCTCACCGGCGCCTCGCGCGGCATCGGCCACGCCACGGTGAAGCGCTTCTCCTCGGCGGGCTGGCGGGTCATCACCTGCTCGCGCCACGCCTTCCCCGAGAACTGCCCCTGGAGCGCCGGCCCCGAGGATCACCTGCAGATCGACCTCGCCAATCCCGCCGACACAGCGCGCGCCATCGACGAGGTGCGCGCGCGCCTCGTGGACGGCCGGCTCGACGCGCTGGTCAACAACGCCGCGATCTCGCCCAAGGGTCCCGGCGGCGCGCGGCTCGGGCTGTTCGAGACCGAGCTCGAAGACTGGAAAACGGTGTTCCAGGTCAATTTCTTTGCGTGCGTCATGCTCGCGCGCGGCCTCGCCGCCGAGCTCGAGCGCGCCAAAGGGACGATCGTCAACGTCACCTCGATCGCCGGCTCGCGCGTCCATCCCTTCGCCGGCGTCGCCTACGCCACCTCCAAGGCGGCGCTCGCCGCGCTGACGCGCGAGATGGCGGCCGACTTCGGCCCGCTGGGCGTGCGCGTCAACGCGATTTCGCCTGGCGAGATCGACACCGCGATCCTCTCGCCGGGCAGCGACAAGATCGTTTCCCACATCCCGATGCGCCGCTTCGGCGCGCCGGAGGAAGTCGCCAAGGCGATCTATTTCCTCTGCACCGAGCAATCGAGCTACGTGAACGGCGCGGAGCTGATGATCAACGGCGGCCAGCATGTCTGAGGCCGCGCCGGGCGACCGCCTCTATCCCAGCCGGCCGATCCTCGCCGCCTCGGTGGCGACGTTCCGCGGCGGCCGCGTGCTGGTGGCGCGGCGCCCCCGCCCGCCCTCGGCGGGGCTCTATTCGCTGCCCGGCGGCGCGGTCGAAGCGGGCGAGACATTGCGCGCCGCGGCGTTGCGCGAGCTCGCCGAGGAAGTGGGAATCGAAGCCGACATCGTCGGCTTCGTCGATCACGTCGAGCCGATCCGCT
>CAZKHF010000289.1:0-3783 GCA_964552445.1 uncultured Bradyrhizobium sp. | reverse complement strand
AGCCTTTCCAAGAGGTCCTTGGCGTGGACCTGGTCGGCCTTGTAGTTGCCGGTCAACGTGTACATGACGAGGTTGACGCCGCCGCGCAGCGCCATCTCGCGCTGGCGCGGCCCGCCGGGGATTAGCGGGTAGAGCGCGTTTCCTTCGGCGTCGACCGCCCAGGCGGCGGCGAGGTCGTTCGAGGTGACGATGATCGGCGAGACGCTGTCGCCGGCGCGCGCCGGGCGCGGGACGCGGTCGTTGGGGTCGGGCGGCGGCAGCGCCTCGATCCAGGTCAGGCCGGTCTCGGTGCGACCGACGAAATGATCGATGAGATAAAAGGTCTTGGTGGCGACATGGTCGGGCGGCACCGGCTCGAGCGCCGGCGCGTCGACCCCGGCGAGCAGGGTCTGCAGCCACAGCGCCTCCGGCGTCGGCGGCCCGTCGGCGCGCGCCGTCAGCGCGTCGCGGGTGTCGAACACCACCGTGCCGCCGTTCTTCATGAAGGCGGCGATGCGCGCCACCGCCCGCGCCGGCGGCTGCGGCCGTTCAGCCGCCACCGGCCAGTAGATCAACGGGTAGAAGCTCAATTCGTCGCGCGCAGGGTCGAGCGCCATCGGCTCGGCGACCGCCGCCGAAGTGCGCTGGTCGAGCACGCGCGCGAGGTTCTCGAGCCCGAGCCGCGAGGCTTCGTCGACCGCCGCGTCGCCGGTGACGACATAGGCGAGATGGATGTTGCGCGCGGCGTCGGCGTCGCGCGCCGAAATCGGCGCGTCGTCGGCCCGCGCCGGCGGCGCTGCGATCGCCGCAGCGAAAATCGCGCCGACGATCAGCGCCGCCGCCGCGGCCGGCTTGGCGAAGCGGGCGGCGCGGCCGAGCCACAGGCTCGCCGCGGCGTCGATGAGGAAGCCGATCAGCGCCAGAAACAACAGCCACGGCTTGACGTCGATCGGCGCGGCGACGACGAGCCCGCCGGGGGCGAGGGCGAGGCCGCCGTAGTCGGCGCGCGCGAGCGTCTCGCCCGGCGCCAGCGCGTTGACCGCCTCGGCCGAGCCGGCGTCGCCGTAGAAGCCGGGCGGATGCCGGGCGTCGCCGACGCCGGAGAAGTCGTCGCCGATCGGCTCGGCCTTGGCCGGCGGCGCGCCGAGAACGCCGAAGCCGTCGAGGATGCGGTAGGGGGCGTGGACGGCTTCCGCGCCGGTCTTGGCCGCGCCGTCGGCGGCCGCGGGCGCGGCGCCGGCGCGCTCGACCACGCGCCGAAGCATGTCGACGAACAGGCCGGAGAGCGGAAGGTTCGACCAGGTGGTGTCGGCGGTGACGTGGAACAGCACGATCAGGCCCTTGCCCCGCCGCTCGGCGGTCACCAGGGGCGTGCCGTCGACCAGCCGCGCCCAGGTCTTGGCGGCGAGGCCCGGCTCCGGCTCGGCGAGCACCTGGCGCGACACCGTCACTTCCCCGGGCGCGGCGAGGCCAAAGAACGGGCTGTCCTTGTCGAAGGGCGCGATGTGCTTCGGCGTCTCCCACGACAGCGCGCCGCCGAGCGTGCGCCCGCCGCGCCTCAGCGCCGTCGGCGTCAGGTCGTCCTGGCCGGCGGCGAGGCGGGCGCCGGCGAAACGCACCAGCACGCCGCCTGATTCGACGAAGTCGATCAGCTTGTCGCGCGCCGGGCCGGGGCCGACGTTCATGTCGGCGAGGGCGACGACCGACGGCTTCTCGGCGATGAGCGACAGGATCGGATCGCTGGTCGCGTCGCGCGGCTCGCGAACTTCCGCGAACGGCGCGAGCGCGCGCTCGAGATAATAGGTCGGCGCCAGCAGCGGCTGCGCGACGTCGGCGCCGGCGCCGGAGACGATCGCCACCCGCCGCCGGCGCGAACGCTCGTCGACCAGCCAGGTCGCGCCCGCCGAGGCCTCGTCGGCGACGACCACGCGCGCGACCTGATTGCGCAGCTCGACCGGCAGATCGAAGCTCGCCGTCGCCGCGCGCGCCGCGCCGAATTCGAACGGCGCTTCGCCGATCGTCCGCCCTTGGGCGTCGAGCGCGCGCGCGACGCCGGCCCGTCGCCCGCTCGCGTCGGCGCGCGTCATATGCGCGACCAGGGCGCCGGCGAGATTGTCGGCGCCGGCGACGCCGACCGGCGTGGAGGGGTCGACGACCGCCGACGCCTTGTGGCCGCGCGCCGCGTTCGCCAGGCCGCGCGCGAAGGCGTCGGCGCCGCCGAGCGCCAGCCCGTCGGCGATCCATAGGACCTCGGCCTGCGGATTGGCGGAAAGGAAGCGCTCGATCGCCGGCAGCGTCGCTTCGCGCTCCGGCGCATATGGGACGGGCGCGAGCGCGCCGAGACGCTCCTCGCCGCGCCGGCCGTCGAGCGTCGCCGGGTCGAGACCGCCCTGCGACATCGGCTGAAGCGCGACCAGGCGGCCGGCGCGCGCCGCGCCGCTGAGCGCCTCGCGCGCGAAGGCGACGCGGCGCTCCCAGGTCGGCGCCGACGGCCAGCCGTCGTCGATCAGCAGCAGCAGCGGTCTCGAGCCCGAGGCGGGAAGGAGGTTCCATACCGGCTCCGCCATCGCCAGGATGACCAGCGTCGCCACGGCGATGCGCAACGCCAGCAGCGGCCACGGGGTCTGGGCCGGCGTCTGCTCTCGCGGATCGAGCCCGAGAAGCAGGCGCAGCGGCGGGAACACGGTCTGGCGCGGCCGCGGCGGCGTGACCTTGAGAAAGAGATAGAGCGCGGCGAGCAGCGCCAGCGCCGCCAGCACCGCCGGCGCGCCGAAGGCGAGCGGCAGGCCGAACATCTCAGGCGCTCCAGCCGAGCGCCGCCGGACCGGGGCCGGCGAGCCTCACGCGCAAGGCGAGCAGCGCCTGGGCCGCCGACCGGTCGGTGCGATGCAGCGCGAAGCCCCAGCCGCGCCTCACGCAGGCGGCGCGAATCGCCTCCCGGTGGGCGGCGAGACGTTTGAGATAGGCTTCGCGCAGGTCTTGCGCGCGCGGCGCGCGCAACCGCGTCGGACCGCCGGCCTCGACGAACTCGGTATGGCCGACGAAGGGGAAAGTCTCCTCGACCGGGTCGGAAATCATCAACAACTGGCCCTCGACCCCCCGCGCCGCGAGGGCGCCGACCGCGCGCGAAACTGCTTCGGCGTCGCCGAGGAAGTCGCCGATCAGCGCCGCCTTGGCGCGCGCGCCGATCGTCTCGAACGACGGCAAGCCGGCCGACGGCTGGCCGCGCTGGCGCTCGTCGGTCGCCACCGCTTCGGCGAAGCGCTCGATCACGCCGCGCGTCGCCAACGGGCGGGTGAGGCCGATGAGGCCGGCGCGCTCGCCGCCGCGCACCGCCAGGTCGGCGAGGGCGAACGCGAGCACGGCGGCGCGATCGATCTTGGCGCAAGGCGCGAGCGTCGAAGAGAAAGCCATCGACGGCGAGCGGTCGAACCAGATCCAGACGGTGTGCGCGGCCTCCCACTCGCGCTCGCGCACGAAGGCGCGGTCCTCGCGCGCCGAGCGGCGCCAATCGACGCGCGCCGCCGGCTCGCCTGAGATGAACGGGCGGAATTGCCAGAAGGTCTCGCCAGGCCCGGCGCGTCGCCGCCCGTGCACGCCGTGCATCAGGCTGTGAGCGACCTGCCGCGCGGCGACGACCAGGCTCGGCAGGCGGGCCGCGAGCGTCGCCGCCTCCTCGCGCGTCCGGCTTGCGGCGGGAACGGCGGTCGCCATCGGTTCAGCTGAGCGTCTTGTCGACGAGGCGGCGAACGACGGCGGGAATCGTCTCGCCCTCGGCGCGCGCGGCGTAGGTCAGCGCCATGC
>CAZKHF010000288.1:0-3792 GCA_964552445.1 uncultured Bradyrhizobium sp. | reverse complement strand
GCGGCGAGCGGCGTCAAGGTGGTGCGCAACGGCGGCGGCGGCCCCGGCGGCGCGCTGGTGATCGACGTCCAGCAGGCGCTGGCGGTGCGCCTCGTCGCCGCGCCCGACAAGCGCCTGACGGAGAAGTCGCGCTACGGCCTGTTGCCGCGCATCGGCGCCGACGGCGCTCGGCCCGCCGACGTCTACGCCCGGCCGCTGGCCGCCTCGCCCAAGCTGCCGCCGGGCGCGCCGCAGGTCGCGCTGGTGGTCGGTGGCCTCGGCCTCGCCGCCGACGGCACCGCCAACGCCATCGCCGCGCTTCCCGGCGCGGTGTCGCTCGCCTTCGCCCCCTATGGCGACAACCTCGAGCGCGACGCCGCCAAGGCGCGCGAAGCGGGCCACGAGATCCTGCTTCAGGCGCCGATGGAATCCTTCGCCTACCCGGCCGACGACCCCGGCCCGCATACGTTGCGCGTCGGCGCCGCCGACGGCGAGAACCTCGATTCGCTACGCTGGCTGATGTCGCGCTTCGTCGGCTACGTCGGCGTCGTCAATTACCTCGGCGGCAGGTTCACCGCCGACGCGCGCGCGCTGTCGCCCGCGCTCGCCGAGATCGCCGCGCGCGGCCTCGACTATCTCGACGACGGCTCGTCGCCGCGCAGCCTCGCGCGCGAGGTCGCCGCCGGCCTTAACCTGCCGACGGCGAAGGCCGACGTGGTCGTCGACGCCGATCCGGCGCCCGAGGCGATCGACGCGGCGCTCGCCCGCCTGGAGACGCTGGCGCGCAGCCGCGGGGCGGCGATCGGCGTCGCCGCGGCGCGCCCGGCCGGGGTCGAGCGCATCGCCCGCTGGGCCGCCGGCCTGGAGGCGCGCGGCGTCGCGCTCGCGCCGGTCTCGGCCCTGATCGCCCGCAGCCCCGCCCCGCAGGCGAGCCGTTGAAGCGCAATGATTTCGTCGTCTCCAGCGATTATACAGAGCCGCGGCGCCCTCCGCCGCGCGCCGTCGCGACGAGCATGAAGGACGATCTGACGCCGTGAACCAGGACCTGCCCTACCGCCGCAGCGCCGGCGTGATGCTCATCAACCGCGACGGCGCGGTGTTCCTCGGCCGGCGCAAGAAGAGACGCGAAGGGCTGGTCGCCGGCCACGAATGGCAGATGCCGCAAGGCGGCGTCGACGACGGCGAGGCGCCTTACGACGCGGCGCGGCGCGAGCTCTACGAGGAGACCAACGTCTGCTCGACCTCGCTGATCGCCGAAGCGCCGGATTGGCTGAGCTACGATCTTCCCGCGGACGCGCGCGCGCGCTGGAAGGGCCGCTACCGCGGCCAGACCCAGAAGTGGTTCCTCATGCGTTTCGAAGGCGACGAGGCGGAGATCGACATCGAACGGCCCGCGGCCGGCGCGCACGCGCCCGAGTTCGACGCCTGGCGCTGGGAGCGCGTCGAACGCGTCCCAGCGCTGGTCGTGCCGTTCAAGCGACGCGTCTACGAACAGGTCGTCGCCCTATTTGCGCCGTTGACGCTTCCGGCGCGCGCTTGACGCTTCGGCCGGTCAATAGCCGGCGCGGACGCCGGCCAGCGCCTCGGCCATCTTCTGCTCCATCATGCGACGGATGCGGTGGCGGGAAATGCCGACGCCGGCGCTCGAGAACTTCGCGCCCAGCTCGGCGGCGAGCGCCCTGTCGTCGCCGCGCTCGATCTGGTCCTCGACCAGCGCGTCGGCTTCCGCCTTCGCCAATTCGCCCTGATGCCCGAGAAGCTGCGCCGCCCACAGGCCGAGCGCCCTGTTCCTGCGCGCGAGGGCCTTGAACCGGAGTTCTTCGCCGATAGCGAATCCCGTTTCAAAGCTCACTGCGCGGAGCTCAAACATGCCCGACATGACACCCTCCCTTCTGTGCCATAACCGGTAGCTATTTGATTAGCACATTTATGGGCGCATTGCATCAAAAACAAGCATAGCTCGCGCGAATTCTGCTCAGCGGAGAAAGGCGGACCCGTTTCCCAGAGCCGCAAAGCGCCTGGAGCCCGCCGGAACGGCCACGACGCGTCGCCTAAGCGGCGCTTTCGCCGAAACGGCGCCCGTCGCCGTCGCGATCGGCGATCGAATCGGCGCGAAGCCGACGCGGCGCGCCCGCCCCTCTGGCCCTCACCGCCCCGCTTCGATTTCGGCGACCGCTTCCCCCATCGTCGCCTCGAGGCGGCGGCGGATGCGGTGAGCGGAGACGTCGACGCCGGCGCGGACGAAATCGTCGCGCAGCCGCGCCAGCAGCGCCTCGTCGCCGGCGCCGCCGATCTGCGCGTCGGCGAAGCTCTCGACGTAGCGATCCGCCGCCTCGCGGGGGAGCGCCAGCTTCTCCGCCGCCCAGCGGCCGACGGCGCGGTTGCGGCGCGACAGCGCCTTGAAGCGCAGCGCGTCGCTCAAGGCGAAAAACTTCTCGAAGCCCCGCTTGCGCCGGTCGAACTCGTCCATCCGCGTCTCCCGCGATCGCCAAAGGCAGAGGTTGCGCGACGCCGGCGCCCGCGTCAATCGAGCACGGCGCGGGCCAGCTTCTGGAAGGCGCGGGCGCGGTGGGAAAGCGCGAGCGAGCCGTCGGCGGGCAGCCCGTGCTTCTGTTCGGCGGTCATCTCGCCGAAGCTCTGCGAATAGCCGTCGGGAACGAAGATCGGATCGTAGCCGAACCCCGCCTTCCCGCGCGGCGGAAACGCGAGCCGGCCGTCCACCCGGCCCTCGAAGGCGTCGAGCCGGCCGTCGGGCCAGGCCAGCGCCAGCGCGCAGACGAAATAGGCGCGCCACGGCGCCGGCGCGGCGCGGCCGGCGAGCTCGCGCTCGACGCGCGCCATCGCCGCGGCGAAATCGCGCTCTTCTCCCGCCCAACGCGCCGAAAAGATCCCCGGCGCGCGGTCGAGCGCTTCGACGCACAAGCCCGAATCGTCGGCGAGCGCCGGCAGCCCCGCTCCAAGCGCCCCCGCGCGCGCCTTCAGCGCGGCGTTGGCGGCGAAGCTGTCGCCGGTCTCCTCCGGCTCGGCGAGGCCAAGCTCGGCCGCGCCGACCACCGAAACGCCATAGGGCTCGAAGAGATGGGCGAGCTCGGCGAGCTTGCCGCGGTTATGGGTGGCGGCGAGCAGGCGGCCGCCGAGGCGGCGAAACGCGGCGGGCGGCGCGTCGCTCACGGCGCGGCGATCTTGTAGCGCTGGCCGGCGACCAGCGGCTCGGCCCGCTCGAAGCCGTTGAGCACCAGGAATTGCGCCAGCGCGCGGTCCTCGAACGGCATCCGCTTCGCCAGCGTTTCGGCGGCGTCGCCGGGCTGGGCGACGACGACGCGCAGCCGCAACGGCGTCGCTTCGGCCGCTTCCTCGGGCCGCAGCCGATGGAAGGAGCGAATCGCGGCGCGGAAGCGCGCGTCGATCGCCGGCGTCAGGCTGTGGGCGGCGAAGATCAGGCGATAGACGCGCCCGTCCATCCTGACCGCGCCGAGGCGGAAGCTCCATTGCTCGCCCTGGGCGACGGCGGTCGCCATCGGCAGGTCGCCGCCGTCGAGCTTCTCGATCGAGCCGGTCTTCACCCCGTCGATCCAGCCCGAGGCGAGCGCGCTCTCGAGGCTCTCCGAATTGTCGAGCGCGATGCTATCGAGGCGCAGCGCCTGTGCGCCGCCCTCGCCGACGCCGATCAGCGCCGTCGACTGGTTCTCCAGCACGAAGCCGTCCGGCGCGACGAAGCCGAAGCCGAGCTTGGGGTGGACGAAGCGGCCGCCGCGCACCAGCCCCTGCGAAGGATCGTCGCCGTAGGCGATGCCGTCGATGGCGTTGAGATAG
>CAZKHF010000287.1:0-3820 GCA_964552445.1 uncultured Bradyrhizobium sp. | reverse complement strand
GCTCAGCGGCCACTTTGATGGTCGTCGCCGGCGCGCAGGCTGCCGATCTTCCCACGAAGAAGGGCGCGCCCGCTGCTGAATACGTCAAGGTCTGCAAGGTCGGCGACATCGCCGGCTTCATCATCCCCGGCTCCGACACCTGCCTGAAGATCAGCGGCTTCGTCACCGCCCGCTACGCGGCCGGCCCGACCCACGACGTCTATACGGTCGGCTCTGGCAGCACCCTGACGAAGTCCGTCGCCTCGCGGCAGCAGGACGGCTACGGCACCTGGACGCGCGGCCGCATCACGCTCGACGCCGCGTCGAACACCGCCTACGGCCCGTTGATCGCCCATATGGACATGGAAGACGCGTTCGGCGGCGGCTACATCGAAGGCTATACGTCGGCCGGATCTCCTCATGCCGTCACCGGCAACAACGGCTTCCAGGTCGACAAGGCGTGGATTACCTGGGCGGGCCTCACCGCCGGTAAGGTCGAGTCGTTCTTCGACACGGCTTGGTTCGACGGCGCCGTGAATTCCGATATGGACCTGTTCGCGGCCGACCAGAGCGTCAACGCCTTCGCCTATACGGCGACCTTCGGCGGCGGCTTCTCGGCGACGCTCTCGCTCGAGTCGCCGATCAACACCGTGGCGTCGTCGGTGTATGGCAATGCGTATGCGGTCACTGCCGACGGCGATCGCGCGCCGGACGTGGTCGTGTCGTTGGACGTCAAGCAGGGCTGGGGCGCCGCCCACGTGGCCGGCTTGCTGCATAATGTCCGCGCTCAGTACGACAACGGCGTCTCCCCGGTCGCCACCAAGGACGCTTGGGGCTGGGGCATCAACGGCGGCGTGAACTTCAATCTGCCGTCGCTCGGCGCGGGCGCTGACTTCAAGGCGACCGCCACCTACACCGATGGCGATTATGGACAGTCGGGCATCGGCTCGCCGTGGTACCTCAACCTCGGCGGCGTGGCGAATAACGGCGCCACGGGCGACATCTACTACGACGGCACGAGCTGGCAGAAGCCGAAGATCTGGACGGTCGCCGCTGGCTTCGACATCCCGCTCGGCCCGACCTTCAAGATCTCGCCGGAAGCCTCCTACGGCCATGTCAATCTGTCGACGTCGGCGGATTCGTTCATGTCGAAGAACTGGGAAGCCTTCGTCGGCGGCGCGACCTTCGAATGGGCGCCGGTTCATAACCTCACGTTCGACCTCGACCTGCTCTACGAGAGCGGCAGTCAGGACAAGCCGAATGGCTGGGCGACCGGCTCCGAAACCTCGGCCTGGAAGAAGAACTTCGACGGCTTCATCGGCGAGCTGCGCGTCGAGCGCGACTTCTGATCGAATCGATCGATTGTCAAACATCGGCCCCGGAGCGCAAGCTCCGGGGTTTTTTGTCGCTTGCCTGTCGCGCCGCTGCGCGCGTCGACGGAGCGAAAGCGAGCGCGACGGGGCGGCGAGGGGGCGAAGGTTCGCCTCTTCAGGCGCGTGCGCGGGGTTGGATTACGGCGCGGCGACGCCGAGCGCCTGCAACAGCGGCGCGAGTTCCGCGGCGTGCGCGCGCCACCGCCCGACCGAGCTGCGATAGATCGGCCGCCGCACCTGATTGAGGCTGGCGGTGCGGACGGGCCGCTTGGTTTGATGGAACGCGAGGCAGGCGGGGTCCCAGGGGAGGTCGAGGAAGGCGATCATCCGCCTCGCCTCGCCTTCGAGATCGTCGACGACCGACTCGTAATCGACTTCGAGCAGCCGCGACGGCGGCGCCGCCGTCCGCCAATGCGCCATCAGGGCCTGGTAGTCCCGGCAGTAGCGCCCGAGCTCGGTCATGTCGTAGGCGAAGGCGAGGCCCGCGGCCTGGAAATCGATCGTATAGCAGGACAGGCAGGCGTCGACCGGGTCGCGGCGCGAATGGATGATGCGCGCCTCGGGCAGGATGAGGCGGATGAGGCCGACATTGGCGAAGTTCCCCGGCAGCTTGTCGATGAAGCGGACCTTGCCGGCCGGCGGCGCGCCGACCCGCGCGACATAGGCGTCGCCGAGCGCCGCCAGGCGCTCGGAGGTCAGGGATTCGACGCCTTCCGGCGTTTCGCCGATCTCGGCGGCGATCTGCGGCAGGATCGGTAGCTCGCCGGCCGCGTGAACCGCCGGATGACTGGCGAGGATCTGTTCGATCAGGGTCGTGCCCGAGCGCGGCATGCCGACGACGAAGATCGGCGCCGCCGAGCGTGATCCGGCGCCGGCGAAGCGATCGAAGATCTCGGCGGGAAAGGTCCTGGCGATCGCCGCCATCCGCGCGCTGTTGGCGTCGGCGTCGTAGGCGAGCTGACGGCGCTTCAGCCGGTTGCCTTCGTTGAGGTGAGCGAACGCCCGCTGCGAATCGCCGATGTCGAGATAGGCCTTGCCGAGGGCGAAATGCAGCGCCTGAGCCTGGCCTTCGGCTTGCGCGCCGCCGGCGAGCAGCGACTCCATCGTCGCGAACGCCGGGTCGCCAGCTTCGAACGTGATCAGATCCGACAGAGCGCGCCAAGCCGAGCCGGAGTTTTCGTGGCGTTGCGTGAAGCGCCGCAGCTCCGCGCGGGCTTCATCCGTTTCTCCGGCTTGCGCCAGCGCGATCGCACGCGCGAACCGCCCCTTCTTTTCGCTGTCGCCGCCGATTGCGATCGCCTGATTGTAACAAGCGAGCGCTTCCGACAGGCGGCCGAGTTGGTTCAGCGCGTCGCCGCGGCCAATGAGCGATTCGGCGTGGTTCGGCCGCAGCGCCAACGCGCGGTCGAAGGCGGCGAGCGCCTTGTCGTAAAGCGCGAGGCGCTCGAGCGCGTGGCCCAAGCTCTGCCACGTCGAGTAGGCGTTGGGCTGCAGGGTCAGCGCGCGCTCGTAGTCGTCGACGGCGGGAGCGACCTCGCCGCGGATCGCACGGATGTTGGCGCGGACGAGGTAAGCGTCAGCGAAGCGCGGACAGTCGGCGATCAACTTCTCGACGACCGCCAGCGCCTCGTCGATCTCGCCCAGACGGGCGAGAGTCGCAGCATATTCCTTGCGGGCCGCCTGATGATCGGGGGCGAGGCGGAGCAGGGCGACGAATTGCGCGCGCGCGTCTTCGAGCCGGTCGAGATTCTGAAGCGCGGCGGCGCTGAGGTAGAGCACGTTGACGCTTTGCGGCCTCAGCGCCAGCGCCCTGCGGCTGACCTCCAACGTCTCGGCGAACTCTTCGGCGAGCGTGAGCGCGCCGGCGTAGTTCTCGAGAAAGGCGAACTCGTTCGGCTTGAGCTCGAGCGAGCGCTTCATCAGCGCCTTGGCTTGGTCGAGCTGGCCGGCCGACGCCAGAATCACGCCGAGGTATTGCCGCGCCTCGGCGTTGTTGGGCTCGCGCGCCGCGATCGCCTCATAGAGGCGCGCCGCCTCGGCGGTCCGCCCCTGGCGGTGCAGGGCGAAGGCTTCGTCGATCGTCAGGTCTCTCATCTTCGTAGGCGACCGTCGTCGGCGCGTTGATGCGGTCCGTCGTCTTCACCGCGCCGGGAAGGCCCCCGCTCGCTCGATGTCGGCTTCTGCGCCCTCACGCCGCGGCGACGCCGCGCGTGTTGTCCGACTTTTTCTTTAGAATGGATCTAGCGTTACAATATGCTTTCGCGCGTGACGCCGGCGCTGTCAAGCGTTTGTAACGGCGTTCAGGCGCGCCTCGATGATCACAAAAGCCTGCGCCAGCGGCGGCTCGTCGGTGATCGTCAGGTGGATGAACGCTTCCATGCCCGGCGGCGTGATGGCGGCGAGGCGCGCCGCGGCGCCGCCGGTGAGCCGCATCGTCGGCTGGCCGGTCGGCAGGTTGACGACGCCCA
>CAZKHF010000286.1:0-3853 GCA_964552445.1 uncultured Bradyrhizobium sp. | reverse complement strand
CCTTGATGATGTGCCAGCCGAACTGGCTCTTCACCGGATCGGAGATCTGGCCGGGTTGCAGCTTGAACGCCGCATCGGCGAATTCGGGCACCATGCGGTCCTTGCTGAACCAGCCGAGGTCGCCGCCGTCGCTCGCCGGGTCCTTCGACAATTCGGTCGCCACCTTGGCGAAGTCCTCGCCGGCCTTGACGCGCGCCAGCGCGGCCTTCGCCTCGTCCTCGGTCGGCAGCAGGATGTGGCGGGCGTGAATCTCCTCGACCGGCGGGTTGGCCTTGGCCGCTTCGTCGTAGGCTTTGCGCTCGGCGTCCTCGGTCGCCGCCGACTTGGCGACGCTGGAGAGCAGCGTCTCCATCGCCAGCTTCTCGTGATAATAGGCGAGGCGGCGGGCGAACTCGGAAGTCGCGTCGAGCTTGTCGCTCTCGGCCTTCTTGGCCACCAGGCGCAGGTCGATGAGGTAGTCGAGCGCGTATTTCTCGCGCTCCGGCCCTTCGAGCTTCTGCGGCAGGCCCGGGCCGATGTCGAGCAGCGCGTCGGCGACGTCGTCCTCGGTGATCGGCGCGCCGTCGACCTTGGCGAGAACGCGAGGGTCGGCCTGCGCGGCGCCGGTGAGGAGCAGCGCGGCGCCAAGGCCCGAAGCGAGGGCGAAGGCCAGCCGGCGCGCCGGCTTCGAGGGGAAACGGATCATCAGGGCTCCTGTCGGGAGGCGTCGCGGCCTCCGCGGTTGCTGTCTCGGCAGGCGCCGTATAATGCTATTCGCCGCAATTTGCGAGAGGGACGCCCGCGCGACCGCGAGAGGGCGCATGAAGGGACGCGGGCGCAAAAGATTCGACCCCCGGCTCGGTTCGGTTTATCGCTACGCCGCCGCGGGAGCCGCGCCGGGGCGCTAAGGCCGCTTCGCAGCGGGCGAAGCGTCCTCTCTTGGCGGCGCGGGCGCGCCGGACGCGCGCTGTCCACCCACGGAGGAAATTGAATATGCGCAAAGCGTTGCTGGTGTCGTTGGCGGGAATCGCTTCGATCATCGCCATCGCGTCGGCCAAAGCCGACGACCTCGCCATCGCGGTCGCTGGGCCAATGACCGGGCCGGTGGCGACGATCGGCGAGCAGATGAAGCGCGGCGCCGAGGCGGCGGCGGCGGCGATCAATCAAGCCGGCGGCGTGCTCGGCCGCAACATCAAGATCGTCATCGAGGACGACGCTTGCGATCCCAAGCAGGCGGTGGCGGTCGCCAATCTGATCGTCGGCCAGCAGGTCAAGTTCGTCGACGGCCACGCCTGCTCGGGCGCGGCGATTCCCGCCTCCGAGGTCTACGCCGACAACGACGTGCTGATGATGAGTCCGTCGGCGACCAACCCTGTGCTCACCGAGAAGGGCTTGCCGACGATCCTGCGCGACTTCCCGCGCGACGACGCGCAGGGCGCCTTCATCGCGCCGTGGATCGCCAAGAACTACAAGGACAAGAAGATCGCCATCCTCCACGACAAGGCGGCCTACGGCAAGGGCTTGGCCACCGTGGTGAAGGAGACGCTCAACAAGCTCGGCGTTCAGGAAGTGATGTTCGAAGGCATCAACCCCGGCGACAAGGACTACAGCGCGATCGTCAGCAAGCTGAAGACGGCCGGCGTCGAATTCCTCTATTACGGCGGCTATCACACCGAGGCCGGCCTGATTCTGCGCCAGGCGAACGACCAGGGCTACAGGTTCCAGCTGATGAGCGGAGACGGCCTCGCCACCTCCGAGTTCCTGCCGATCGCCGGTCCGGCGGGCGTGGGCACGCTGTTCACCTTCGCCGCCGATCCGCGCCGCTCGGCCACCGCCGCCAAGGCGCTCGAGCAGTTCAAGGCGCAGAACTACAATCCGGAAGGCTTCACCCTGTTCTCCTACGGCGTCATCCAGGCGATCGCCGAGGGGATCAAGCGCGCCGGCGCCGACGACCCGGCCAAGGTCGCCAAGGCGCTGGAGAGCGGCCAGCCGGTCGACACCGTGCTCGGCCCGGTCGCCTTCGACGCCAAGGGCGACGTCAAGGATCCGCATTTCGACATCAATAAGTGGAACGCGGACGGCACCTACTCGCCGATCGCCCAGTAAGCGGAAGTCCGCGCCCGCGCGGGCGCAAAGACGCCGTTCGGCCGGAGAGGGGCCTCGCCTCCTCTCCGGCCTTTTCGTGTTCGCGGCGAAGCGGAGGCGCCGCCTTTCGTCCAAAGTTTATTGGCCGTTCGGCTTGGCCGCTGCGCGCCTGTGCGCGTAGTCTCCAGTGAGTTTGCGAAACGCGCGACGTTTATCGCCTTGATGCTTCGCGCCGCATTAGGATTTGGACTTGCGACGAGCGCTCGTCGTCACCTTTCCGCGCTTAGCGCCGATGGCGGGACGCGACAAATCGACTTCACGCAAGAGTCACTCGGGTCTGGTGGCCGAGGCCGCTCTTGGCGTCGCCCGCGCGCCGGGCGGCGCCGAAGGCGAGCGCCTCAGCGATAGCACCACCACGTTCCATTGGGACCGGGAACAGCCGGATGGCCCGTGTGTCTCAGGCACCAGGCTTGGTTTTGGCCGCCCCAGACGCATCGGCCCGCCGCATCGCGATGGAAGTTCGGGCCGCAGCCGCCCAACGCGAACGCGGGCGTCGCAGAAGATAGGGCGGTGGCGAGAATCACGACGCCGGATAGCGCAGTCGCAAGCTTTTTCATGAGAAATCTCCCCTTGAGGCGCGATTAGTTCGCCAAACCGCAGCAAGCGAGGTTCGGCATTGTTGCTGCTGCTGAACAGGGTTGCTCAGCGGTTCAATATTATGGCCCGACAACCTGAACCGCACGTGAATTGCGCCTCCGTCGGCGGACCCGCGTCCCGCGCTTCGCCTGCCCGGCGCGCGCGTCGGGCCGCCGCTTCGCCTGCGACCCCTCGTCGCCCGCGAGAATGCTCGGGGGCGCCGCGCGCCGTTCCGGGCGTGGACGCCGGACGGCGCGCGGCGCAGGCGGCGCCTCGCTGAGCGCGCGCGAGGCGCGGCCATGCGCCCGACCACGGCTGCGGGCGCATTCCTGGTTCAGACCCGCTTGAAGGCGCGGACGAGGAATTCTCCCGCCGCGGCGACGCCGTCGTCGGTCAGCGCATGCCCGACGCGCGGATAGAAGCGCGCCTCGACGCAAAAGCCGGCGGCGGTCAGCCGCTCGGCGGCGAGCCGGCTCTCCTCGACAGGAACGACCGGGTCGGCCTCGCCGTGCAGCAGCAGCACGCGCGCGGCGTTGGCGGCGGCGAGCGGCGCGGCCGAGCCGGAGAGGCGGCCGGCGGCGGCAACCGCCGCGACCACCGGCCAGCGGCCGGAGGCGACGGCGTCGAGCGCCATCATCGCGCCCTGCGAGAAGCCGAACAACGCGACGCGGTCAAGCCGGCCGGCGAAGCCGCGCTCGGCGACGGCGGCCATCGTCACGCGGTCGAACGCTTCGCGCGCCGCTTCGATGCGCGCCCGCCGGTTGGCGGCGGTGACGCCGGAGAGGCTGAACCATTGACGCCCGGACCCGCCGCCGTCGAACGGCGACGGCGCGTCGGGCGCAGCGAAGGCGGTCGACGGCAGCGCGGCCCCGAGCGCGTCGGCGAGCGGCGCCATGTCGGCGCCGAACGCGCCGACGCCGTGCAGAAAGACAACCAGGTTTTCGTTGGCGGCGGGCATGGCTGACGTCTCCGCAAAGCAGGGGCGCGCCCATCTTCGCTCGGACGCGCGCCGCCGCAAGTCTCCGTTCGCCGGATCGTCAGGCCGCCTTGGCGGGCGCGACGCTCCAGGTCGGGGCGATGTCGGTGCCCAGGCCGCGCCCATAGCCGAGCGCGATGTTGAGGCCGGCGAGCGGCTCGAGATAGCGCGCGAGCT
>CAZKHF010000285.1:0-3876 GCA_964552445.1 uncultured Bradyrhizobium sp. | reverse complement strand
TGATCCTGCTCTCCGACGTCGCCGGCCTCTACGACGCGCCGCCGAAAGAGAACCCTAAGGCGAAGCTGATCCCGGTGGTCGAGCGGGTGACGCCGGAGATCGAGGCGATCGCCGGCGGCGCCGCCTCCGAGCTGTCGCGCGGCGGCATGCGCACCAAGATCGAGGCGGCGCGCATCGCCTCCTCCGGCGGCGCGCATATGGTGATCGCCGACGGGCGCGTCGCCCATCCGATCGCGCGCGTCGGCGCCGGCGGCCGCTGCACCTGGTTCCTCTCCCCCTCCAATCCCGTCACCGCGCGCAAGGCGTGGATCGGCGGCACGCTGGAGCTGAAGGGATCGGTGACCATCGACGCCGGCGCGGCGAGGGCGCTCGCCACCGGCAAGAGCCTGCTGCCGGCGGGGGTGAAGCGCATCGAAGGCGCGTTCGCGCGCGGCGACTGCGTCGCCATCCGCGATGAGGACGGGGCCGAGATCGGCCGCGGCCTGATCGCCTACGACGCCGACGGCGCCGAGCGCATCCTCGGCCGCAACTCGCGCGACATCGCCCAGATCCTTGGCTTCGCCGGCCGCGCCGAGATGATCCACCGCGACGACATGGTGCTCGCGGAGCGGTGAGGCGGCGAGGCCCAGGCCCGCCCGCCCGGTTTCGCTCAAGCGCTTTCGATCAGCGCCGCGCCTTCGGCGCGCGCGGCCTCGGCCAGCGCGCGATCGAGCGTGGCCAGCGGGATCTCTTTGCGCAACGCCAATTCGAGATAGGCGGCGTCATAGACGGTCAGGCGCCGGCGGCGCGCCAGGCGCATCAACGCCTCTTCGTCGATCTCCGTGTCGAAAGCGACCGGGTAGTTCGCGAGCAGTCGCCGGGCCTCGGCGGATGTCGTGGCGTCGAGGCGGCCGCGCCGCTCGTTGACGCTCACCAAGTTGCGCGTCTCGAACCACCATAGACTCGGCGCGACGATCGCATCGTCGTCGAGCCTTGCGAGAGCGGCGTCGGCGACGGGATGGCTCTCGTCGGCGAGAATCCAGCATGCGGCGACGGACGCGTCGACGACGAAGGGCATCAGTGCTTGTGGCCTTCGTGGCGCGCCGAGAGGATTTCTTCCACCGTGAGCTTCGGCGCCGTCTTCCGGAATTCCTCGATCTCGGCCTTGAGACGCGCGACCCTCGCGCGACGGTCGTCGGCGTCGGGGACAAGGCGGGCGATCGGCTTGCCGTGACGGGTGATGACGATGGTTTCGCCGCGCTCGACCTCGTCAAGCAGGCTGGACAAATGCGTTTTCGCCTCGGCGGCTTGGATGGAGCGCATGGCGGGCTCGATTTCGACTGGTTGAATCGACCGGTCGAAATATCGCGCCGAACCGGGTCGGGGTCAACCGGGGAGATGGACGTCTCTCTCCGGCAAGCGCCCGGACAAGGGCGGCCTATCCGCCGTCGCCGGGCGTCGGCAGGAGCCGTTTGGGGCCGCCGGGGGGCGGGCCATAGAGCACTCGCGGCGCGGGGCGCAGATCGTGGTCGCGCGGCGGCGGACCGTAGACCGGCGCGGGCGGCCGCGGCGAGGGCGAAGGCGCGGGGACCGGGCCGGGAGGAGGCCCGTAGACGGCGACCGGCGGCTCCTGCTGGCTGATGAGGATCTTGCCGGCGCCGGTCGCCGCGACCGCGCTCAGCGCCAGGGTCGCGTAGCGCGTCAGGAAATCGCGTCGGCTCTGTTCGTCCATGGCGGCTACTCCCAATATTCGCCGATCCGTTTCAAGCTGCAGGTCTCGATCGCCGCGTCGGCGGGGTCGAACAGGTGGCAGCCGCCGCCCTCGCATAGCTCCCAGTGCCGGCAGCTCGCGCACGCAGCGGCCGCCAGCGCGCGCCGCCCCTCGCGGAAGCGCGAGAAGCGATTGTCCCACAGGTCGAGGAACGACGACTCGCTTAAATTTCCCTCGACGAACCGGCGCGACACGCTCGGGCAGCCGGTCACCGCGCCGTCGCAAAGGATCGAGCCGATGCCGACGCCCGAGGCGCAGTAATGGAAGCCGTCGCGGACGCGGCATTCCCAGTTGGGGCCCCAGTAGCCTTCTTCGCTCAGCGTCACCACGATGTCGCGCCGCGTCGCCCGCTGAGCGGCGACGAAGGCGAGCAGCCGGCGCAACTGCGCGCCCGACAGCGCCAATCCCGATTCCGCGTTGGCGCGCCCGCGCGAGAAGATCGGCGTGAAGCGCGCTTGCGGAACGCCGAGCCTGGCGAGAAAGTCGACGAAGGGCTCGAGCCGGTCGATGTTGAGCGGGCTGACGCAGCAGATAACGTCGAAGCGCTGGTAGAACGGGTCGTCGACCAGCCGCTTGATCGCCGCGACCACCTTGCGGAACGCGCCGGGACAGCGGCGCAGCGCGTCGTGCTCGGCCGCGAGGCCGTCGAGGCTGACCGAGATCGTGCGCAACCCCGCCGCCTTGAGCGAAGCGAGGCGCGCCGGCTTCAACAGCATGGCGTTGGTGGTGACGCCCCAGACGTAGCCCAGCGCCGCGGCGTGCGCGCCGACCGCTTCGACGTCGCGGCGGATCAGCGGCTCGCCGCCGATGATGGCGAAGGTGATGGTCGTCGGGTCGTAGCGCCGGGCGATGTCGGAAAGCTCCTGGCAAATCCGTTCGGCCGGGAGCTCGCTCGCCGCGCTGGAGGCGTCGCGCCGGCAATCGCTGCCGCAGTGGCGGCATTCGAGATTGCAGCGCAGCGTGCATTCCCAGAACAGATAGGCGAGGCGATGCGCGTCGCGCGCGCTGTCCTTGGCGGCGATGAACGCTTCGAGCGCCGCGGCGTAGTCGCGCGCGTCGGGCGCCGCCGGCGCCGATTCTTCCGCTTGCGCGCCCATCTGAGCCTCGCCGCCGCCGCCCGCAAAGGCGGCGCGCTCCGAACAAGGTAGGTCGGCCCCGCGGCGTCGCGAAGTGCGGCGTGTCGTCGCTGGCCCGCGGCGGACGGACCGCTACGGAAAAATGGCCAAGATCAGATGATTATGGCGAAATAGGTCGGGGTGGGCGCGGCGCCGGCTCGAAAGCGGAACGCTAGTCGCGGGGTCGTTCGTCGCCCGGTTCGTCAGCGTCAGGCGACAAAGGCGGCGGCGGTGGCTCGCCGGCGCGGTGGAGGCGGGTCAAGAGGCCGTCGAGACAGCCTTTGAAGATCACGTAGAAGGCCAGGGCGAGATAGCCCCAGAACGCCAGCTCAACGAGCTGCAGCAGCCCGCCGTCGAACGCCGCCATCAGCCCATAGATCGCCAGCAGCCGCAAATTGGCGCGGAACAGCTCGACCAGATTGTAAGTGCACAGCGCGATGGCGCCGCTCGCAAGGCCCATGGCCAGGAACGTCAGCCACGCCGGCCCGTGAAAGAGCCGGCAGAGCAGCTTGGTCATGCGCGTCTCCATCGCCGCCGGTCGCCGCTCGCGCCGGGGAGGTCAGCCGCTGTTCCGCAACCCCGCCGAAATCCCGTTGATCGTCAGTTGGATGCCGGTCAGCACCTTGGCGCCGGCGGCGCGGTTGCGGTGGAGCTTCAGCAGCTCGACCTGCAGGTGGTTCAGCGGGTCGAGGTAGGGGAAGCGGTTGCGGATCGAGCGGGCGAGCAGCGGGTTGCTCTCCAGCAGGTTCTTCTGCTCCATGATCGCCGCGAGCGCGTCGACCGAATCGCGCCACTCGCGCGAGATGCGCGAGAAGATTTCCTGACGCAGCTTCACGTCGGGCACGAGCTGCGCGTAGCGCGAGCCGATGGCGAGGCTCGACTTGGCGAGCACCATGTCCATGTTCGACAGTTGCGTGCGGAAAAACGGCCACTCGCGATACATCGCCTTCAGCCGGTCGAGGCCATGCTCGGGGTCGGCGGCGACGAACGCCTTCACCGCCGAGCCGAAGC
>CAZKHF010000284.1:0-3883 GCA_964552445.1 uncultured Bradyrhizobium sp. | reverse complement strand
CCTGGCTGGTCGAGCACCGTTTCCGCAAGGCGCTCGTCTGCCACCATTGCGGCCATGCCGAGCCGCGGCCCGAAGTCTGCCCACGATGTCTCGAGGCCGATTCGCTCGCCGCCTGCGGGCCCGGCGTCGAGCGCCTCGCCGAGGAGGCGGCGGCGCTGTTTCCCGACGCGCGGACGCTGGTGCTGTCGTCCGACTTCCCCGGCGGGATCGAACGGCTGCGGGCGCAGCTCGACGCGGCGGCGCGCGGCGAATTCGACGTGATCATCGGCACCCAGCTCGTCGCCAAGGGCCACAATTTTCCGCTGCTGACGCTGGTCGGCGTGGTCGACGCCGACGTCGGCCTGTCGAACGGCGATCCGCGCGCCGCCGAGCGCACCTTCCAGCTGCTGCGCCAGGCGACCGGGCGCGCCGGCCGCGGCGACAAGCCGGGCCGCGCCCTCTTGCAGACCTGGCAGCCCGAGCATCCGGTGATCGCCGCGCTTTTGTCGGGCGACGCCGAGCGCTTCTACGCCGAGGAGACCGAGCAGCGGCGGCGCGGCGGCCTGCCGCCGTTCGGCCGCCTCGCGGCGATTATCGTCTCGGGCGCCGATCGCGGCGGGGCGGAAGCGCACGCGCGGGCGCTGGCGCGCGCGGCCCACGCGCTTCCGCCGGGCAAGGCCTGGCGCCTGGCGCCGATCGGCGGCGCGCCGCAGGGCGACGAGATCATCCTGCTCGGCCCCGCCGAGGCGCCGATCGCGGTGTTGCGCGGCCGCCACCGCTTCCGCCTGACGCTGAAGGCGCCGCGCGGCGCCGATCTGCAAGGCTTCCTGCGCGCGCTGCTTAACGCCGCGCCGCCGCCGCGCGGCGGGGTGAAGGTGGCGATCGACGTCGACCCGCAGAGCTTCCTCTGAGGCCGGCCGCGCAGGGCTGGCGTCGCCGCTTCCATCATTGCGAGCGAAGCGAAGCAATCCAGAGGCCGTAGGGCGACGCCCTCGACCCTTGGATTGCTTCGTCGCTTCGCTCCTCGCAATGATGGCGGTCGGCATAATTACAGTTTCAATCAGTTTGACAAACAATCGCCTCGCTTGTTCCCGTACAATATGCTATGTCTTTCATCTGACGAGGCTATTCGTCGAACCACAGCCGTGAAATCCGTTTGTGCCATCGACGCTTTCTCCGGTCGCCGGGCGAAGGTGGGAAAGGGAAGTTCCGTGAGCGAGATCGTCACCGCCAACCGGCTGGTCGACGGCGTCGTCGTGTTCCAGAACGCGCTGGGCGGCTGGGAGGAGGATTTCGCGCTGGCCGCCGTCTACGCCGACCTTGCCGCCCGCGACGCCGCGCTTCGGCGCGCGCGCGAGGCCGCGGCGCAGAGCCTCATCGTCGACCCCTACGCGGTCGCGGTCGAGCGCCGCGCCGGCGGCTACGCGCCGACAACGCTGCGCGAGACGATCCGCGCCGCCGGGCCGACCGTGCGCCGCGACCTCGGCAAGCAGGCCGCCGGCCTCGCCCCGGCCGCCGCACTCGCCAAGCAGAGTGAGGCGTCGCATGTACCGCTATGACGAATTCGACGCCGCTTTCGTCGCCGACCGAGTCGCGGAGTTCCGCGACCAGGTCGCGCGCCGTCTCGCCGGCGAGCTCACCGAGGAGCAGTTCCGGCCGCACCGGCTGATGAACGGCGTCTATCTGCAGCTCCACTCCTACATGCTGCGCATCGCCATTCCTTACGGTTCGCTCAACGCGCGCCAGCTGCGCAAGCTTGCCGACATCGCCCGCAAGTACGACCGCGGCTACGGCCATTTCACCACCCGCCAGAACCTCCAGTTCAACTGGCCGGCGCTGAAAGACGTGCCCGACATCCTCGCCGAGCTGGCGACCGTCGAGATGCACGCGATCCAGACTTCGGGCAACTGCATCCGCAACGTCACCGCCGACCATTTCGCCGGCGCCGCGGTCGACGAGATTGTCGACCCACGCCCTTACGCGGAAATCCTCCGCCAATGGTCGTCGCTGCACCCGGAGTTCGCGTTCCTGCCGCGCAAGTTCAAGATCGCCGTCAACGGCGCCGCGCATGACCGCGCGGTCATCCAGGCTCACGACATCGGCCTGCAGGCGACGCGCAACGAGAAGGGCGAGCTCGGCTTCGTCGTCTATGTCGGCGGCGGCCTTGGCCGCACGCCGTTCGTTGGCCACAAGGCGCGCGACTTCCTGCCCGAGCAGGACCTGCTCGCCTATGTCGACGCGATCCTGCGCGTTTATAATCTCGAAGGCCGGCGCGACAACAAGTACAAGGCGCGCATCAAGATCCTCGTCCACGAAAAGGGCGTCGCGCGTTTGCGCGAGGAGATCGAGGCGGAGTTCGCCGCCCACGACCGCTCCGGCCTCACGCTTCCGGAAGCGGAGATCGAACGCATCCGCGCCTATTTCGCCCCGCCGGCGCTTGCGCCGCGCGCAGCGACGAGCGAAGCCGTCGAACGGCGCAAGCGCGACGACCCGCGCTTCGCCAGCTTCTTCGAGACCAACGCGACGCCGCACAAGACGCCGGGCCACGCCATCGTCAGCGTTTCGTTGAAGCCGATTGGCGGCGTCCCCGGCGACGCCAGCGCCGATCAGCTCGACGTCGTCGCCGACCTCGCGGAGACCTATTCGCATGACGAGGCGCGCGTCTCGCACGAGCAGAACCTCATCCTGCCCCATGTCGCGCTCGACGACCTGCCGGCGGTCTACGACCGCCTCGCCGCGGCGGGGCTGGCGACGCCCAACGCCGGGCTGATCAGCGACATCATCGCCTGCCCCGGCCTCGACTATTGCGCGCTCGCCACCGCGCGCTCGATCCCCGTCGCCCAGCGCCTCAGCGAGCGCTTCGGCGACGGGGCGCGCGCGCGCGCGATCGGGCCGCTGAAGATCAAGATTTCCGGCTGCATCAACGCCTGCGGCCATCACCACGTCGGCCACATCGGCGTCCTCGGGCTCGAGCGCTCGGGCGAGGAGACCTACCAGATCACGCTCGGCGGCTCGGCCGACGAGACTGCGGCGATCGGCCAGATCGTCGGTCCCGGCTTCAGCTCGGCCGAGGTCGTCGACGCCATCGAGACCATCGTCGCAACCTACCTGGCGCGCCGCCTGGGGCCTGAGGAGGGCTTCCTCGTCGCCTTCCGCCGCATCGGCATCGAGCCGTTCAAGCAGGCGCTCTACGGGCGCGCCGTGGAGGCCGCCGCCTGATGAGCGCCCACGACGTCAAGCTGTTCGGCGACGCGATCGCCGCCTCGCGGCTCGAGGACCGCTTCGCGCGCGTCAAGGCGAGCTCGCTGCTCAGGCTCGCCATCGAGGATTTGTATCCCGGCCGCATCGCGCTGGTCTCCAGCTTCGGCGCCGACTCGGCGGCGCTGCTGCACATGGCGTCGCGGATCGACCCGAAGACGCCGGTGGTGTTCGTCGACACCGGCCGCCACTTCCCCGAGACGCTTCGCTATCGCAGAGAGCTGTGCGCCGCGCTCGGCCTCGTCAACGTCATCGTCGCCGAGCCCGAGCCCGAAACGCTCGCCGCCGAGGACCCCGAAGCGTTCCTGTTCGCCAGCGACCCCGACCGCTGCTGCGAGATCCGCAAGGTGCGGCCGCTGGCCAAGGCGCTCGAAGGCTTCGACGCCTGGATCACCGGCCGCAAGGGCTTCCAGAGCGCGACGCGCGCGCGCGTGCCGCTGTTCGAGGCGGAGGGCGAGCGGGTCAAGATCAACCCGCTGATCGGCTGGAGCGCGACCGAGATCCTCGACTACGTGCGCGCCGCCGGCCTGCCGCCGCACCCGCTGGTCGCCAAGGGCTATCCGTCGATCGGCTGCCTGCCCTGCACCAGCCCGGCGCGGCCGGGCGAGGACCCGCGCGCCGGCCGCTGGCGCGGCCGCGGCAAGAC
>CAZKHF010000283.1:0-3911 GCA_964552445.1 uncultured Bradyrhizobium sp. | reverse complement strand
GTAGAAGTCCCACACCTCGCCGTCGTTGGCGGCGCCCATGGCGACGCCCTTGGCCGAATCGATCGCGCTGCCGCCGCCGACCGCGAGCACGAAGTCGAGGCCGCGCTCGCGACAAAGCCGGACGCCTTCATGCACCAGGCCGAGGCGCGGATTGGGCTTGACGCCGCCGAGCTCGACCCATTCGACGCCGGCCTTCTTCAGCGAGGCGACGACGCGGTCGTAGAGCCCGCTCTTCTTGATCGAGCCGCCGCCGAAATGCAGCAGGACGCGGTGCGAATAGCGCGCCGTCTCGGCCCCGACCTCGTTCTCCATGCCGCGGCCGAATAGAATCTTCGTCGGATTGTGAAACGTGAAATTGTCCACTGCCATCTCCTTGGCGTCGTTCTTCTGCGCGCGCTCGTCAGCGCGAGCCGCTTGGCCGCGGCGGGCAAGCTCGTTTCGCCATCGACGCGCCGCGGCCGTCCGAAGTCTCGCGCACTATGCCCCCGCGCTTGCTTATTCGTCCAACAGAAGATAGAAATTTCATTTATCTCGCTTGTCGATAAATAGCCGCCTGGGGGGCGCTTCGGCTGTGGAGCTTCGCCAACTGCAGCATTTCGCCGCCGTCGCCGAAGAGCGGCATTTCACCCGCGCCTCGCGCCGGCTGCACATCGCCCAATCGGCCTTGTCGAGCTCGGTCAAGGCGCTGGAGGAGGAGCTGCAATCCCGCTTGTTCCTCCGCAGCACGCGGTCGGTGCAGCTCACCCCCTCGGGTCAGGCGTTCCTCGAAAAGGCCCAGGAGGCGCTGAAGGCCGTTCAGGCCGGGCGGCAAGCGGTGCGGGAGATCGAGGGGCTGGTCGCTGGGTCGATCGCCATCGGCACCGCCCACAGCCTGCCGAACTTCATCGATCTGCCGTCGCTGATCGCGCGGTTCCACGACGACTATCCCGACATCGAAGTGAGCCTGCAGCAAGGCGAGACGCTGAGCCTGGTCGATCGGCTGCGGCAGGGCGGCCTCGATCTTGCGTTCCTGCCGCTCCTGGACCCTTTCGACGACGCCATCCGCACGCATTTCGTCGCCTGCGAGGACCTGGTGGCGGTCGCGCCGCAAGGGCATCCGCTCGCCGGCCGCGCCTCGGTCGCGCTCGCCGACCTCAGCGCCTACCCCTTCGTCGATTTCTGCGCCGGCTGGGGCACGCGCGCCCTGGTCGACCGCGCGTTCGCGCGGGCCGGCGCGCAACGGCGCACGGCGTCCGAAGTGACCGACCTCGAAACCCTGGAGAGCTTGGTCATCAAGGGGCTCGGCGTGGCGATCCTGCCGGAATCGATCGCCGGGGCGCGCTCGCCCGACATCGCCTCGATCCGCATTGAGCCGCTCGACGTCTGCTGGGAGTTGGTCGTCGCCTTCGCCGGACGCAACCAGACCGAGGCCGCGCCGATCAACAGCGCCGCGCGCGCGTTCCTCAAGCTGCTGTGACCTCCTCGCCGCGATCGCGGCGAGGCCCCGATGCGCGACGACGACGGCTCACGCCGCCCGATCGAGCGGCGCCTTCTGCGCATCGCTGGCGTTCGACCGGCAAACCCGGAACGCCGCGGCCAGGGCGGCGAGGGCGGCGCTCTCCTCCGACAGCGAACGCGTCGCCGCCGTCGACTGCTCGACCATCGCCGCGTCTTGCTGCGTCGCCAGACCCGCCGGGCCGATGGCGGTGGTGACTTCGCCGGCGGCCGGCCGCCGGCGCGCGCTCCGGCCGCCTCGCGCAAACTTCCCTTGACCGGCGGCGGCGCGAGCGCTCTGCTCCGCTTTGGGGGGCGAGCTCTCAAGGGGGAGCCCGCGGTGCGCCCGATCCGCCTCGCCTTCGCCGCCGTTGTCGCCTTCGCCGCGCTTCTGGGCCCGCCGGTTTCGGCGGCGCAGGCCGCCGAGGCCGTCGACGCCGCGATCGTGCTCGCCGCCGACGTCTCGCGCAGCATCGACGACGACGAATTCGCGCTGCAGCGCAAAGGCTATGCGGCGGCGATCGCCAGCGACAAGCTGATGGAGGCGGTCCGTCTCGGCGCGCGCGGCGCGATCGCCCTTTGCTACGTCGAATGGGCGGGCGAGGCCGAGCAAAAGGTGGTGGTCGACTGGACGATCTTGCGTTCCGACGCCGACGCCAAAGCGTTCGCCGAAGCGCTGGCGGCGGCGCCGCGCTCCTTCCTCGGCCGCACCGCGATCGGCTCGGCGCTCGCCTTTTCCGTCAGCCTGCTCGGCGAGAGCGGGGTCGACGCCGCGCGCAAGGTGATCGACGTCTCCGGCGACGGCACGAGCAACCAGGGGCTGCCGGCGGCCGAATCGCGCGACGCGGCGGTCGCGGCCGGGGCGACCGTCAACGGGCTCGCTATCTTCAACCGCCGCGCCGCCGCCATGGGCGGCTACCTCGCGGTGCACACCAACCCGCCCGGCGGCCTCGCCGCCTATTATCGCGACAACGTCGTCGGCGGCCCCGGCGCCTTCGTCCTGCCGATCGACGATTTCAACGCCTTCTCCGACGCGATGGTCCGCAAGCTAGTCGCCGAAATCGCGCTCGGCGACTGAGCGGGGCCGCGCGCCCGCCGGTTGACTTGGCCTCGGGCCTTTCTACTGTGCCCGGCCACGCGGCGTCGCCGCGCCGGGGAAGGCGGAGGGTGAAGAGCGATGTCGCAACCAGGCCTGCGCGAGGCCGCCAGTCTTTCGAAGGCGTGGCCGTTCGAGGAGGCGCGGCGGCTTGTCCAGCGCGTGGAGCGCACCGGACAAAAGAGCGTGTTGTTCGAGACCGGCTACGGGCCGTCGGGCCTGCCGCACATCGGCACCTTCGGCGAGGTCGCGCGCACCTCGATGGTGCGCCACGCGTTTCGCGCGCTCACCGACGACAAGATCGCGACTCGGCTGATCGCCTTCTCCGACGACATGGACGGGCTGCGCAAGACGCCTGACAATATCCCCAACCGCGAGATGGTCGCGAGTCACCTCGGCAAGCCGCTGACCGAGGTGCCTGACCCGTTCGGCGAGTACGACAGCTTCGCCGCCCACAACAACGCGCAGCTGCGCCGCTTCCTCGACGGCTTCGGCTTCGACTACGAGTTCGCCTCCTCGACCGATTACTACAAGTCGGGCCGCTTCGACGCGGCGCTGCGGCGCATGCTCGAGCGCTTCGACGCGGTGCAGAAGATCATGCTGCCCTCGTTGCGCGAAGAACGGGCGGCGACCTATTCGCCCTTCCTGCCCATCCATCCGCGCACCCGCGTCGTCATGCAGGCGCCCGTCACCGGCTGCGACGTCGCGGCGGGCGTGATCCGCTGGCGCGACCCGCAGACGGGCGAGGATTTCGACACCCCGGTGACCGGCGGGCATTGCAAGCTGCAATGGAAGCCCGACTGGGCGATGCGCTGGTATGCGCTTGGCGTCGATTACGAGATGGCGGGCAAAGACCTGATCGATTCGGTCAAGCTCTCGTCGCAGATCTGCCGCGCCCTCGGCGGAACGCCGCCCGAAGGCTTCAATTACGAGCTGTTCCTCGACGAGCAGGGGCGGAAGATCTCGAAATCGAAAGGCAACGGCCTGACCATCGACGAATGGCTCACCTACGCCAGCCCGGAGAGCCTGTCGCTGTTCATGTACCAGAAGCCGAGCGCGGCCAAGCGGCTCGCTTTCGACGTGATACCGCGCGCGGTCGACGACTATCTCGGCTTTCTCGACGCCTATCCGCGCCAGGAATGGAAGGAGCGGCTCGGCAACCCGGTCTGGCACATCCATTCCGGCCAGCCGCCGGCGCCGGAAAGCCTCGCGCACGGCGCCGAGGCCCAGACCACTGTCTCGTTCGCCATGCTGCTCAACCTCGCCGCGGTCGCCAACAGCGACAATCCGGCGGTGCTGTGGGGCTTCCTGCGCCGCTACGCGCCGAGCGCGACGCCCGAGA
>CAZKHF010000282.1:0-3913 GCA_964552445.1 uncultured Bradyrhizobium sp. | reverse complement strand
GCGGCGCGCGAGCAGAAGGTCGACGTGGTCGGCCTCTCCGGCCTCATCACCCCGTCGCTCGACGAGATGGCGCACGTCGCCGCCGAGATGGAGCGCGAGGGCTTCGACATCCCGCTGTTGATCGGCGGCGCGACCACCAGCCGCGTCCACACCGCGGTCAAGATCGACCCCAACTACGCGCGCGGCCAGGCGATCCACGTCAACGACGCGAGCCGCGCCGTCGGCGTGGTCGGCGCGCTGTTGTCGCCGGAGACGAAGCCCGCCTATCTCGCTTCGGTGCGCGCCGAATACCGCCGCATCGCCGAGGCCCACGCGCGCGGCGGCGAGCCGGCGCGCCTGCCGCTCGCCACGGCGCGCGCCAACGCGCTGAAGCTCGACTGGACGGGCTATCGGCCGCCGAAGCCGAGCTTCCTCGGCCAGCGCGTCCTCGCCGACTGGGATCTCGCCGATCTCGCGCGCTACATCGACTGGACGCCGTTCTTCCAGGCCTGGGAGCTCAAAGGGCGCTATCCCGCCCTGCTCGACGATCCGAAGCAGGGCAAGGCGGCGCGGCAATTGTTCGACGACGCTGAGGCGATGCTGAAGCGCGTTATCGCGGAGAAGTGGTTCGCGCCCAAGGCGGCGGTCGGCTTCTGGCCGGCCGCGCGCGTCGGCGACGACATCCGCCTCTACGCCGACGACGGTCGCCGGGATTCCATCGCGACCCTGTTCACCCTGCGCCAGCAATTGGCGAAGCGCGAGGGCCGGCCCAATCTCGCGCTCGCCGATTTCGTCGCGCCGGCCAACGGCGGCCCGCCCGATTATCTCGGGGCCTTCGTCGTCACCGCAGGGGTCGAGGAAGCGGCGATCGCCGAGCGCTTCGCGCTCGCCAACGACGACTTCTCCTCAATCCTGGTCAAGGCGCTCGCCGACCGTTTCGCCGAGGCGCTGGCCGAGGCGCTGCACGCGCGCGTCCGCCGCGAGCTGTGGGCTTACGCGCCCGACGAAGCGTTCGCGCCCGAGGCGCTGATCGCCGAGCCCTATCGCGGAATCCGCCCGGCGCCCGGCTATCCCGCCCAGCCCGACCACGCCGAGAAGGCGACGATCTTTAGCCTGCTCGACGCGGAGAGGGCGACCGGCGTCACGCTCACCGAGTCCTACGCGATGTGGCCGCCCGCTTCGGTGTGCGGGCTCTATTTCGCCCACCCCGAGGCGCATTACTTCGGCGTCGCCCGGGTCGAGCGCGACCAGGTCGAGGACTACGCCCAGCGCAAGGGCATAACGACCGCCGAAGTCGAGCGCTGGCTTGCGCCGATTCTCGGCTATCGGCCGGGCGCGGCCGAGGCGGCGGCGTGAGCGACGCCGTCAATGCGCGTCGACGGGTCGTCGCTCGGTCATGTGGATGAACTCCGGCCGCGCCGCGGCGCGGTGCGCGCGGACAAACTCCTCGCGTGTCACGCCATGCTCGTCGAGCAACGGCTCAAGGCTGCGGTAAAGATGGCCGGCGTCGAGCGCGAGGCGCGGGAACTCGGCGAAATAGATCGGGATCTCGTATTTCACCAACGCGTAGATCGCCCTATGAAACGCCTCGGCGAGCTTGGCCTCCTGCGCCGCCGGATCGGCGGTGAGCCACAACGCGCCGGAGTGCGAGAGCGGATCGAAGCCCTCCTTCGCGGCTTCGCGGCAGACCCGCCGGCGGCTCTCGGCGGCGTCGACCAGGTCGCGCACCGGCACGATCGCCGCGCGAACTGCGACGCGGCCCTCGGCGAGCGCCGTCAGCAGCTCCTCGGCGAACCAGGGCGACTTGATGACGTAGGGGTTCGGCTCGGCGGTCAGGCAGTGCTCAAGCCCGGCGTGCGAGATCCGATCGACCGCCGCCATTGCCGTCTCGCTGCAAAAGCCGGTGTCGAAGCCGAGGAACGAGAACAGCTGAACGAGAAAGGTCGTGCCGGCGCGGCCGGTGCCGGTGATGATGATGCGGCCGCCCGACGCATCGGCGCGGCCGCGCGGCCGCCGCGCCGGGCCGACATTCACCCACCGACGAAGAAAGCGGAATGCAGCCATCGCTCCGACGCCTTGCGGCCGGCCGCGAGGCAATTCATCCAATGCTTGAACGCGAAATGTACGCGTTCCGAAGAACCTAGCGGGTGGTCCCACAGACCGCGCCGCAAGTCACGGCTTTTCTCGCGGCGGCGCCGACAACATTTCGTGCGCTACGCGCTGCCGCCGCTCCCTCTCCCGCGCGCTGGCGCGAGCTGGGCGAGGGCATGCTTCAATCTGAATGCGCCGCGCCTTCACAGGTCCCTGGCGGCGGGCGCGGCTTGGTTGCTGCAGCCGCCGGCGGAATAGTCGGCGATCAGCTTGCGCGCGCGCAGCGTGTCGCGCGCCGCCGGGTCGATGGCGACCCAGGCGAGAATGGTGCGCGCCGCGTCGCACGGCCGGCCGAGCGTCGCGAACAGGTTGGCCAGCTCGACGAACACCCATTCGCCGACCTCGCGCGGGCTGCGGCTCAGCGCGATGGCGTTGCGATACTCGCCGACCGCCTCCTCGCCGCGGCCCAGGGCGGAGAGCGCCTTGGCGCGCAGATAGTGGAAGTTGGGCTCGGCGGGGTTCTTGGCCACCAGCGCGTCGGCGGCGGCCGCCGCCTTCTCGGCGTCGCCGACCTGCAGGAAAAGCTGCGCCGCCCGATAGCCTTCGCCGTCGGCGTTGGCGCACGAGCGCGCGAAGCCGGAAAGCGACTCGGCGGCCAAGCGCGTTTCGCCGGCCGCGGCCAGCCCCCGGCCGAGCGCGGCGACCGCCGCCCGATCGCAGGAGTCGCGCGACAGCCTGGCGAGGCTCGCGGCGACCTCGCCCGAGGCGAACGCCTGCGCCGGCAGCGGGGAGAGGCCGAGCCGCCGATAGAGGGCGGCGTAGGCCTCCTGCGACGGCGCGAGGCCAACCGCCTGCTCGGCGGCGTAGAAGCCGCGCGCGAGCAGGTCGCGCGACGAGGGAATCATCAGCGCGGCGAACGCTGCGGCGCACGCCGCCGCCACCAGCGGCAGGCGAACGCGGCTCCCGTCTCTGGCCGGGGCCGGCCCGATCCGGTCCTCGCGATCGACTTTCATGGCGCGCCATTGCCGGAACGCCCCGGCCGAACGGCGCCGGCGGCGAACCTAAGCGAGGTTAGCAAAATCCCGTCGGCCGCGCATCCTCGGCGAGCCGCGGAGCGGCGCCTTCAGCCCGCCGGCGCCTTGACCCGGCTGGCGGCGACGATCGCGTCGATCAGGCCGGGAAAGCGCGCCGCGAGGTCGTCGACCCTGACCGAGATCATCCGGAAGGGGCCGACGCAGCGGGTGCGGGTGATCCCCGCCTCGCGCAGCCGCGCGTAATGGTAGCTGAGGTTGCTCTTCGGCGCGGCGCCCTCGAACGCCTGGCAGGGCGCCTCCCCCTGCTCGATCAGCCGCACGACGATCTCGCGCCGCGTCGGCTCGCTCAGCGCCTCCAGCACGGCGGAAAGCTCGATCTGGTCGCGCTCGGGGTGATGCAGCTCCTTGCTCATGTCTCCTCATATAGGCCACATCCGCGCCGCCAGGCAGAGGCCGACGGCTCGGCCTGCGGCGGCGCGTCAGCCGCCTGGAGGCGATCGCCGAGGCGGCGCGGTTCCCCAACGCGAACGCCGAACGCCCTCGCGGCGGGGGCCGATTCCTGCCGCGTTTTGCGCTTTCTCAAGGGCTTGCGGGGCGGAAGATTTCCTCCTCGGGTTGCTCAGGCGTCGGCTTCGGCGCGAGCAGCTCGCGCGGCGGGGCCGCGAGCTGGGGCGGCGGCGGCGCGGTTTGCGGCGCGGCTGCGATCTGCGCCCCGCCGAAGCCGTGATAGCGGTCGAGCTCGCCGACCAGCCTGATCAGCCGGTCCATCGCCTTGAGGTCGCCCTCCATCATGCGCGTATGGGCGACCA
>CAZKHF010000281.1:0-3938 GCA_964552445.1 uncultured Bradyrhizobium sp. | reverse complement strand
AATCACGCCCCGCGCAACCCGTTAACCCCCGTTAACCCGAGTTCGGAGCCCTGGCTCCCCTCCGTCCCGCCATTGACATCGGCCGCGCCGCCGACCAAACCTCCCCGCGCCGAAACCGACCGGGGAGCGACGATGTCCGACGCGAAGCTGCAAGCCCTCATTGAACAGGCCTACGAGGATCGCGCGAAGATCAACGCGCACACCGGCGGCGACGTGCGCGACGCGGTCGACCGGGCGCTGGACCTGCTCGACCGGGGCGAGGCGCGCGTCGCCGAGAAAATCGCTGGCGCTACAGGGCCTAATTCCTGGAAGGTCAACCAGTGGTTGAAGAAGGCGGTGCTGCTCTCCTTCCGCCTCAACGACAACGCGCTGATCCCGGGCGGGCCGGGCGGCGCGGCGTGGTGGGACAAGGTGCCGTCGAAATTCGCCGGCTGGGACGAGAGCGCCTTCCGCGCCGCCGGCTTCCGCGCCGTGCCGAGCTGCATCGTGCGCCGATCGGCCTACGTCGCGCCCGACGCGGTGCTGATGCCGTGCTTCCTCAACCTTGGCGCCCATGTCGACTCGAAGACGATGGTCGACACCTGGGTCACGGTCGGCTCCTGCGCGCAGATCGGCAAGAACGTGCATCTGTCGGGCGGCGTCGGCATCGGCGGCGTGCTCGAGCCGTTGCAGGCCAACCCGACCATCGTCGAGGATGACTGCTTCATCGGCGCGCGCTCGGAGATCGTCGAGGGCGTGATCGTCGGCGAAGGCTCGGTGGTGTCGATGGGCGTGTTCATCGGCGCCTCGACCAAGATCGTCGACCGCGCGACCGGGAAGGTTCACGTCGGCTACATTCCGCCCTATTCGGTGGTGGTGTCGGGCTCGCTGCCCGGCAGGCCCCTGCCCGACGGCGCGCCCGGCCCCTCGCTTTATTGCGCGGTGATCGTCAAGACGGTCGACGCCAGGACGCGCTCCAAGACCGGCATCAACGAGCTGCTGCGAGACTGACGGCGCGGATTCCTTCGCGCCGGCCGGCGCCGCCTCGCCGCGGCGCGTGTTCGCACGCCCAAATCAGGATTCCGCCATGCCGCCTGACGTCGCGCCTCGGCGCGCGCGCAAAGCCGCGCCCGCTCGACGAGGCGAGCGAATCCTCGTCGCCCTGCTCGCCGGCGAAGGCGTCGACGCCATCGCCGAAAAGGAAGGCCTGTCGCGCCGCCGCATCGAGACGATGCTGCGCAACGAGCTGAAGCGGCGCTGGGTCGCCCCCGCCGAGGACTACGCGCGGCTGCAGATCGTCCGCCTCGAGCGCATGACCGCCCGGCTCGCCGCCAAGGCCGAGAGAGGCGATCTGCCGGCGATCGACCGCATGCTGAAGATCCTCGACCGGCTCGACCGCTACCACGGCTTCTCGCGCCTGACGCCGGCGAGCGGCGAATACGACGAAGGCGCGCGCGAGCGGCTGCTCGCCAAGCTGAACGGCATGGCGACGCGCATGATCGCGGCGCGCAAGGAAGAAGCGTGACCGCGGCCCGCAAGGCGCGCGCGGCGCGCGGACGCGGCTGGAAGGGCCGGCCTTCCGGCGGCGCGGCGATGCTGCGCAACATCGGCGCGCTGTGCGAGCTCACGCCCGCCGAGCGCGCGAAGCTGCTCGCGCGCCTGAGCGAGAAGCAATGCGAGGAGCTCTACTACGACTGGTCGCTGTGGGCCCGGCCGGAGCAGACGCCGCCGCCGGGCGACTGGGTCTACTGGCTGATCCTCGCCGGCCGCGGCGCCGGCAAGACGCGCGCCGGCGCCGAGGCGGTGCGGTTGTGGACGAAGAGCTTCGCCCTGGTCAACCTGATCGGCGCGACCCACGACGACGTGCGCGACGCGATGGTGCTGGGTGAATCCGGCTTGATGGCGATCTGCCCGAAGGCGGAGCGGCCGCGCTACGCGCGCGCCTCGTCTCGGCTCGCCTGGCCGAACGGCGCGGTGTCGTTGCTCTTCTCGGCCGACGAGCCCGACCGGCTGCGCGGCAAGCAGCACATGAAGCTGTGGTGCGACGAGCTCGCGGCCTGGCGCCACCCCGACGCGTTCGACCAGGCGCTGCTGGGCTTACGGCTCGGCGACAAGCCGCAGGCGGTCGTCACCACCACGCCGCGCCCGACCAAGATCATCAAGCAGCTCGTCGAGGACAAGAACGCCATCGTCACCCGCGGCTCGACCTTCGACAACCTCCACCATCTCGCGCAGGCGTTCATCGACCGCATCACGGCGCGCTACGCCGGCCGCGCCATCGGCCGGCAGGAGCTGTTCGCCGAGATCGTCGAGGAGGCGCCGGGCGCGCTGTGGACGCGGGCGCTGATCGAGCGTCAGCGCCGCCCGCCGGGCTTCGTCCCCAGCGACTATCGCGAGATCGTCATCGGCGTCGATCCGCCGGCGAAGTCGGGCGCCAACGCCGACGAATGCGGCATCGTCGTCGTCGGCAAGACGGCGGCGGGCGAGATCCACGCGCTCGCCGACCTGACCAGCCAAGGCGAGACGCCCGGGCGATGGGCGGCGCGGGTGGCCAGCGCCTTCCGCCGCTTCAAGGCCGACCGCGTCGTGGTCGAGACCAACAACGGCGGCGACATGGTGGTCGCGGTGCTGCGGCAGAGCGACCCCAACCTGCCGGTGCGCGCGGTGACCGCGACGCGCGGCAAGTTCCTGCGCGCCGAGCCGGTCGCCGCCGCTTACGAGCGCGGGATCGTCTTCCATCTCGGCGGCTTCGGCGCGCTGGAGGACCAGCTCTGCGCGCTGACGCCCGATTTCGACGCGCGCGCCGCCGGCTTCTCGCCCGACCGCGCCGACGCGCTGGTCTGGGCGCTCGCCGACCTCCTCGCGCGCGACGACGCGGCGAACGGCCTGTTCGATTTCTACGCCGGGACGGCGAAGGCGTGAGGCGCCGCGACGCGCCGCTCAGCGTCGCGGCGGAAACTCCGACGCGGCGACCTCGCGCAGCGCGCGGCCGAGCTTGCGGTTGAATTCGGCGGCGGTGAACTGCGCATTGACCGCCGCGGTCTTGTTGTCCTCGGGGCGCGGACATTGGGCGTCGGCCTTCGCCACGCCGCGCCCGCGCAGATAGGCCTTGAAGTCCGCCTCGAGCTTTTCGCGCGCGCGCGGCGCGGCGAACACCTCGCTGATCCAAGCCTCTTGCCCACCCGGCGCGACCGCGACGCAAAAGGTCCAGCCGCCGCTCGCCGACGCGGGCGCCGCGCCGGCGATGAGAACAAGCGCAATCGACGTCGCGATCAAGCGCATCAGCCGGCCTCCATTTCGCGCCCCGCCTTAAGCGGCGCCGCCCGCCGACGCAAGCGCGCCGCCCCATCGCAAGGAAACTCGCCCATGTCCGACGCCGCGCGCGAGACGCCGCTGCCGCCGAGCCTCTTCGCCCGCCTCGCCGTCGCCGCGCGCTACGCCATCGCCGGCGTCTCGCCCGACGCCTGGTTCGGGCCGCAGCAGCCGCTCCAGCCGCAAGCCCCGCCCGAGGTCAAAGGGCGGCAGTTCGACTACCCCTTCGGCGTCAACCTCTCCTACGTCCCGCGCGCGACCGGCGGCATCTCGTTTGCCGAATTGCGCGCCCTCGCCGACGCCCTGCCGCTGCTGCGCGCCGTCATCGAGACCCGCAAGGACCAGGTCGCCGCGCTGAGCTATTCCGTCCGCGCCCGCGACCCGGGAAACGCCGCCGAGGGCGCCGAACGGGCGAAGGCCGTCCTCGCCCTCCTCGCCCGCCCCGACCGACGGCACGCGTTCTCCGCCTGGCTGCGCATGCTGCTCGAGGACATGCTGGTGATCGACGCGGCCACGCTCTATCCGCGCTTCGACCGCGGCGGCCGCCTCTATGCGCTCGACGTAATCGACGGCGCCACCATCACGCCGCTCGTCGGCGAGGACGGCCGCTCGCCCGAGCCGCCCGACCCCGCCTATCAGCAGATCCT
>CAZKHF010000280.1:0-3943 GCA_964552445.1 uncultured Bradyrhizobium sp. | reverse complement strand
GGTCGAAGAGAGGCAACACCCCGAGCAATCGCCATTTCCCGTCGTCCTCGGCTCGGGCGACGCCGAGCGCGCGAAAGCCGCGCGCGGCGAAGTCGTTGACCGCCTTGTCGACGGCGTCCTTGACCGTCGCGGCGTTTGTCGAGAGTTCCAGGATGACCTGCGGCGCGCCCTTGGTGACCTTGAAGGTCTTGCCGTCCGCGCCTTTCACCGTCGCCTCGGTGCGCTTGTGCACGGGATCGAACGGCGTGAAATGCGTGACCTCGAAGCGCTTCAGCGCGTCCTTGTCCTTAAGGCCGCCGAGGACGGCCAGATCGATGGTGTCGTCATTCTCCTGGCGCGAGGCGAGCGCGCCGGCGAGGATGAGTTCGTCGGGCGTGATCTTGTCGAGGCAGAACGGCGCTCCCAGCGTCAGCTTGTTCTGCGTCAGCGTCCCCGTCTTGTCGGCGCAGAGCACGTCGACGCCGGCCAGTTCCTCGATCGCGACCAGTTTGCTGACGATCGCCTGCTTTTTCGCGAGCTTGCGCGCCCCCACCGCCATCGTCACCGACAACACCGTGGGCATCGCCACGGGAATGGCGGCCACGGTCAGGACCAGCGCAAATTGCAGCGTCGAGAGAATGGCTTCGCCGCGATAGATCGAGAGCGCGACGATCACGGCCACCATGATCAACGCGAGAACGATGAGAAAGTCGCCGATCTTCAGCACGGCCTTCTGGAAATGGCTGACCGTGACCGCCGTCTCGACCAGTTCCGCCGTCCTGCCGAAATAGGTTTTGCCGCCTGTCGCATAGACCAGCGCGTCGATCTCGCCGCGACGAATGATCGAGCCCGAGAAAACCGCGTCGCCGGATTTTCGCGCCGCCGGCAAGGATTCTCCCGTCAGCGCCGACTGATCCACCGAAATTTCGTCGCCGTCCAACAGACGCGCGTCGGCGGGAACGATATCGCCCAGGCGCAGGCGGATCGCGTCGCCGGGAACCAGGTCCTTCGCGGGAGGCGTGACCCATTTTCTGTCGCGCTTCACCCGCGCCTTGATCGCCAGTCGCGCCTTCAAAGCGTCGATCGCGTTGCCGGCCTCGCGTTCTTCCCAGAAGCCGATGGTCGCGTTGGCGAGGAGCAGGACGAGAATGATGAAGAAGTCGGGCCAGTGGCGAACGACGGCGGACAAAACCACCGCGACTTCGATCATCCACGGAATGGGGCCCCAGAAATAGCCGAGGAACTTGAGCAGCGCGTTTGTTCGCTTTTCCGCGATCTCGTTGGGGCCATGCTGAGTCAGTCGCTTCTTCGCCTCGGCCTCGCTGAGGCCGTCCGGGGATGAGCCGAGTCTCCTTTCGACCTCTGCGAGCGGTAGCTTCTGAAGGTCGTCCTTAGCGACGGGCTTGGCGCCCGGCTTGGTATCGGGCGCTTTGGCAGGATCGGCGTGGGTCGCCATCTCGGAACTTCCTTCTTTGCCTGTCGGCGTCACGCTGGTCGCGAAGGTCTGGACGCGCCCGCTCGGCGCGCTCGATCGCAGCCACTCGAATCCGTCGCCTGCGTATGAGCGATCCGCATTCCGGCGCCCTTTGTCGAAAGGTCACGGGGCGTCAGCGAACAGGGCGCACAGATGCGCGTTCTTGATCTGCGCATGATGCGCCGCGAGCGCCCGTCAGGACGGCGCAGCGGCTAAGAGCGGTCATCGGCTTCTCTAAAGTCAAACGAGCGCCTTGCTCTTGGCGTCGATCGCCCCGAGCAGCTCACGCCAGGAATCGACAAAACCCTTGGCGCCGTCGGATTGCAGCCGCTCCGCCAGCGCCGGAAGGTCGACGCCCGCCTTGGCGTGCGCCGACAGCGCCGCTTCCGATCCGCCGCCGTCGCGCGGCAGCGCGACAGGCGCCGCCCCGTGATCGGCGAAGGCGAGAAGCGTTTCCTCAGGCATCGTGTTCACCGTGTTTGGCGCCGCGAGGCCGGCGACATAGAGCGTGTCGGGCGCGTTCTCGTCCTTGACGCCGGTGCTGGCGAACAGCAGCCGCTGCGCGCGCGCGCCGAGGTTCTCCAACCGCTGAAATCGATCGCTCTCCAGCACATCGCGATAGGCCTTGTAGGTCTGCATGCCGACCGCGACGCCGAGCGTGTCGCGCAGTTCGGCCGGCTCCTCGCGCGCCACGGCGCGGTCCCAGCGGCTGACGAACAGCGAGGCGACCGAGCGGACGTCGGGCGAAAGGCCGGCGACGACTCGCCGCTCCAGCCCCTTCATGTAAGCGTCGGCCGCGGCCCGGTACTGCTGGGCGGAGAACAGCAGGGTGACGTTGACCGGAACGCCGGCGAAGATCGCTTCCTCGATCGCCGGCAGGCCTTCCGCCGTGCCGGGAATCTTGATGAACAGGTTGGGCCTGTTCGCTTGGGCGTGCAGTCTCTTGGCCTGCTCGATCGTCGCCTGCGCGTCATAGGCGAGCAGCGGCGAGACCTCCAAGGACACGAACCCGTCCACCCCGCCCGTCAGCGCATGGACGCCGGCGAAGAGATCGGCCGCCCGGCTGATATCCTGGATGGCGAGCGCGAAGAACAGCGCCTCGCCCGATTTGCCTTCGTTCCGTTGCCGGCGAATTTCCGCGTCGTACGACTTGCTGCGGGAAATGGCGTGGTCGAAGATCGTCGGATTGGAGGTGAGGCCGGTGACAAACTTCTCGTCGATGTAGCGCTTGAGCGTGCCGCTATCGAGCAGGTCGCGGGTTATGTTGTCGAGCCACAGGCTCTGTCCGAGCTGGCTCAGGCTCTTGGGCGCGTTCGAATCCATGGCTGTCTTTCCTCGTCGCTCGGCGGCTAAGGCCGCGGCGGGATCGCGCTCGGCGCCCGATGGGTTGAACGGCGGACGCGCCGCGCCCGCCGCCCGACGTCTCGCCTGGGTCATTTCCGCGCCGCCTGCTCCAGCACGTATGCGGCCGCCCCCAGCAGGGCGGCGTTGACGGTGATGACGTGAACTGGCGTAGCGTGCAGCAGGTTGGCGAAGCGTCCCTTGGCGGCGAAGGCCCTCATGAAGGCGCCGTCCTGAAGCTGGGGAATCAGCCGCGGCGGCAGGCCGCCGGCGAGATAGACCCCGCCCGTCGCCATCACCTTCAGCGCGAGGTTGCCCGCCTCGGCGCCCCAGACGTCGATCACGACGCGCAACGTCTGAGCCGCCAGAGGATTGTTGTCGGCGTCGTTCAGCGCCGCTTCCAGGATCAGCGGCGTGCGATCTTGCGCGGCCTGCAAGGCGTCGGCGAAACTCGCGCTTTCGCACCAAGGATCGAGAGAACGCACGTAGTCGTAGATGTTTTGTACGCCGGACCCGGAGCAGACTCGTTCGTAAGCCGCATGACGGAAGCGGTCGGTCAGATACGCCCACAGCCCGACCTGGAAGTGATTGGTAGGCGCGAAATCACAGTGACCGCCCTCCGAGGAGCAGGCGATATAGTCGTGTCCGCTCCAGACTAGAAACGATTCGCCAAGTCCGGTGCCGGGCGCGAGCACGGCGATCGGCGCGTGTTGCACGGATTTGCCGGCATTGATCTCCACGGTCTCGCCCGGCTCGAGATGCGGCACCGCGTGGGCGATGGCTCCCAAATCGTTCAGCAGAGTAACCTGCTGAAGACCAAGGTCGCGAGCCAGAGCGGCTTCGTCGAGGTCCCATGGCAAATTCGTCAGGTGCGCGCGCCCGCCGCTGACCGGGCCGGCCACGTCGAAACATGCGAAAGTGGCGTGGCCGCCGGTCTTAGCCAGGAACGCCTCGACGATTGGCGTCAGTCCCTCGTAGTCAGCGCTGTTAAATTCCTGCTCGGCCACGAACTCGCGTGGGCCGGCCTGCGGCGAGACGAGCGCCAGCCGGGTCGTAGTGCCGCCGACGTCGCCTGCGATCAGCGTCACTTGCCCGGCTCCATCCAGAGCTGCTGGATCTGTTCGAGCGACTGTCCCTTGGTCTCCGGCA
>CAZKHF010000279.1:0-3949 GCA_964552445.1 uncultured Bradyrhizobium sp. | reverse complement strand
ACGCCGGCGCCGAGCCCCACGCCTTCATCAAGCCCCGCGCCGTCTCCTAGCGCGTCGCCCGCCGCGCCCGGCGGCGGCGACACGATGGGCGAGACGCTCGATCTTTCGCCGCATCCCGCCGCCTATCTCGAGGCCAAGGCGGGGCGCGACGAGGTGTTCAGCGCCATCATGGACGCGATCGACCAGATTCGCGGCGAGATCGCCAAGGCGGGGCTGAAGTCCGCGGGCCGGCCGATCGCGGTGTTCCTCGAAGCCGACGACGTCGGATTTAAGTTCCGCGCCGCCGTCCCGCTCGAGTCGGTCCCTGACGGCAAGACCGCGCTCTCCGACGCGGTCAAGCTCGGTTCGACGCCGGCCGGCAAGGCGATGCGCTTCGAGCACCGCGGCGCCTACGACGACATCGACGCCACCTACGAGGCGATCACCGCCTATCTTGACGAGAAGGGAATCGAGGCGCAGGACGCCTTCATTGAAGAGTATCTCAACGACACCAAGACCCCGGACGACCCCAATCTCCAGGTCGACATCTTTGTCCTGCTGAAATGACCAAACTCGCTCCGGCGGTTGTCTTCGATCTCGACGGCACCCTCACCGATTCCCAGACCGGCATCGTGCGCTCCGCGCGCTACGCGCTCGAGCGGCTGAACGCGGCCGAGGGCACGGATTTTCCCATTCCCGCCGAGGCGGAAATGACTTGGATCGTCGGGCCGCCCATGCGCGGAACCTTCGCCAAGCTCGTCGGCGCCGAGCGCGTCGAGAAGACGATCGGCTTTTTTCGCGAGCGCTTCACCACCATCGGCCTGTTCGAGAACGCGCCCTACGACGGCGTCGTCGAGGCGCTCGAAAGCCTGGCGGCGCTCGGCTATCGGCGCTTCGTCGCCACCTCGAAGGCCGAGGTCGACGCGCGCCGCATCCTCGACCGTTTCGACCTCGCGCGCCATTTCGACGGGATCTACGGATCCCAGCTCGACGGCGGCCGCGCCGCCAAGCGAGACCTGCTCGCCTACCTGTTGAAACGCGAGCGCGCGGGCGCGACGCAAGGCGCGGTGATGATCGGCGACCGTCGCTTCGACGTCGAAGGCGCGCGCACTGTCGGCCTGCCGACGATCGGCGCCTTGTGGGGCTACGGCGGCGCCGAGGAGCTCACGGCCGCCGGCGCCGATCCGCTGATCGCGACGCCGCAGGAAATCCCCGCGGCGGTCGCGACGACGCTGGCGAGAAGCGCGTAGAAGACGCGGCGCGTCAGCGTGCGCCTGCCCTCGCCCCGGCGGCCTCCCGCGTGGGGCGCCCGAAAGACCCCCGTCTTTGACCGCCTTATGCGGGAGAAGGGGCGGAAGCGACGTCGAATCCCTTCGCCCGCTTCCGGGAGAAGGCGGCCGCGCGAAGCGCGGCCGAATGAGGGCGGGTCTCAGGCGTGGCCGACCACCGCCTTCGGGCGATAGAGCTCCTCCAGGCGCGCGATAGCGCGCGCGTCGAGCTTCAGCGATAGCGCCGCCACGGCGTCCTCGAGATGACGCGGCTTCGAGGCGCCGACGATCGGCGCGGTCACGAAGGGTTTGGACAGCGCCCAGGCGAGCGCCACGCTCGCCGGCTTCGCGCCGAGCTTCTCGGCGACCTCGAACACGCGGCGGCGGATCGCTTCGTCCTGGCGCGACCCCAGCCCGAGCTCGCGCGCGTAGGCGTCGGTGCGCTCGCGCGCCGTCGCCGCGCCTTCGGCCGCAGCCGAGCGGACGAGAAAGCCGCGCGCCATCGGCGACCACGGAATGACGGCGATCTTCTGGTCGACGCAGAACTTCATCATCTCGCGCTCCTCCTCGCGGTAGACGAGGTTGTAGAAGTCCTGCATCGACACGAATTCAGCAAGGCCGCGCTCGCGCGCAACGGAGATCATGCGCGCGAATTGCCAGGTCCACATCGACGAGGCGCCGACGTAGAGCGCCTTGCCCGCGCGCACCACGTCGCTCAGCGCCTCGACCGTCTCCTCGATCGGCGTGTCGTAGTCGAAGCGATGGATCTGGTAGAGGTCGACGTAATCCATGCCGAGGCGCTTCAGCGAAGCGTCGACCGCCTCCATGATATGCTTGCGCGACAGACCGCGCGCGTTCGGCCCCGGCCCCATCGGGTTGAATACTTTGGTGGCGACGACGACCTCTTCGCGGCGGGCGAAGTCTTTCAGCGCGCGGCCCACCACCTCCTCGCTGGCGCCGAGCGAATACATGTCCGCGGTGTCAAAGAAATTCACGCCGAGATCGAGCGCCCGCTTGATGAACGGACGCGCCGCCTCCTCGTCCAGCACCCATTCGCGCCACTTGCTCGAGCCATAGGTCATGCAGCCGAGGCAAAGCCTCGACACCTTCATGCCGGTCTTGCCGAATCGCACATATTCCATCGCCTTCGTCCTCCGCGCGCCACGCCCCCACGCCCCGCTTGCGGACTATAGACCGCGCCTGCGCGCCATGCCAAAAACGCGCGACGCCGAATGGAGAACGGAAAGTGGCGGCGACGAATGGCCGACGACGCGTTGAGGCGAAGCGGCGTCGCTGGGACTTCTGGATCGATCGCGGCGGCACCTTCACCGACGTCATCGGCCGCGACCCGCGCGGGCGGCTGCACGCGCGAAAGCTGCTCTCGGACAGCCCCGCTTATCCCGACGCCGCCGTGCAGGCGATCCGCGATCTCCTCGGCCTCGACGCCGACGCGCCGATCCCCGCCGGCGCGATCGGCGTCGTCAAGATGGGAACCACCGTCGCCACCAACGCGCTGCTCGAACGCAAGGGCGAGCGCACGCTTTTGGTCACGACCAAAGGCTTCCGCGACGCGCTGGAGATCGGCTATCAAGCGCGCCCGAACATCTTCGCGCGCGCCGTCGTCAAGCCGGAGCAGCTTTACGCCGAAGTGGTCGAGATCGACGAGCGCGTTCTCGCCGACGGGACGGTCGAGAAAGAGCCCGATCTCGACGCGGCGCGCGCCGACCTCGCGCGCGCCAAGGCGCAAGGGTTCGACGCCGCCGCCGTCGTCTTCATGCACGCCTATCGCCATCCGCGGCACGAACGATTGGTCGCCGAGCTCGCGCGCGCGCTCGGTTTTTCGCAGGTCTCGGCGAGCCATCAATGCTCGCCGCTAATCAAGCTTGTCGGCCGCGGCGACACCGCGGTCGTCGACGCCTACCTGACGCCGATCCTCGCGCGTTACGTTCAGCGCGTGTCGCAAGCGCTTGACGCCAAGCGGACCGGCGCGCGCTTGATGTTCATGATGTCGTCGGGCGGGCTCACCGCGGCCGAGCTGTTCGCCGGCAAGGACGCCATCCTCTCCGGCCCGGCGGGCGGCGTGGTGGCGATGGCCGAGACGGCGCGAAGCGCGGGCTTCCGCCGCGCGATCGGCTTCGACATGGGCGGAACCTCGACCGACGTCGCCCATTTCGACGGCGCTTACGAGCGCGCCTTCGAGACCGAGGTCGCCGGCGTGCGCATGCGCGCGCCGATGATGCGCATCCACACCGTCGCCGCCGGCGGCGGCTCGATCCTCCGCTATGACGGCGCGCGCTTGCGCGTCGGCCCGGATTCCGCCGGCGCCGATCCCGGTCCGAAGAGCTATCGCCGCGACGGCCCGCTCGCCGTCACCGACGCCAACCTGATGGTCGGCAAGCTCATCCCCGACCATTTCCCCAAAATATTCGGCCTAAGCGGGAACGAGCCGCTCGACGGCGAAAGCGTGCGCGCCGCCTTCAGCGCGCTCGCGCAAGAGGTTGGCGACGGCCGAGGTCCGGAGGAGGTCGCCGACGGCTTCATCGCCATCGCAGTGGCCAAGATGGCGGAGGCGATCAAGAAGATCTCGGTGGCGCGCGGCTATGACGTCACCCGCTATGCGCTGAACTGCTTCGGCGGCGCCGGCGGGCAGCACGCCTGCGACGTCGCCGACGCGCTGGCGATCGAGACGGTGCTGATCCATC
>CAZKHF010000278.1:0-3976 GCA_964552445.1 uncultured Bradyrhizobium sp. | reverse complement strand
TGCGCGAACAAGAACATCAGGATCGCCGGCAGGATGGTGAGGGTGATGAAGGCGAGCACCAGCTGCCACATAGTGTTGTACTGACCCTGATAGGCCATCAGGCCCAGAGTCCAGGGGTAGCGCGACTCGGAGTTGAGGACGACGAGCGGGAGCAGATAGCCGTTCCAACTGCCGACGAACGAAATCACGGCGACGGTCGAAAGAATCGGCCCCGTCAGCGGCAGGGTGATGAACAAGAAGTAGCGGAAGTAGCCGCAGCCATCCATCATCGCCGCGTCGAGAAGTTCGCTCGGCAATTGCTTGAAGGCGTTGCGCAGAAGCAGGATGCTCATCGCCAGCGAGAAAGCGACTTGCGGCAACGCCACGCCGAGATAAGAATCAAGCAGGCCAAGATCTCGGATCTTGATGAACAACGGCAGGATCCCTGTCGCGAGGGGGAACAGTAGCCCGAGCTCGAGATAGCTCAGCAAGAACTTGTCGCCGAAGAATTTCAGGTGCGCGAAGGTGAAGGCCGCCATCGACGCGAAAGCGAGCGTCAGCGCGACGGTGAGGATCGCAATGATAAGCGAATTGCCGAGCACCTGCCAGTAGCGCGCGCCCGACAGAATGCCCCAATAGTTCCCCCACACCCAGACGTGCGGCAGGCCGAGCAGGTTCGAGCGCAGCTCGCCGAGCTCCTTGAAGCCGCCGAGCGCCGTCGCCAGGATCGGCACGAGCACGATCCCCGCGATCACGACGAGCGCGCCGAAGATCGCGATCGCGGCGAGCGGATTGAGGCGGCGCCCGGACAAATCCTGCGTCGCGGCGGCCGTGGCGACGGGCAAGGAGGTCTCAGTCATCGCGCATGAACTTTCGTTGGTAGACGATGGCGAAAGTGACGCAGATGATGAACAGCACCACGCCGACCGCCGAGCCGAAGCCGACGCGCATGCGCGTGATGCCGAAATAGTAGAGGAACGACACCATCGTGTGTGTGGTGTCGAACGGCCCGCCGCCGGTCAGCGGCACGACGATGTCGAAGAGCTGCAGCGAGCCGACGACGGCAAAGAAGATCGACAGGCGGATCATCGGTCCGAGCAGCGGCAGGGTGATGTAGCGGAAGCGTTGCAACGCGCTCGCGCCGTCCACCTGTGCAGCTTCGAGCAGCGACTTGTCGACGTCCTGCAGGCCCGCGACAAAGAGCATCATGTAGAAGCCGAAGTATTTCCAGATGATGACGATCAGGATGGCGGAAAACGCCCAGTCCTTGTCCGCGAGCAGGTAGTACGGTTGGAGGCCGAGCCCACCGGTGATCGCGGCGGCGAGGCCGTAGTCGCCGTCGAACATGTAGCGCCAGATGAGCCCCGCTGCGACGTCGGCGAGTATGTAGGGCAGAAAGAAGATCATCCGGAACCACATCGCCCCGGCGATCCGCCCGGCGACCATCATCGCCACAGCGAGCGCCAGCGGCAGCTGAACGAGCAGGGAAACGGCGATGATGATCCCGTTGTTGGCGAGCGCGCGCAAAAACGTCGCGTTGCCGATCAGATAGTCGTAGTTCGTGAGCCCGACGAACCTTTCCGGCCGGCCGTAACCGTCCCAGTTGTAAAAGCTGTACCACGCCGCCTCCGCCATCGGCAGCGCGACAAAGACGGTGAACAACAGCAACGCGGGCGGCAGGAAGATCACGACCGTCGCCCAGCCGTTGGCGGACATTCGCCTGGCGGGTTCGATGGAGTTGGTCCCGGCGATCGGCAAGTGAACGAGCCTCGCTGCGCTGGATACTTGAGGCCCCGCCGCTTACCGGGCAGCGGGGCCTACTTGAGATCGCTTGAGAGCACGCTGCGACCTGACTGTATCACGGTCGTCGCGGCGAGCGAAGCGACGAAGCCATCCCGGGATGGAAAGGACGGGTTCCCTAAGACTCCAGGATGGCTTCGCTTCGCTCGCGGTGACGGTTTCCCGCTATCGGGATGCGCCACCGCATGCGATCGTTATTGCTGCTCGGCGGCCTCCTGGAGCGCGGCCGCCGCCGCTTCCGGCGTCATTTGTCCGGCGGCCACGGCGACCGAAATATCGTTGATGACGCGACCGACCGACGGACCGAGGTCCTGATCGAAGTAGTTCTGGTGGAAGGTCGTCGCGGCGAGATCGTCGGCGAGGCGCTTCTGCAGCGGGTCGGTGATGACCTTCGAGGCGCCCTTCACGACGGGGATGTAGGCGCCGGTGGCCGCAGCCTCCTCAGCATACTTCTCTTGGCTGAAGAACTTGAGGAAGTCGATCGTCTCCGGCGCCGCCGTCTTGGTCACGAGGAAGCCGTTGACGCCGCCGAGCGTATCCGTCGCCTTGCCCTTGCCGCCAGGCACCGTCGGGAACGACAGGATGCCGATGTCCTCCGCCGCAATGCCCTTGCCGCTCGCGGAGTTCGGCCCCTGCATGCCTAGGAACCATTGCCCCATCAGGTCCATCGCCGCCTTGCCGTCGCCGAAGACGCCTGCCGACTGCGCATGCGAGGTCTGAAGATAACCGGGCTGGAACGGGTCAAGCGCCCCGAGCTCGTGAAGCCGCTTGCCGGCCTCGACGAAGGCCGCGCTCTTGAAGCCGCCATTCTTGCCGGCCTTCGCGTCGGGCAGGGCGGTTTCGCCGCCGACGCGCAGGACGAGATAGTCATAGAAGAAGGCCATCGGCCATTTCTCGCCCGCGCCGACGACGATCGGCGCGATCCCCGCCGCCTTCAGCTTCTTCACCGCGCCGAGAAAATCGTCCCAGGTCTTGATGTCCTCGGCCTTCACGCCGGCCTTGTCGAACAACTTCTTGTTGTAATAGAACACCACCTCGCCCATCTCGAAGGGCACGCCGACGACCTTGCCGCCGACCTTGAAGGAATCGACCGCGGTTTGCGACATCGTGGACTCGACGTCGGCGACGCCCTTAGTGATGTCCGCGAGGAACCCGGCCTTGTCCTGCGCCTCCATGACGCCGCCGGCCCAGCTGTAAAACGCTTCGGGGCGCGAATCCGCGGACTGCAGCATGGTCGGCAGCTTGGCCTTGAACGCTTCGTTCTCCAGATACTTGAACTGGACTTTGACGCCCGGATGCGAAGCGTTGTAGTCGACGGCGATCCTATCCCAAAGCGTTCGGGCGGCGGCGACCTCGTTCACGTGCAAGATGGTGACGTTCGTCTCGGCCAAGGCCGGAACGCTTGACGCGGCGAGGCAGGCGGCTCCAAAAGCGAGATGACGAAATCTCATGACGTCCTCCGCTGCAAATTGCTCGGCGGTTTCTCCCGCATTGCGGGCGAACGGTCTTTCACCTCCTCTCGCTTGTCAAGCTGAGCAAGTGCGGCGCGGGTCTAACGAAAAATCAAACGATCGACTGTCCGCCAGGAGAATAGAAACAATTTATTCCTGTGCTTAAGTTCTTGGAGGTGAAACGTTTTGGCGTAACGGGGACCGCCTGCGCAATCGAAGGCGTCGTCACAGACGGCGCGCTGCGCGGAATACGCTGCGCCGGGAGCGTGGACATTCAAAGTCGCGGCGCCCTTATGCATTGGGGCGACGGCGCGCGGAGGAGGCGCCCATGACGATGATTCGCAATCCGATCCTGCCGGGCTTCAATCCCGATCCGTCGATCTGCCGCGTCGGCGACGACTATTACATCGCGACGTCGACCTTCGAATGGTTTCCGGGCGTGCAGATCCACCACTCGCGCGATCTCGCGAACTGGCGGTTGGCGCGGCGCCCGCTCGATCGCGCTTCGCAGCTTGACCTGCGCGGCGACCCAGATTCCGGCGGCGTCTGGGCGCCGTGCCTGTCGCACGCCGACGGGCTGTTCTGGCTCGTCTACACCGACGTCAAGCGCCTCACCGGCAATTTCAAGGACGCGCACAACTACGTCGTCGCCGCGCCGACGATCGAGGGGCCGTGGTCCGATCCGGTCTATGTCAATTCGAGCGGCTTCGACCCGTCGCTGTTCCACGACGACGACGGGCGCAAGT
>CAZKHF010000277.1:0-4003 GCA_964552445.1 uncultured Bradyrhizobium sp. | reverse complement strand
AGGAGAACTGGCAGGCGTAAGGCCGGTTGCGGTCCTGATAGACGACGGCGCAGACATTGGCGGGGAAGATGCCGCTGCGCACCCGGTTCAACACCACCTGGGCGACCGCGGCCTGGCCGGCCTCCGGCTCGCCGCGCGCCTCGAAATAGATCGCCTCGGCGAGGCAGCGCATCTGCCGCGTCGAGTCCTTGGGATCGATCAGCGCCGCGTAGTTCGGTCGGCCGTTCGCCGCCGTTGGCTGCGCCAGCGTCGTCTGCGCGGGCGTCTTCGTTGCGACGACGATCGCCTTGCCGTCGCTCGAGGTCGGCGTCGACGAATTGAGCGCGACCTCGAGCGGCACGTTCGGCGTCGCGCCGTCGCCGAATTGCGGCGGCGCCGGCGCCGCCGCCTCGCTCGACGCGGCGTCGGGCGAGGCGGGACTCAACCCCTCGTCGCGCGCGTCGAGCGACGCGTCGTCGTAAGAGAGGCTCGGCCGCTTGAGATGGGAATCGAAGCCGGGGCGAAGCACGACGAAGGGGTCGCTCTTGCCGGTGCGGTCGACGGCGGGAAAATTCGCGTCGACGCGCTTAAGCGCCGTGTTCGGCTCGATCTCGTCGGGAACCGCCGCCAACTCCTCCGGCGCGCCGAGCACCAAGCTCGCCGCGCCCGGCGTTTCGCGCGCGTCCTCCATCACGGTCGAGGCGATTGAGGAAGCGAGCAGCGCCACGCGCGTCGGCGCGAGGCCATCGGTGGGAGCGTTGCGGGCGACGAGAGCGACCTCGCCCGCCCATCCGGGCTCCTGCCCCGCCTGGGCGGTGATCGAAATCAGGAATCCGAGGGCCATGCCCCAGGGCGCAACGGTCGAACCGATCCACGCTAAACGCGAACGACGCATACCCAACCCACGCCGAAATTCACCGCCGCCTCGAACCGCTCGCGCTCGCCGGCGTCCGCGCAATTCGAGCGGATATTTTGATAAGAGCTTAAGGTTGCCGCCCGGTTAGGAGAGCGGCGGCGCCGGCGTCCCGAATTGGGGCGGCGGCGCGCCCTGCGACGTCGCGCGGCGCGAAATCGGCCGCTTCGGTGATAGAACCTCGGCCGCGCGGCCGCACGGGGCCGCATTCGGCTCGAAATCCTTCGCATGACCCCGCCCCTCGCCACCCGCGCCAACTGGCGCCAGCCTCCCTTCAATCGCTGGGCGTTCCGCAACTTCGACGCGCTGACGCCGGTCGAGACGATCGACAACGACCCCGCGGACGTCGCGCCGCTGCCGCGCGCGGCGAAGCCATGGGCGCCGAACGGTCTGCATCGCTTCCTGCTCGACTTCACCGCGACCGACGCGCTGGTCGCGCTCGTCGACGGCGAAGTCGCGTTCGAGCGCTACGCCAACGGCAACGGCCCGCAGACGCGGCACATCGTGATGTCGTGCAGCAAGGCGATCGTCGGCCTGCTGATCGGCCTGCTCGCCGAGGAGAAGGTTCTCGACTACCGGGCGCCCGTCTCGACCTACCTGCCGGAGATCGCCGACACCCGCTACGCCGCGACGACCCTGCGCGACCTGGTCGACATGCGCGCGGGCGTCGAGCTCAGCCCGAGCGAGCGGCAGGCCTACCAACTCGCCACCAACTGGCGGCCGATCCCGCCCGGCGGCGGCCCCGCCAGCCTGAGGACGGCGTTGAAGAGCCTCGCCGGCGCCCCGTCGCCCGGCGGCCAACCGTTCCGCTACCGCTCGGCCAACACCGACTTGCTCGGCTGGGCGATCGAACGCGCGACCGGCAAGACCATCGCCAAGCTGATCAGCGAGCGGCTGTGGCGGCCGATGGGCGCCGAAAGCCCGGCCTACGTCAGCACAGACGACGAGGGCCTGGCGCGCTCCGCCGGCGGCGTCTGCGCCACCGCGCGCGACGTCGCCCGGCTGGGGCAGGCGATGATCGCCGGAGGGCGGCGCGGGAAACGCCAGATCATCCCCGCCGCCGCGATCGACGACATCCGCGCCAACGGCGACCGCGCCGCGTGGGCGAGGGGCGAATGGCGGCGCCTGATGTCGCCGGCGCGCCGCGACATGAGCTACCGCAGCGGCTGGTACGTCGCCAACGACGCGCCGCGCTGCGTCTTCGCCATCGGCATCCACGGGCAGAACCTGTTCCTCGACTTCGAGCGGCGGATCGTCGTCGCCAAGCTGTCGTCGTGGAAGAAGGCGGACGGCCGCCTGCCCTTCCTCGCCACCCACTGGGCGTTCGCGCGGCTGCAGAAGGCGCTAGGGTGAGCGAAGGGCGGGGGCGGCGCTAAAACGTCGGCGGCGCGCAGGCGGAGACGATGATCAACTCGCCGTCGCCGACGTTGGCGAAGGCGTGCGGGCGGCGGCTGTCGAAATAGTAGGCGTCGCCCGGCGCGAGCTCGTAGCGGCGGCCCTCGACCTCGAGCAGCAGCCGACCCTTGATCACCAGGCCCGCCTCCTCGCCCGGATGCGACAGCATCTTCGCCCCCGAGCGCGCGCCGGGCTGGTAGCGTTCGTGGATCATCTGCAGCGCCCGGCCCTTGAGGTCGGCGCCGACCTGCCGGTACGACACCGCGCCGCCGGCGATCTCGGTCAGCTCATCGACGCGAAACACCACCTGGCCCGCCTGCGGCTCGTCGGCGGCGAAGAATTCGGCGACGCCGACGCCGAGCGCGCTGAGCACTTGGCGCAAGCCCGAGATCGACGGGCTGACGCGATCGGCCTCGATCATCGAGATGGTGGCGTTGGAGACGCCGGCGCGGCGCGCCAGCTCGCGCTGCGACAGCCCGCAGCGCAGCCGCAACGCCCGCAGCCGGGGCCCGACGTCGCCGTCGCGCGCGCGTTCGTTCATGCGTTAAATATTTAGAACGGCGTGAACGAACCCGCAACTGGACATTCGCCGCCGAGGCCGTCATTGCTCGGCCTACCGATCAACTTTGGAGACCCGCCATGTCCGTCGCGCCGCGCGCCGAAGTTCCCAACGATCTCGCCGCGTTCTGGATGCCGTTCACCGCCAACCGCGCGTTCAAGAAGCGGCCGCGGCTGATCGCGCGCGCGAAGGACATGCACTACTACACGCCCGAGGGCCGCCAGATCCTCGATTCCGCCGCCGGGCTGTGGTGCTGCAACGCCGGCCACAACCGCAAGCCGATCGTGGAGGCGATCCAGCGCCAGGCGGCCGAGCTCGATTTCAGCCCCAGCTTCAGCTTCGGCCATCCGCAGGCCTTTCAGCTCGCCTCGCGCCTCGCCGCGCTGGCGCCGGCCGATCTCGACCATGTGTTCTTCGCCAATTCGGGTTCGGAGGCCGACGATAGCGCGCTGAAGATCGCGCTCGCCTATCACAACGTGCGCGGCCAGGGCGCGCGGACGCGGCTGATCGGCCGCGAGCGCGCCTACCACGGCGTCGGCTTCGGCGGCGCCTCGGTCGGCGGCATGGCGAACAACCGCAAGTTCTTCGGCTCGCTGCTCGCCGGCGTCGACCACCTGCCGGCGACCTACAACCGCGAGCGGCAAGCCTTCACCAAGGGCGAGCCGGAATGGGGCGGCCATCTCGCCGACGCGCTGGAGAGCATCGTCGCGCTGCACGACGCCTCGACCATCGCCGCCGTGATCATCGAGCCGATGTCGGGCTCGACCGGCGTGCTGCCGCCGCCGAAGGGCTATCTGCAGAAGATCCGGGCGATCTGCGACAAATACGGCATCCTGCTGATCTTCGACGAGGTGATCACCGGCTTCGGCCGCCTCGGCTTCGCCTTCGCCGCCGAGCGCTACGGCGTCGTTCCCGACATGATCGCCTTCGCCAAGGCCGTCACCTCGGGCACGGTGCCGATGGGCGGCGTCATCGTCCGCAAGCCCATCTACGACGCGTTCATGAACGGGCCGGAGCACGCGGTCGACTTGTTTCACGGCTACACCTATTCCGGCCATCCGCTCGCCTGCGCGGCGGCGCTCGCCGCGCTCGACCTCTATCGCGACGAAAAGCTGTTCGAGCGGGCGAAGGCGCTGGAGCCGAAGTGGTGCGACGCG
>CAZKHF010000276.1:0-4005 GCA_964552445.1 uncultured Bradyrhizobium sp. | reverse complement strand
CGCGCCGCACTTCCTCGGCGAAGAAGCCGGCGGCGATCGAATTGGGGGTCAGCACGCGCGGGGTGACGACCAGCGGCTCGGCGCGCGCCGCCTTCGCCTGCTCGGCGGTGATGTAGCCGTCCTCGGCCATGCGGCCGATGACGTAGTTGCGCCGCTCGATGGCGCGGTCGCGGTTGCGGAACGGATTGAGCGCGCTCGGCTCTTTGGGCAAGGCGGCGAGGTAGGCGACCTCGGCGACGCTGAGCTCGTTCACCGACTTGTCGAAATAGCCGAGCGCGGCGGCGGCGACGCCGTAGTTGCCGAGCCCGAGATAGATCTCGTTGAGGTAGAGCTCGAGGATCTTCTCCTTCGAATAAGCGGCCTCGATGCGCAGGCTGAGCAGGATCTCGCGAATCTTGCGCTCGACGGTGCGATCGGAGCTGAGCAGGAAGTTCTTGGCGACCTGCTGGGTGATGGTCGAGGCGCCTTGGACGCGGCGCGAGCCCTGAAGAAACACCAGGCCGGCGCGGGCGATGCCCTCGGGATCGAAGCCGCGATGGGAATAGAAGTTCTTGTCCTCGGCGGCGATGAAGGCGTCCTTGACCAGCGGCGGAATCTCCGCCGACGGCAGGTAAAGGCGGCGCTCGCGCGCGTATTCGGCGAGCAGGCTGCCGTCGGCCGCGTGGATGCGCGTCATCACCGGCGGCTCGTAGTCCTTGAGCTGCGAGTAGTCGGGCAGATCCTGCTCGAATTTCCAGATCACCGCGGCGGCCACCGCCGCGCAGACGACGAACACGATCGCGCCGGTGGCGAACACGAAGCCGAGGAATCGCAGGATGCCGCGCATGTCCGATCCAAGACCTCAGCTCGGCGGCGGCGACAACCCGCCGCAGCCCCCATCGGGCGATTGTCGCGCGGCCCACGGCGCGACGCGCGCGGCTTCAAGGGAAATTCGCGCCCGCCAGTCCGCGACCGTCCATGTCCTTCGCGACTGCGGCGAAACTATGAAGCGCCCCGATCACCGCCCCGGCGCGCCGGCGGCGAGCGGAGCGGCCGGCGGCGCCGCGTCGGCGCGCGCCGCCGCATTGTCGGCGACCGGCGCCTCGCCGCCGGCGGCCGCCTTTTGCGCTTCCCCGCGCGTCGGCGCGAAGAAGCGGTCGATCGCCGCCGCCATCGCCGCCGCGGTCTTGCCGCGCCATTCGGCCGAAGTCAACGCGCGAACGTCGTCGGCGTTGGAGAGGTAGCCGAGCTCGACCAGCACCGAAGGGAAATCGGGCGCCTTCAACACGACGAAGCCCGCCGAGCGCTCGGGGTTGCGGTTCAACCGCGCCGCGCCGCGCCATTCGTCGACCAGGCCGCGCGAGAAAATATGGGCGTAGGCGCGCGTCTCGCGCCGCTCGAGATCGAATAGGATGTCGGCGACGCCCGGCGCCGGCGCCTTCGACTCCGCCCCGGCGGCCTTGTCGGCGGCGTTCTCGCGCTCGGCGATGCGCGCCGCCTCGGCGTCGGAGGCGCGCTCCGAGCAGGTGTAGACCGTGGCGCCGGACACTTCGGGGGCTGAGCCGCGGAGCGTGTCGGCGTGCAGCGAAATGAACAGCGCGGCGTTGGCCTCGCGGGCGACGCGCACCCGGTCCTCGAGCGAGACGAATTCGTCGCCCTGGCGCGTCAACACCACCTTGAAGCGGTTCATCGCCTCGAGGCGGCGCGCGAGCTCGACGGCGAAATCGTAGACGATGGTCTTTTCCATCACGCCGCCGGCGCCGTAGGCGCCCCCGTCGACGCCGCCGTGCCCGGGATCGAGCACGATCGTCAGCGGGCCGGCGGCGGACGCGACCGTCGCCGTTTCCGGGGTTTCCGTCGCCGCCGGCGCGGCCGCCGCGCTCGCCCGCGCCGCGGCGGCGAAGGCGGCGGGCTCGCAACGCTTCAACGCGATGACGAGCCGCGTGGCCGGCGATCCCTTGGCGATCGGCGCCGTCTCCGTTCGCTCGACGCAAGCGGGCCGCGCGAGGTCGACGACCACGCGCGATTTGCCGGGGCCGAACAGGCCGAAGCGGAACGCCTTGACGATCGCTTCTTCGCGCCCGCGCGCCAAGCGGCCGACTGTCGGATCGACCTGGAAATTGACCTCGGCGAGGTCGACGACGATACGGTCGGGGTCGGTCATCGCGTGGGCGCTCGCCTCGACCGGCCCGGAAAGGTCGAAACTGAGCGTGGCGGCCTGGCCGTCGTCGGCGAGACGGGCCGCGACGGCGACCGGCGGCGTCGCGGCGTCCGCGGCGGCGGCGGGCGCGGCGGCGGCGACCGCGAGCAGCAGAGCCGTCGCGGCGGCGCGCCCGCCCGCCCCCGCATGCCAATTAAAACCCATGCCCGCCGACCTCGGCCGCCCAAGGCGGCTCTTGCGCCCCATTCTAACCCATACCGCAGCCAGGGTTAACGCGCGATGAGCGCGACTCGGCGACGCGGCGGGATCAGCTCGGAGTGATTCCATGCCCAAACGTAATCAATTGCAAATATTGACCTGCGTTATGCGGTGGGCGGCGGCGCGGAGCTTGCGCGAACGCAAAATCCAGCGACGGCGGGATCAACCGCGCGTGACGGGAATTCACTTGCCAACCCCGGCGGCGGCGCCTATGTAAGGCCAATCGCATGCGGGTCGCCTCTTCCCGCTCCGTCCTGTGCGAGTCGCCGGAGTCGGCGCTCGGCGTATGCGGCGCGAGGGGGGAAGGCGCTGGCGCGCAGGCTGCGGCCGTCCGTTTCCTTGTCCTTTTCGCGCCGGCCGCCGGCGTCCGAGGGCGGTTCCGGTCGAACAGCGGCCTTTCGATTCGCCGGGCGCCGTCCTTGCGAGCGCGGCCGATGCGAGAAGACGGCGTCGCGGCGGACGCCCCTCGAACGGCGACGAGGCATGGCTGCGCCGAGTTTCAGGGTGGCGATGGTCGGGCCGTCAGAGAAATTGCGTTCCCCTGCGCCGCGAGCGGCGCAAAACGCGCTTCCTCTCCGACAGGTTCGCGCGCGTCGCCGCCAGTACGGGGCCGCGGCCCCCGACCATCGGTCGCCAGTTTTCCTATCCCCCAGCGCCGGCGCCCCTCGCCCGCCCTGCGGTCGCCCCCCGGGGGCGCCGCCGGCGGCTTTGGCGCGCCTGAAGAGAGTTCGACATGTCCAACAAGATGATCATCGACGCATCCCACCCGGAAGAAACCCGGGTGGTGGTTTTAAGAGGTAACCGGGTCGAGGAGTTCGATTTCGAATCGGCGAGCAAGAAGCCGCTGCGCGGCAACATCTATCTGGCCAAGGTGACGCGGGTCGAGCCGTCGTTGCAGGCCGCATTCGTCGACTACGGCGGCAACCGGCACGGCTTCCTCGCTTTTTCCGAAATCCACCCCGACTACTACCAGATCCCGGTCGCCGACCGGCAGGCGCTGCTCGATGAAGAGGCGCGCTCGCAGCGCGAAGGCGACGACGAGCCGAACGGCGAGCGTCGCAGCCGGCGGCGCCGCCGCCCGCGCGGCGCGCCGGAAGCGGAGATGCGCGCCCGCGACGACGACCAGCTTTCCGAAGCCGCGCCGTTCGAAGGCGAGGCGGCGGGCGAGGCGACCGCCGCAGAGCCCGCCGACGAGCTTCCCGCCGAATTCGCGCCCGGCGAAGGCTTTTCGCCGGCCGAAGGCTTGGCGCCGAGCGAAGGTTTAGCGCCGAGCGACGATTCGGCGCCGCCGGCCGAAGCCGCGCCGCCCGCCGCGACGGCCCCGTCCGACGCATCGCCGCCCCCCGAAGGCGTGGGTGAATTCGCCGCCCCGCCGCCGGTAGAGGCGGCCGAATCCGCCGCGGCCCCGCTCGCCGCATCCGAGAGCGCGGCCTTCGCCGAGCCGGCGCCGGGCGAGCCGACCGACGCCGAGGAAGGCGCGCCCGAGAGCGACGAAGACGACCGCGGCGAGCCGGAAGGCGCCGAGGGCGGCGACGAGGAGGACGAATCCGAAGCCGAGGTGACGACGCTCGGCGGCGGCGCCGAGACGCCGGAGCCGCGCGCGCGCG
>CAZKHF010000275.1:0-4046 GCA_964552445.1 uncultured Bradyrhizobium sp. | reverse complement strand
ATCTCGCTTTCGAGCTGGCCGGAGGCCCAGCCGGCGTAGCCGAGCGCCAGCACCGCCTGGCTCGGCCCGGCGCCGCGCGCGATCGCCTTGAGAATGTCGAGCGTCGCGGTGAGGCAGACGCCGCCGCCGATCGGCACCGTCGATTCGGCGGCGCGGTAGTCGCCCGAGTGGAGGACGAAGCCGCGGCCGGTGTCGACCGGGCCGCCGCGCAGCACCCGCATGCGCTCGGCCCTCGCCGGCAGCCGGATCGCCTCCGCTTCGCCGACGACGTCGAGCTGCACCAGCAGCCGCGAGAACTCGATCTCCTCGGCGCGCTGGTTGATGACGATGCCCATCGCGCCGTCCTCGCGATGCGCGCACATGTAGACCACCGAGCGCGCGAACGGCCCGTCGCGCAAGCTGGGCATGGCGATGAGAAACTTGCCCTCGTAGCTGAGCGGGGGCGGCGGCGGCGCCGGACGAGGCATGAAGCCATGCTACGCGCCCCGCGCGCCCGGCGAAAGGGGAAAAGCTCGGCGCCGAAGCGCCCGCTCACGCGAAAGTTGCTGGTTTCGCGGGCGTTCGGCGCCTAGATTGTGGCGATGCGCGCGTGGTTCGTCGTTCTCTTGCTCGCCCTCGGCGGCGCCGGCGAAGCCCGCGCCGCCGACGCCTTCGCCACCGATTGGGCGCCCGCGCAGGAGGCGGCGGCGCGGCTCGTCGCCGGCGGGCCGAACGACGCGGCGCTGGAAATCCGCCTCGCGCCGGGCGCGATCACCTATTGGCGCGATCCCGGCGAATCCGGCGCTCCGCCGAGCTTCGACTTCTCCGCTTCCGTCAACGTCGCGCGCGTCGAAGCGCTGTTTCCCGCGCCGACCCGCATCGTCGAGCCCGACGGCTCGGAGGCGTTCGGCTACCGGGACGAGGCGGCGTTTCCGATCGCCGTCGAAGCGCGCGATCCGACGAAGCCGGCGGCGCTCGCGCTGCGGCTGACCTACGCGGTGTGCGCGAAGCTCTGCCTTCCCGCCAAGGCGAACCTGACGCTGACGCTGCCTGCCGCCGGCGCGACGCCCTACGCGGCGACGGTCGCGGCGGCGCGCGCGGCGACGCCGCGGCGCGTCGACTTCAGCGCGCTCGGCGCCAAGCTGACGGCGCTCGACGCGCGCGACTGGCGCCTGTGCCTGCCCGCCGCGCCGGGCCCGCCGCGCGACCTGTTCATCGAGGCGCCCGAAGGCTGGTTTTTGACCACCAAGGCCGCTCCCGGCCCGGCGGGCCGCGACTGCTTCGCCATCGCGATCGAGGAGCAGCCGAAGGGCGGCGCGCCGCCCCTCGCCGTGCGCGCGACCATCGTCGGCGGCGACGGCGCGGTCGAGGCGGCGCTAAGCCTCGGCGCGGGCGACTGAGCGCGGGCGGCCCTTGCGCGCGCCGCGCCGCGCCGCCACATTGCGGCTCCCCTTGGGAGGACGGAACCCATGACCATCAAAGTCGGCGACAAGTTGCCCAACGCGACCTTCCGCTTGGTGAGCGAGGACGGCGCGAAGCCGGTGAGCGCCGAGGCGTTCTTCGCCGGCAGGAAGATCGTGCTGTTCGGGCTGCCCGGCGCCTTCACGCCCACCTGCCAAAACAAGCACCTGCCGGGCTTCATCGCCGCCGAGCCGGCGTTCAAGGCGAAGGGCGTCGACGAAGTGGCGATGACCTCCGTCAACGACCACTACGTGCTCGCCGCCTGGGCCGAGGCGACCGGGGCGAAAGGACGCGTCGCCTTCCTCGCCGACGGCGCCGGGGAGTTCGCGCGCGCCGCCGGGCTCGACTTCGACGCGACCGCCGGCGGCCTCGGCGTGCGCTCCAAACGCTACGCCATGCTGGTCGAGGACGGCGTGGTGAAGCGGCTCAACGTGGAGGATTCGCCAGGCAAAGCCGAGCTTTCCGCAGCGGAGCGCCTGCTGGCGGAGCTGTGATGTGAGCGGACGCGTCGCAATGTCGAAATTGCGGAAACAGGTTGGCAAGGTTTCCGTCCCTACTCTTTCTTCCTTAATTTGCGAGAAGAAAGAGTGGGAATGGCCACGCCTGACGTAACGCTCGAGGCGATCGAAGCGGCATTGGCGGAAGAGCGGACGGACGCCGCCTTTCCGCCCGCCATCGAGCAATGCTACGAAGAGGGCCGCCGACAGCAACGCTCTCTCCGCCTCGCCGCGAGCTCGCTGCAGGCGGCGATCTTCTACAACCTCTTCCTCGCCGTCGATTGGCTGCTCGCTCGCGACGTCTTCGCGGCCGTGGCGGCGCTGCACCTTCTCGTCGTCACGCCGTGGATGCTGGTTTCGGCTTATCGGCTGGCCAAAGCGCCCAACGCCGCGACCCGCGAGGCCCTCGCCGCCGGCGCGCCGGCGCTGATGATCGCCCAGATCCTGACCATCTTCGCGCTCAGCCGCTCGCCGGACGTCGCGCACTATCCGTATCTGCTGATCCCGGTGATCCTCTACGCCAACATCGTTCAGCGGCTGCCCTATCGCGCCGCGGCGCCGATATCGGCCGCCGCGCTCATCGGCTACGCCGGCTGCGTCATCCTGAAGGGCGACGTCGCCTTGGACGCCTCGGCGCTGGCTTCGTCGCTGATCGCCGTCACCGCTTGCATCACCCTGTCGACCAACCGGACGCTCGCCGCCGACGAGCGGCGCAATTTCCTGGTGGGGTTGCGCGACCGCCTGATCCACCAGCGCACCGAGATCGAGGCGACGACCGACGCGCTGACCGGCCTCGCCAACCGCCATCGCCTGCGCGCCTGCTTTGGCGAACTTTGGTCGGGCGGGCCCGAGCAGCCGGAGACGGTCGCGCTGGTGATGCTCGACCTCGACCATTTCAAGGCGTTCAACGACCGCTACGGCCACCCCGCCGGCGACGCCTGCCTGCGCGCCGTCACCGCCTGCGCGCTCGCCGCGCTCCGAGGCCCGCAGGACCTCGCGGCGCGCTACGGCGGCGAGGAGCTGCTGCTGGTGCTGCCCGGGACGACGCTCGCCGAGGCGACCGCGCTCGCCGAGCGCGTTCGGCGCGGGGTCGAAGCGCTCGCCATCCCCCACGCGACCGGCGGCGACTCGCGCGTCGTCACCACGAGCCTCGGCGCCGCCTCGGCGCCGCTCGCCGCAGCGAGCGCCGACGAGCTGATCGCCGCCGCGGACGCCGCCCTCTATGCGGCGAAGGCGGCTGGCCGCAACCGGGTCATGCCGCCGCCGCTGCGCGCCGCGCCGCCCGCCCGCCGCGCCGCGGCGGCAAGGTGAAGGGGCGTTGCGGCGCGCGCCGACGGCGACGCTCTCGCGTTCCATCCGGCCGGGCATCGGCCAAACCTTTGCAAACTTTTCCAAGCTTTTTCCAAGGAAATTCTAAGCTTTTCCAACCTTTTTCCTTGGCGGAAACGAGCGGAATCAAGGCCTTAGGCCCCAGGGAAGGGTGGAATCGGCCTCTTGCGGAAGCGTGGCGTCGGCCGCCGCGGCTTCCCTTTCCCCCGCCGCGGCCTCGCCCTCGCGGGGCCGCTTGGCGATCGCCTTTTGCGCCATCGTGTTGAGCTTGGTCAGCAGCCGCTCGCGAGCCCCCTCGTCCTCGACGGCGACAGCGCCGCCGACGGCTTGGTACTTGTCGAGGCGATCGAGCACGCGGATCAGCTCCGCGATCGCCCGCCGATCGCCCTCGGCGACCCCGCGCGCGGCGAGGCGCAAGGCCGGCGCAAGCCGCAGCATCTGCAATTGCGCGTGGTCGCGCTGGGCGTCGACCTGCCGCCGGCTGAGCGCCTCGACGACGATCTGCCGGATGCGCTCGCGCGACAGCCCCTCGGCCTCGGCGATCTCCTCATAGGAGCGCCCCTCGCGCAGCCGCTCCATGATCCGCCCCCGCCGCGCCAGCCGATCGCGCGCGCTGCGGCGGGGCTTGAGCGAGGGGCGGGCGGCGAGAGGTTCGGTCACGATGCAAGGCTCCGTCCGGGCGCGGGCGTTGGGGGAAGGCGGAAGGAGAACATTACCATAATTTTCGATTTTCAGAAAGACCTTGTTGCGAGGCGGGGGAGGGCGGGCGACGGCGGCGCA
>CAZKHF010000274.1:0-4052 GCA_964552445.1 uncultured Bradyrhizobium sp. | reverse complement strand
CGCGGCCGCGGTCGAGGCGCGCCTCGATCACCGTGCCCTCGGCGCTGCGGTCGGGATCGGCGGTGAGGTCGAGCAGCTCGGCCTGCAGCGCGATCGCCTCAAGCAGCTTGTCGAGGTTGGTGTGCTTCGCGGCCGAGACCTCGACGCACAGCGTCTCGCCGCCGAAAGTCTCGACCTGGACGTCGTATTGCAGGAGCTCCTGCATCACCCGCTGCGGGTTGGCGTCCGGCTTGTCGATCTTGTTGATCGCGACGATGATCGGGGCCTTGGCCGCCTTGGCGTGGCGGATCGCCTCGATCGTCTGCGGCATCACGCCGTCGTCGGCGGCGACGACCAGCACGACGATGTCGGTGACCTTGGCGCCGCGCGCGCGCATCGCGGTGAAGGCGGCGTGGCCGGGCGTGTCGATGAAAGTGATGGTCTGGCCGCCCGGCGCGACCACTTGGTAAGCGCCGATGTGCTGGGTGATGCCGCCGGCCTCGCCCGCCACCACGTTGGCGTGGCGGATAGCGTCGAGCAGCGACGTCTTGCCGTGGTCGACGTGCCCCATGATGGTGACGATCGGCGGACGGGGAACCGACGCGCCTTCGTCGTCGGGGCTGTCGAACAGGCCTTCCTCGACGTCGGACTCGGCGACGCGCTTGACCTTGTGGCCCATGTCCTCGGCGATGATCTCCGCCGTGTCGGCGTCGAGCGTGTCGGTCAGCGTCACCATGCGGCCCTGGCGCATCAGGATCTTGATGACGTCGACGGCGCGCTCGGACATGCGGTTCGCCAGTTCCTGGATGGTGATGGTCTCGGGCAGAACGATCTCGCGCGAGATCTTCTCCTTGACCTCGGCGACGCCCTGGCCCTTGAGACGCTGGGTGCGACGGCGGAACGCAGCGACGGAGCGCGTGCGCTCCTCCTCGCCGGAGGTCGCGCTAGCGACGGTGAGGCGGCCGCGGCTGCGCGGCTCGCCGCCGCGCGGCGGGCGCGGCGTCGGCAGCATGACCTTCGGAGCCGGGGTGAGCGGCGTGAGCGCGGCGGGGCGGCGCGGCGCGGGGCGACGGGCCTCCTCCTCCTCGCCGCCGGCGACGGCGGGCGATTTCGCGGCCGTCGGGGCGGCGGGGACGGGCGCGGCCACGGCCACAGGCGCGGGCTTGCGGGCGGCGGGCGCGGCGACCGGCGGCGGCAGGGGCTCGCCGCCGGCGAGTCGTCGGCGCGCCTCGTCCTCGGCCTGCTTCTTGGCCGCGGCCTCCTGGGCGCGGCGCGCCTCTTCCTCGCGCTTGCGCGCCTCGGCGGCCTCGCGCTCGGCCTTGTCGCGCGCTTCGCGCTCGCGGCGGACTTCGGCCTCGGCTTCCTGGCGGCGGCGGTCTTCCTCCTCGCGAGCGCGCGCGTCGACCAAGGCGCGGGCGCGCGCCTCGCGCTGCTCCTCGGTGAGCGTGCGCAACACCACGCCGGTCTTCGGCGGCGCGGGCGTCTGGCCGACGGTCGGGCCGCGCGGCGCCGCGGCCGCGGCGGGCGCCTTGGCGGCGGGCGCCGGCTCGCGCGCGACCACCTCGCCGGGCCCAACGACGCGGCGCTTGACCTTCTCGACCACCACCGCCTTGCTTCGCCCGTGGGAGAAGCTCTGTCGCACCGTGCCCTGCTCGACCGGTCGCTTCAGATGCAGGGTCGCCTTCGCCGGCGAGGCGCTCAACGTCTTATCGCCGCTGTTATTCGTTTCACTCATGCGTTCGTCCACTGGGCCCAGGACCCTCAATCCTTCACGGCGGCGTCTTGTCGGCCGCGCCCGCCCGGTTCGCCTCGATGGCGACCGCCGTCGGCGCTGCGTCCCCCGCGCGGTATTGCGTCAAGCGCGCGATCTTGGCGAGCAAGGCCGCGCTCGCCCCGCCCGCATTGAGCGCTGCATGTATCACATTTGTCCTTCCTAATGCCAAATCCAATTGGCGGGAGGAAAACAGTTTCACTCGGGCCGCGGCGTCGACCGTCGGGCCGCCGCGCGCGCGCATCGCGCGCTCCAATTTCGCCGACCCGTCGACCGACCCGTCGGCGGCGTGGATCAGCGCGACCACCCTTCCCGCCGCGATCGCCGATTCGACCTTCGTCGCGCCGGTGGCGACCAGCCCGGCCTTGTTGACGATCGACAGGAACTGCAGCGCATCCTGCTCGAGCAGGCGATCGACCTCCTCCGCGAGCTCCGGCCTGGCTTTCGCTTCGGCGTGGAGGCCGCGCGAGAACGCCTGCTTGACGGCCGCCTGGCGGACGACCGCCTTGTCGAGCCGCGTCCACACGCCGCGCCCCGGCAGCTTGCGCTTGAGGTCCGGCGTGACCTCGCCGTCGGCGGAGAGGACGAAACGCAGCATCGCCTCCGGCGGCCCTGTGCCGCCGCTGACCACGCAGGTGCGCTCCGGCCCCCGCTCGTCCTCGTCCACGCCCTTGCGCAATCGGCCGCCGCTCCTTTGTCTATTCCGTCGCCGCCGCCGCCGGCGCCTCAGGTTCGGCTTCGCCTTCCGCCTCGGGCGCGAGCGCGGCCGCGTCGACCCAGCCGGCGCGCACTCGCGCCGCCATGATCATCGCGTCGGCCTGCTCGCGCGAGACGTCGAAATCGCTCAAGTAGCCGGTGAATTTCTTTTCGCCGGCCTCGCCGCGCTCCGTCCAGCCGACCAGGTCGTCGGTGGCGCAGCCGGCGAGGTCGTCGACCGACTTGACGCCGTTCTCGCCGAGCTTGACCAGCATCGGCGTGGTCAGGCCGTCGATCTCCTTCAGCTCGTCGGCGACGCCGAGCGCCTTGCGCGCCTCGTCATGCGCGGCCTCGACGCGCGCCAGATAGCCCTGCGCGCGCGCCTGAATCTCCGCCGCCGTTTCGGCGTCGAAGCCCTCAATGCCGGCGAGCTCGCGCGGCTCGACATAGGCGATCTCGTCGACGGTGCGGAAGCCCTCGGAGGCGAGCAGCTGCGCCACCGTCTCGTCGACGTCGAGCGCGTTCATGAAAGCGGCCGTACGCTCGGCGAACTCTTTCTGCCGGCGCTCGGATTCCTCGGCCTCGGTGAGGATGTCGATGTCCCAGCCGGTGAGCTGCGAGGCGAGGCGGACGTTCTGGCCGCGCCGGCCGATGGCGAGCGAGAGCTGGTCGTCGGGCACCACCACCTCGATGCGGGTCGAATCCTCGTCGAGCACCACCTTCATCACCTCGGCCGGCTGCAGCGCGTTGACGATGAAGGTCGCCGCGTCGGGCGACCAGGGGATGATGTCGATCTTCTCGCCCTGCAGCTCGTTGACCACCGCCTGCACGCGCGAGCCGCGCATGCCGACGCAGGCGCCGACCGGATCGATCGACGAATCGTTGGAGACGACGGCGATCTTGGCGCGCGAGCCGGGGTCGCGCGCCACCGCCTTCACCTCGACGATGCCGTCGTAGATCTCCGGCACCTCCTGGGCGAACAGCTTGGCGGTGAATTGCGGGTGGGTGCGCGAGAGGAAGATCTGCGGGCCGCGCGCTTCGCGGCGCACGTCGTAGACATAGGCGCGGATGCGGTCGCCGGGGCGGAACATCTCGCGCGGGATCATTTCGTCGCGGCGCACCACCGCTTCGCCGGCGCCCGCGCCGCCGAGGTCGACGACCACGTTGCCGTACTCGACCCGCTTGACCTGGCCGTTGATGATCTCGCCGATGCGGTCCTTGTAGACGTCGTACTGCTTGTCGCGCTCGGCCTCGCGGATCTTCTGCACCAGCACCTGCTTGGAGGCCTGGGCGGGGATGCGGCCGAAGTCGAACGGCGGCAGCGATTCGGCGATCCAGTCGCCGATCTGCGCCGAGGGGTTCTTCTTCTGCGCCTCGGCCAGCGTGATCTGGGTGGCGTCGTTCTCGATCTGGTCGACCACCAGCAGCAAGCGCGAGAAACGGATCTCGCCGGTCTTGGGGTTGATCTCGGCGCGCACCTCGGTCTCCTGGCCGTAGCGCGAGCGCGCGGCCTTCTGCATCGCGTCCTCCATCGAGGCGAGCACGATCGTACGATCGATCGATTTCTCGCGCGCGACGGCGTCGACGATCTGCAAGAGTTCGAGTC
>CAZKHF010000273.1:0-4108 GCA_964552445.1 uncultured Bradyrhizobium sp. | reverse complement strand
TGATCGGCCCCGCGCCGCGCCACCAGGGCCTGTGGTTCGACTTCGGCCACCAGCATCTCGGCCTGACGCTCGGCCCGGTGAGCGGACGGCTCATCGCCGAATTGATGGCGGGCGAAACGCCGTTCGTCGATCCGAAACCGTTCCGCGCGGAACGATTTGGTTAGGGGCCGGACTCATGACCGATAAATGATGGCGCCCCGCGAGGCCGACGGCGCAGCGAGGACGTCGTTCGTTGATCGGCTTGCCGTCGTATCCTTCATTGAGGATTGGCGAAAATATTGCCCTGCCGCATCGAACAACCTGTCGAAAGTAATTTTATGTCGATTGCTTCGTATTGCGATTCATCGCTAGGAACAGACGGTGCGAAGATAATAGGCTTTGCTTCGCCCTCCTTCCTGTAAACGACGCTGACGGAGCAGGTGTTGAACTGATCGCCGAAACTGATCGCGATCCTTCGCGCGCCCCGAACAAAAGCCTGATCGGCGACGAGGGCGCCGCCCTGAAATCGCCAAAGTGGGGGTTTTTTCCCGGTTCCCGAAATCTCATTGGAGTCGTCAAAGACGTGTGTCCCGCTGACGCGCTTGAACGTGCTGAAAACTCGTCCCAGCGCACTAACGTACAGCTCAAAGGTCGCGTCGAACCGGGAGGTGAATTCTCGGCCGGACACCTGGCCGGAGATAGCTTTCACCGTGCGGATCTCGCTCCAGTTCAACACGACGGACTTTTCGCGCAATTCACGCGGCGACTGCTGCGCCGGACACTCGGCGGTCAATTGCAGAGTGCCGAATCCCATGACCAGCAGGCGCGCAAAGCCGCCCATCCCGATCATCGCTTTTTCTTTCCCGGCAGCCTCGCCGCGGCTCGGCGTTGACAGAGGTACATCGGCCGCGAAGCGCGGCAAAGGCAATTCTTATGCGTCCGGAGGCGCAGGCGCCGCGCCGTAGCGCTGGCGCCAACTCAGCTTCGCGCCGCTAAACGGCAGCGCCGTCGCCTCGTAGACGCCGCGCGCGATCGCCCGCGCGAGGCAGTCGGCGGCGAGCATGCCGATCTCGGTGAGGTCGACGAGGTCGGGCGCGCGGCCGGCGCGCGCGGTCGAAGCGGCGAAGACGACGTCGCCGTCGAGCGGCGCGTGGGCCGGGCGTAGCGCCAGCGCGAAGCCCGCCGAGGCCATGACGGCGAGGCGCGTCGCCATCGCCTTGTCGAGCGGCGCGTCGGTCGCGACGACGGCGGGCGTGGTGGCGCCGGGATTCGCGCGCTTCAGCGCCAGCTCGAGCGCGGCGGGCGGAAGGGCGCCGCCCTCGCCGAGGCCGCCGAACTCGCCGTCGCGCTCGTAGGGGGCCGCCCAGAAATAGGGCGCTTCTCCCCGCGTCGCGCGGCCGACCGAATTGACGGCGGCGAGCGCGCCGACGACGTAGCCCTGCGACGTGAGCGCGCTCGCCGAGCCGAGCCCGCCTTTGAGGCCGCAAATCGTCGCGCCGTAGCCCGCGCCGGCGGTTCCCAGCGCGAAGTCGAAGTCCGCCCGCGCCGCGGCGGCGTAGGCGAGCTCGCCATAGGGCGCTGGGCGGCCCCAGTTCTTGTCGCCGCCGTTGTCGAGGTCGAACAAGGCCGCGCCGGGGACGATCGGCGCCCGCGCGCTGCCGACCGCGAAGCCGCGGCCATGCTCATTGAGCCAGGCGATCGCGCCGCCCGCCGCGTCGAGGCCGTAGACCGAGCCGCCGGAGAGGACGATGGCGTCGATGCGCTCCACCGTCATCTCGGGGGCGAGCAGCGCCGTGTCGCGCAGCGCCGGCGCGCCGCCCGGCGTCGCGATCCCCGCCGCCGCCGGTTGGTCGAACACGACGACGCTGACGCCGGAAGCAAGCTTTGCGTCGTCCGCATTGCCGACCTTGAGGCCGGGGACGTCGGTGATGAGGTTGCGCATGGGGGGAAGAACCTCTCCGAGGCTCGACGGAGCGCGGCGGTTGGGGTGAGACGCCGCCGCTCCCCTTCTTCCGCTTGCGGGGGAAGGCGGCCCGAGGGGGCGGACGAGGGCGGGTGGAATCGATCAAGCCGGCGCGAATTCTACCACGATTCCGTCCTCCCCGCCGAATTCCCCTTAACGCGGCGGCCATTACAGATTAGAATTCCTCAATGGCCTGTCCGCCCAATTCCGCGCCATGTTGAACGGCTCGACCGTCATCGCCGTCGCGATCGGCTATGTCTTCTTTCTCTTCGCCGTCGCCTGGTGGGGCGATCGGGCGGGGCCGCGCGTGCTGGTCGGCAAGCGGCGCGCGCTGGTCTACGCGCTGAGCCTCGCGGTCTACTGCACTTCGTGGACCTATTACGGCTCGGTCGGCGTCGCCTCGGCGCACGGGCTCGACTTCCTGCCGATCTACATCGGCCCGATCCTGGTCATCGCCTTCGCCCGCCCGCTGACGGCGCGCATCGCCGCGCTGTCGCGGGCGCAGAACCTCACCACCGTCGCCGACTTCGTGTCCGCCCGTTACGGCAAGTCGCAGGCGGCGGCGGCGATCGCCGCGCTGGTCGCGCTGATGGCCTCCGCCCCCTATATCGCCCTGCAGCTCAAGGCGATCGCCGAGACGATCATGATGGTGGTCGCCTCGTTCGAGCGCGGCCATCTCTCCGCCGGCAAGCCGTCGACCGCGTTCTATCTCGCGATGACGCTGCTGCTCGCCGCCTTCGCCATGGCCTTCGGCACGCGGCGCATTGATTCGAGCGAGCACCAGGACGGGCTGATCCTCGCCATCTCGCTCGAATCGGTGGTCAAGCTCGCCGCCTTTCTCGCCGTCGGCGCCTTCGTCGTCTGGGGTCTGTTCGGCGGCTCGAGCGACTTGTCGCACATCGTCGCCAGCGATCCTCGCGTCGGCGCGGCGATCCGCTCGCCGCCCGATCCCGCCAATTGGGCGATCACGACCCTGCTCTCTGCGTTGGCGATCGTGCTGCTGCCGCGCCAGTTCCACGTCGGCGTGGTCGAGAACCGCGATCCCGGCGACATGGCCGCGGCGGCGTGGCTGTTTCCGCTCTATCTCGTCCTCATCAATCTGTTCGTCGCGCCGCTGGCGATCGCCGGTCTCGCCACCTTCGCCGACGGCGCGATCGATCGCGACTTCACCGTGCTCGCTTTGCCGCTCGCCGCCGGCGCGCGCGGCCTCGCGTTGACGACCATGATCGGCGGCCTCTCGGCGGCGACGGCGATGGTGGTGGTCGAGTCGATCGCGCTGGCGATCACCGTCTCCAACAATCTCGTCATGCCGGTGCTGTTGCGCGGCGGCGCCGGCCGCAACGAGGCGGCGGCGGGCGAGATCGGCGCCCGGGTGCTGCTGGCGCGGCGCCTGGCGATCCTCGGCGTGCTGTTTCTCGGTTTTCTCTACGCGCGGCTGGCGAGCGGCGCAGCGCTGGCGGAGATCGGCCTTCTCTCCTTCGCCGCGGTGGCGCAGATCGCGCCGGCGTTTTTCGGCGGCCTCGTCTGGCGGCGCGGCACCGCCCGGGGCGCCGTCGCCGGCATGGCCATCGGCTCGCTGGTCTGGCTCTACCTTCTGTTCCTGCCGTCGCTCGACGCCGGCGGCGCGCTCAGCGGCTTCCTCGACGTCGGGCCGCTCGGCGTGGCCTGGCTGAGGCCGGCGGCGCTGGTGAGCTTCTCGTCCTATCCGCTGGTCGGCGGCGTCGTCCTGTCGCTCGGCGCCAACCTCGCCGCCTATGTCCTCATTTCGCTGACCCGGCAGGCGACGCCGCTCGAGCGCATGCAGGCGACGGCCTTCGTCAGCGCCGCACCGAGCGGCAAGCCGCCGGCGTTCCGCCTGTGGCGCGCCTCGACGACGGTCGGCGAGCTCGAGGCGACGGTAGCGCGCTACCTCGGCGCGGAGCGCGCGCGGCGCGCCTTCGAGACCTTCCTCGCCGAGCGCGGGCTCAATGTCGAGCCGAGCGATTCCGCGGACGCCTATCTCGTCCGCTACGCCGAGCACCTGTTGTCGGCGGCGATCGGCGCGTCGACCTCGCGCATGGTGCTGTCGCTGGTGCTCGGCCGGCCGGCGATGTCCGGCAAGTCGGCGCTGAAACTGATCGACGACGCCGCGGCGGCGATCCAATCGAGCCGCGATCAATTGCAGCA
>CAZKHF010000272.1:0-4122 GCA_964552445.1 uncultured Bradyrhizobium sp. | reverse complement strand
TTCTGGGGCCTGTTGGAGACGGTCCATTCGATCAGCGGCGTGATCGACAGCATGAAGACGGGCGGCGACGTGTCGAGCATGTTTGACGATCTCAAAGCGGGCCTATCGACCCCGATCGCCGGCATGAGCGTGTCGTTCACCTCGTCGCTGTTCGGTCTCGCCGGCTCGCTCATTCTCGGCTTTCTCGACTTGCAGGCGGGGCAGGCGCAGAACCGCTTCTACACCGAGCTTGAGGACTTTCTCGCCAGCCACATTGAGGCTGCGCCGGCGGCGGCGCCGGACGAGCGCGCCGGGCCGGAGCGGACCCTCGACGATTCGTTCGATTCGCGCCGCGGCGCGGCGGCGATGGCGAGCCTCGCCGAGGGCATCCAGGCGCTGGTGCTGCACATGCGCCAGGAGCAGCAGCAGATTCGCGATTGGGTCGAAGCGCAGACGGCGCAGCAGGAGGACATCCGCAAGCTGCTGCTCCGGCTGGCGAGCGAGCGCGAGACGCGCTGACGGCGTCGGGCCGCGAGCGCGCATTTACTTAACGGAGCGAGGCGATGGCGACGGCGCGCGGACGACGTCTGGAAGGGATGAATTACTGGCCCGGCTTCGTCGACGCGCTGTCGACCATGCTGCTGGTGATCATTTTCCTCCTGTCAGTGTTCATGCTGGCGCAATTCTTCCTGTCGCGGGAGGTGTCGGGCAAGGACACGGCGCTCGCCCGGCTCAATCGCCAGATCGAGGAGCTGACCAGCCTGCTCGCCCTCGAGCGCTCGCAGAAGAACGAGGACCAGACCAAGATCACCGCTCTCTCCGCGACGCTCGAGGCGTCGCAGAGCGAGCGCCAGAAGCTGCTCGACGAGGCTTCTCAGGGCGGCGCCGGCGCCGAGGCGGCCAACGACAAGGCCGTCGCCGCCGCCAACGCGTTCGACGCGCAGCGGCAGATTTCGGCGCGCGCTCTCGCCCAGGTCGACATCCTCAACGAGCAGATCGCCGCGCTACGCAAGCAGCTCGCCGCGATCCAGGAGGCGCTCAACGCGTCGGAAGCCTCGGAGAAGCAGTCGCAGGAGCACATCGCCGACCTCGGCCAGCGGCTCAACGTCGCGCTGGCGCAGAAGGTGCAGGAGCTGTCGCGCTACCGCTCCGACTTCTTCGGCCAGTTGCGTCAGATCCTCGGCTCGCGCCCCGACATCCGCGTCGTCGGCGACCGCTTCGTGTTCCAGTCCTCCGTGCTGTTCGAATCCAACAAGGCCGACATCAGCCCGGATGGGCGCCAATCGCTCGACACGCTCGCCTCGGCGGCGCTCGATCTCGAGCGCGAAATCCCGCCCGACATCCCGTGGATTCTGCGCATCGACGGCCACACCGACTCCAAGGCGATCACCGGCGGCCAGTTCAAATCGAACTGGGAGCTGTCGGCGGCGCGCGCCATCTCGGTGGTGCAATATCTGATCGGCAAGGGCGTCGAGCCGACCCGCCTCGCCGCCGCCGGCTTCGGCGAATTCCAGCCGATCGACACGGGAACCGACGAAGAAGCGCTCGCCCACAACCGCCGCATCGAGCTGAAGCTGACCGAGCGGTGAGGGGGCGCTTTGCAGACGCGCTCGCCGAGCGCGTCTGAGTCCGGGGGAGAAGGCGCCGCCGGCGGCCGCGCCCACAGAAAGCGCCGCCGACCGGCTGACAGCGCCGTCAGCCGCCGCGTCCGGCTTCGTCGAGCTCCCGCATCGCCTCATCCGGCAGCGCCAGGCGCGCGGCGGCGAGGTTGTCGCGCAGATGGGCGAGCGAGGCGGTGCCGGGGATCAGCAGGAGGTTCGGCGCGCGCTTGAGCAGCCAGGCGAGCGCGACCTGCATCGACGTCGCGCCGAGGCGCCGCGCGACCGCGGCGAGCGTCGACGACTGCAGCGGCGTGAACCCGCCGAGCGGGAAAAACGGGACATAGGGGACGCCGTCGCGCGCAAGACCGTCGATCAGGGCGTCGTCGGCGCGGTGGGCGAGGTTGTAGTGGTTCTGGACGCAGACGATCTCGCAGATCTTGCGCCCTTCGGCGACCTGGGTCGGCGTGACGTTGCTCAGGCCGATGTGGCGGATGAGGCCCTGGCGCTGAAGCTCGGCGAGGACGGACAGCGGCGCTTCGAGCGACCCTTCCTTGGGTCCGTGGACGTCGAGCATGCTGCGCAGGTTGACCACCTCGATCGCGTCGAGGCCGAGGTTGCGCAGGTTGTCGTGCACCGCCTCGGTCAGCTCGTCGCGCGAGAACGCGGGGATCCATGATCCGTCCGCGCCGCGCCGGGCGCTGACCTTGGTGACGATGACGAGGTCGGCGGGGTAGGGCGCGAGCGCCTCGCGGATGATCTGGTTGGTGACGTGCGGCCCGTAGAAGTCGCTGGTGTCGATGTGGTTGACGCCCTCAGCCACCGCCTCGCGCAGCACCGCGATCGCCGCGGCGCGATCCTTCGGCGGGCCGAACACGCCGGGTCCGGCAAGCTGCATCGCGCCGTAGCCGAGCCGCCTTACCGTGTGGCCGGCAAGCTTGTAGACGCCGGCCTGGTCGATGGTGGACATGATCCGCCTCCTGTTGAAGTCGACGCCAAACTAGGCGTTGCGCCGTCGCGCGATAATGGGACACAATCCGAACAGGTTGTGCCGAAAGGCGAACAATGACCACCGATCTCAGCGATCTTCCCGCTTTCGTCGCGGTGGCGCGCGCGCGTGGATTTCGCCAGGCCGCCCGCGCCAGCGGCGCCAGCGCCTCAAGTCTCAGCGAGGCGGCGCGCCGGCTGGAGGCGCGGCTCGGCGTGCGGCTTCTTCATCGCACCACGCGCAGCGTCGCGCTGACCGAGGCGGGCGAGCGGCTGCTGGCGCGACTCGGCCCGGCGCTGACCGAGGTCGAGGCTGCGCTCGGCGCCGCGGAGGCTTTCCGCGACCGGCCGGCGGGGACGCTCAAGCTCAACGTCCCGATCAGCGCGGCGCGGCTGGCGCTGCCGCGGGTCGTCCCGCCGTTTCTCGCCGCCTATCCCGACATAAGGCTGGAGGTGATCGCCGACGACAGCTTCGTCGACGTGCTCGCCGCCGGCTGCGACGCCGGGATCCGCTACGACGAGCGGCTGGAGCAGGACATGATCGCCGTGCCGATCGGGCCGCGCGTCCAGCGCTTCGCCGCCGCCGCCGCGCCCGCCTATCTCGATCGCCGCGGCCGGCCCGCCCATCCGCGCGAGCTGCTCGGCCACGCCTGCCTGCGCGGCCAGTTCGCCAGCGGGGCGATGGCGGCGTGGGAGTTCGAGCGCGACGGCGAAGTCGTGCGCGTCGATCCGTCGGGGCCGCTGCTCGTCCGTCTCGGCGCGGGGTCCGACCTGCTGATCGACGCGGCGATCGCCGGCGCCGGCGTCGTCCTCCACTTCGAGGACTGGCTGCGTCCGCATCTCGAAAGCGGGGCGCTGGAGCCGATCCTCGAAGCGTGGTGGCCGAGCTTCTCCGGCCCGTTCCTTTACTACCCCGGCCGTCGCCTCGTCCCCGCGCCGCTGCGGGCGTTCGTCGATTTCATCAAGGCGATGGGCGAGGGGGTGTGAGGGGGGCCGACGTCCCGCGCTTGCGTCCCTCAAGCGCGCGCATTATAGAGCGGCCAACTGCGAGAGCCTCCGGTCGCCCGGACGGCTCTCATTTACATTCGCCGAGGACCGGACGATGAAGCCCGATACGCACCCCGACTACCACCTGATCAAGGTCATCTCGACCAACGGCGAAGAGTTCTTCACCCGGTCGACCTACGGCGAGGAAGGCTCGACGCTCCACCTCGATATCGACCCCAACACCCATCCCGCGTGGACCGGCGGCTCGCAGCAACTGCTCGATCGCGGCGGCCGGCTGTCGCGTTTCAACAGCCGCTACGGCGCCCTCGGCCTCGGCGGGAAGAAGTAGCGGACGCTCCCCTCCGTTTCTCCCGTTTGCTGGAGAAGGCGTTCGCCCCAATCGAAGGCGGCTGGACGGCAGGGCGCGCCGATTTCTCCGCACGCAGCTCGGCTCAGAGGCGTTTGATCGCGACGATGTCGGCCCCGGTCGCCGCCGCGATGCGCGCCCGCGCCTCGGCGAGCGGCTCGCTCGCCGTCTTCATGCGCCAAGCGTTGGCGTGCAGCAGCGTCG
>CAZKHF010000271.1:0-4137 GCA_964552445.1 uncultured Bradyrhizobium sp. | reverse complement strand
GCGACGCCGTAGCACTTGTCGGCGCCCGGCTGCGGCGCGGCGGGGGCCGCCTTGGCGGCGGAGGCAAGCGCCAGCGCGGCGGCGAGCGAACCCGCGAGGGTGGCGGCGACGAAGGCGGTCTTGGCGTTCATGGGCGGGGTCCCTTTCGTTAAGGCAATGATTTTCCTTGAGCTTCGGCGGTGGCCGCGCTCGCCGGCCGAACCGTTCGGCCTTGCACAGCGTCATTCGCCGGAGCGGCGGCGCGGTTACCGGCGGCTAGATCACGAAGTCGTGAAGTCCGCGGCGCGCCTCAGGAAGGGCCGAACAGCGATTTGGCGACGTCGAACACGCCGTTGCTGAGCAGCGGCGCGACGGCGGCGGCCATCGCCATGGCGACGTCGGAAAACTCGAGCGCCAGCCCGTGCGCCCTCTTCCATTCCTCGATGGCTTGGTGCCCCGCGACGAGGTTGGGCGACGGCGGCTCGGGCGCGATCACCGCCGCCACGCCCGTCGCTTCGTAGAGCACCGCCACGATCGGCTCGGACGCCGGCGGCGCGTCGGCCGGGTTCGCCGCCGGGGGACGGGGCGCGGCGTAGGCGTGCGTCTTGCCGGCGAGCTCGATGTCGTAGCTGAGCCCGGCGAAGGCGGGCAGGAACATGCCGACCAGCGTCAGCGAGGCGAGCGCGCCGATCGCATTGAGCGCCGTCTTGCGCAGCGGCTCGATCGGCGAGGCGGCGCGGCCGGCGGCGTTCGCGTCGGGGTTGGCGGCGTCGGGGCTGGCGGCGTCGGGCGCCTTCGCGTCGGCCTTCGCCGCCGCGAGCTCGCTCGCCACGCCGGTCGCGAGGTCGGCGTAGGCCGAAAGCCCGATATTGCTCGCCACCAGCACGAGCGAGCCGAACACGAACAACGTCATCAACGCCTTGAGCTTGTGGCGCAGGACGTAGGTGTCGGCCCAGCGGCCGTCGATGTCTTCGCGCTCGAACCGGAAAGCGAGGATCGCCGCCGCCGCGGCGAGCGCGGCGCTGGCGACGGCGACCATCAGAACGCCCCAGCCGAGCTGCGCGTCGAATCGGGCGGCGGCGTCAGCGGCGTCGGCGAGGCACGGCAGAGCGGCCTCCGGCCTGCCGATATGGGCGAAGTTCTTTAGGCTGCCGAAGAAATAGCGCGCGTAGGGGCCGAACGGCGGCGCCAGCGAAACGTAGGCCGCCCATCCCAGGGCGAAGGTTCCGAGGGCCGCGGCCCCGAGCCACCCGGCGGCCTCGGCAACCCTGTCGAGGTGGATGGAGAGGACCCTCCCGATCGCCCAGACCGCAAATCCGTAGGCGAGCGCGCAGGCGATCGCCAGCGCGAGATGGCTGAGGGCGAAGTGAAGCTCGGCGCCGGCGAGCGCGGTTCTCAGCCGGTCCTTCGCCGCGTCGGAGGCGCAAAACCAAGCGTATGCGGGCGCGTTGGGGCCGAACGGCTTGGCCGCCGGTCCGAGCACCCAGTAGGCGGCGCCGAACGCGCCGAGGAGAACGGCGATCGGCGCGCCGAGCGCGAAGACGCTGTAAGCCGCGGGGAAGCACCGCCCGCGCGTGGCGTCATAGAACGCGCTGACCGTGCTTTCCGGCGGCGCGCCGCCGGGAACCGGCGGTCGGCGTCCCTCGCCCTCGCCGCGGTAGCCGGCGACCTGGATCGGTTCGGGTCCGACGTCCAAAAATCGCATGGGTGCGACCCCGCGCGCCGCGGCCGACGGGACGGGAGCTTGTCAAGTTGGGTCTTTGCCGTCAATAGCAAGGCGCGCCGCGCGCCGGACGCGCGACTCGAAACCTCGCCACCTTGTTCAAGAGTTCTCGCCGATGCGCCTTTCCCGCTATTTCCTGCCCCTCCTCAAGGAAACGCCGAAGGAGGCGGAGATCGTCTCCCACCGCCTGATGCTGCGCGCGGGCATGATCCGCCAGGAGGCGGCGGGCGTCTACGCCTGGCTGCCGCTCGGCCTGCGCGTGCTGCACAAGATCTGCGCGGCGGTGCGCGAGGAGCAGGACCGCGCGGGCGCGATCGAGCTGTTGATGCCGACGCTGCAGTCGGCCGAGCTGTGGCGCGAATCCGGCCGTTACGAGGACTACGGCAAGGAGATGCTGCGCATCCGCGACCGCCACGAGCGCGACATGCTCTACGGGCCGACCAACGAGGAGATGATCACCGAGATCTTCCGCGCCAACATCCGCTCGTACAAGGACCTGCCGCTCAACCTGTACCACATCCAGTGGAAGTTCCGCGACGAGGTCAGGCCGCGCTTCGGGGTCATGCGCTCGCGCGAGTTCCTGATGAAGGACGCCTACTCGTTCGACCTCGACGCGGCGGGCGCGCGCCACGCCTACAACAAGATGTTCGCCGCCTACCTGCGCACCTTCTCGCGCTTCGGCTTGACCGCCATCCCGATGCTCGCCGACAGCGGGCCGATCGGCGGCGACCTCAGCCACGAGTTCATCATCCTCGCCGACACCGGCGAGAGCGAGGTGTTCTGCCACAAGGACTATCTCGGCTTCGCGCCGCCGCCGGAGACGATCGACTTCGACAGCGTCGAAGCGATGCAGGCGGTGTTCGACCGCTGGACCTCGCTCTACGCGGCGACCTCGGAGCGTCACGACGCCGCGGCGTTCGAAAGAATCGCGCCGGAGGCGCGGGTTTCGGCGCGCGGCATCGAGGTCGGCCATATTTTCTACTTCGGGACGAAGTATTCAGCGCCGATGAAGGCGGTGGTCAGCGGCCCCGACGGCAAGGAGCGTCCCGTGCACATGGGTTCCTACGGCATCGGCCCCAGCCGGCTGGCGGCGGCGCTGATCGAGGCCAACCATGACGACGCGGGCATGATCTGGCCCAAGGCCGCCGCGCCCTTCGCCGTCGGCCTGATCAACCTCAAGGTCGGCGACGCCGCCTGCGACGGCGCCTGCGCGCGCCTCTACGCCGAGCTGACGAAACGCGGCGTCGACGTCCTCTACGACGACCGCGAGGAGCGGCCGGGCGCGAAATTCGCCGTCATGGACCTCATCGGCCTGCCCCAACAGGCGATCGTCGGGCCGAAGGGCCTCGCCGAGGGCAAGGTCGAGATCAAGAACCGCCGCACCGGCGAGCGTGAGCTGGTCGGCCTCGACGCGGCGATCGACAAGCTGGGCGGAACGGCGTGAGCGGCGCTTCCCACTCCCTCGCCCCGCGCCAGCGGGGAGAGGGCGGGGGTGAGGGGCTGGTCGCGTTTGATCGCGGGGCGCTCTTGCGTCCCCGCCCCTCATCCCAACCTTCTCCCCGCAAGCGGGGAGAAGGGGAACGGCGAGGTCCGCCATGACCGCCTCCGCGCTCGAAGCCGCCGTCGCGCCGGCGTCGCCGCCGCCGGCGGCGCGGCCGTTCGCGGCCTTCGAGTGGATGATCGCCTTTCGCTACCTGCGGGCGCGGCGCGCGCGCGGGTCGATGTCGGTGACCGCCGGCTTCTCGTTCCTCGGCATCACCCTCGGCGTCGCCGCGCTGATCGTGGTGATGTCGGTGATGAACGGCTTCCGCCACGACCTGATGGACAAGATGATCGGCCTCAACGGCCACATGTTCCTTCAGGGCGTCGACACGCCGCTCACCGACTACGACGCGGTGGCGAAGCGGGTTTCTGAGGTTTCGGGGGTGAAGCTGGCGCTGCCGCTGGTCGAGGGCCAGGCGTTCGCCTCCTCGCCCTATGGCTCCTCGGGGGTGCTGGCGCGCGGAGTGCGCGAGGCCGACCTGCGACGGCTGCCGGGCGTCGGCGAGCGCATCGTCCAGGGCTCGCTCGACGGCTTCGACGCCGGGCAGGGGGTGGCGATCGGCGCCAAGCTCGCCGAGCACCTGAGCCTCCGGATCGGCGACAAGATCTCGCTGATCTCGCCGCGCGGCGCGCAGACGCCTTTCGGCGTCACCCCGCGCATGAAAGCCTATCGCGTCGCGGCGATCTTCCAGATCGGCATGGCGACCTTCGACGGCACCTTCGTCTTCATGCCGCTCGCCGAAGCGCAGGCCTATTTCAACCTCGACGGCCAGGCCAACGTCATCGAGGTCTATGTCGACGACCCCGACCGCATCGACGCGATGCGCCAGCGCATCGACGCGGCCGAGCAGCGGCCGATGATCGACACCGACTGGCGCCAGCTCAACAAGAGC
>CAZKHF010000270.1:0-4150 GCA_964552445.1 uncultured Bradyrhizobium sp. | reverse complement strand
GTGCTGATCCTGCCGCTGCTCGGCGCGACCATCGTCGGCCTGTTGATGATCTACGTCATCGGCCAGCCGGTCGCCGGCGCGCTCGCCGCCATGACCGTGTGGCTTAAGGGCATGCAGACCGCCAACGCGGTCGTGCTCGGCGCGATCATCGGCGGCATGATGGCCTTCGACATGGGCGGGCCGGTCAACAAGGCGGCCTACGCCTTCGCCACCGGCCTCATCGCCTCCGTCGACAACGCCGTCTACGGCCCGATGGCCGCCGCGATGGTCGCCGGCATGACCCCGCCGCTCGCCCTCGCGCTGGCCACCAAGCTGTTCGCCGATCGCTTCACCTCGGACGAGCGCGAGGCCGGCAACGCGGCCTTCTTTCTCGGCCTCTCCTTCATCACCGAAGGCGCCATTCCCTTCGCGGCCAAGGATCCGTTGCGCGTGATCCCGTCGCTGATGGTGGGTTCGGCGATCGCCGGCATGATCTCGATGGGCCTCGGCTGCGAGTTGAAGGTGCCCCATGGCGGCGCGTTCGTCCTGCCGATCCCCAACGCGGTCACCAACCTCGGCGGCTATCTCATCGCCATGGTGGTCGGCACGATCGTCACCGCCGTCCTCCTGCGCCTGGTGAAGCCCAAGATCGAGGCCTGAGGGAGGAAGCCCGCGCCAGGACCTTCCTTCGCCGCCAGCGGACCGCGCTCCGTCCGCCGGCGGCGAAGACGCGGGCGCCTCCGCAGTCCGCCAACGTCTCTCTGAACTCCGACAGGGCCTGAACGAGGGCTCTCGTCTCAGCGCGCCGCCGCTCGGCCGTCTCGCCGCGCGGGGCGCCGCCTTCTCTCGCAATCGCAGATGCTCCAGCTTCGACCACGCTCCGGCGGCGCGACGCGCGGACGCGCTTGACTCGCCGCGACCGCTCTTCTCACTATGGGATGCGAGACGCCCGACCGCCGGATTTCAGACGATCGGCGCGGCGTTTGGGGCGCCGGCGAAATCGATCATCGGGGCGGCCGGGTCCGCGCGAAAGTCATGGCGAGCGGGGCGGCGGCGCAGGGCCTCGCCAGATGTCTGTGGCTGCGCCTCCGACTAAAGGTCGGCGATCGGAGTGCGCAAGCCTTGGTTCGGCGTCGCGGAGCAAGGGCGGCGCGTCCGACTTCGAGAGGGAAGGAAATAGCGCATGGCGAGTTCCGCTTCCGTCGCGATCGGCGGCGATCAGGGGTTGTCGCTGGCGGCGCGAGGGAAAAGCCCGCCGCCGAGCGAGACGATCGGCGACTATCTGATCCGCCGTCTGGCGGAAGAGGGCGTCGGCCATGTCTTCGGCGTGCCGGGCGACTTCGTGCTTTCCTTTTTCAAGAAGCTTGAGGATGGCCCGCTGAAGATCGTCAACACCAGCGACGAGCAGGGCGCCGGCTTCGCGGCCGACGCCTACGCCCGGCTGCGCGGCCTCGGCGTGGCTTGCGTCACCTATACGGTCGGCGGCCTCAAGGTGGTCAACGCCGTGGCGCAGGCCTTCGCCGAGCGCTCGCCGGTGGTGGCGATCAGCGGCGCGCCAGGCGTCGCCGAGCAGGCGACCAATGGCCTCATCCACCATCGGGTGAGGAATTTCGACAGCCAGCAAAAGATATTCGCGGAGATCACGGTCGCCACCGCGGTCCTCAACGACCCCAATGCGGCGGCGGACGAGATCGACCGGGCGCTGGCGCTCGCCCGCCGTCACAGCCGGCCCGTCTACATCGAGCTGCCGCGCGACATGGTCGCCGCTACGATCGTCCCCGGACGCGGCCGCGCGCTGCCGGTCAAGGCGAGCGACGCCGACGCGCTGCGCTTTGCGCTCGCCGAGGCGGCCGAGAGGATCGTCTCGGCCGCGCGTCCGGTCATCGTCGCGGGCGTGGAGCTGCATCGCTTCCGCCTCCAGGACGCGCTGTTCGAATTCGCCCACGCGACCGGCATTCCCGTCGCCTCGACGCTGGGGGGAAAGTCGGTCTTTCCCGAATCCGATCCCGCCTATCTCGGCGTCTACGAAGGCGCGATGGGGGGCGAGGCGGTGCGCGCCTATGTCGAGGACAGCGACTGCGTCATTCTGCTCGGTCCGCTGATGACCGACATCAATCTCGGCGTCTACACCGCGCGCATCGATCGCAGCGCTTCCGTCTACGCCGGCGAGGATCGGGTGTCGGTCGGCTTTCGCAGCTACGACGGCGTCTCGATGGAGGATTTCTTGCGCGGCCTCGCCGAGCGCCCGTGGACGAAGCGCGCGATTCCGCCCTTCGCCCATCCCGAGCGCCCGGCGCCGATCGCGCCGAGCGACCGGCCGATCACGGTGGCGAGCCTGTTCGCCCAGCTCAACGCTTTCCTCGAAGACGACATGGCGGTGATCGCCGATCCCGGCGATGCGATGTTCGGCGCCGGCGATCTTTACATCCACGACGGCGCGCACTTCCTGGCGCCGGCCTACTATTGCTCGCTCGGATTCGCGGTGCCTGCGGCGGTCGGAGTCGCCGCCGCCGCGCCGAACCTGCGGCCGCTCGTGCTCGTCGGCGACGGCGCTTTTCAGATGACCGGCATGGAGCTGTCGACCATCGCCCGCTACGGGATGAACCCGATCGTCGTCGTCCTCGACAACGACGGCTACGGCACCGAGCGGCCGATGCTCGACGGCGCCTTCAACGACGTCCATCGCTGGCGCTACGCCCGCATTCCCGAGGTGCTGGGCGCCGGGCTCGGCCTCAAGGTCGCGACCGAGCGCGAAATGTCCGCCGCGCTCCAGCAGGCGAAGGCGAACGCGCAAAGCTATTCGCTCATCCAAGTGACGCTCGATCGCAACGATCGCTCGCCCGCTCTGACGCGGCTGACCGCGCGATTGGCGGAGCGGATCGCAAAAGGATAGCGAGCGAGCCGAATGACCCGCTTGGCCCGGTCGCTCGCGGCTTCGCGACAGGTTTGCTCTGTCATCGGCCGCGTCGATGCGCTACGAAAACGCGCGTCGCCGCGTCGCCGGGCGGTCGCGGAACGACGCGGAAGGAAAGGGCGGAATCGGCGGGCGCGGAGGACGAGCGGCGATGGGCGCGATCCAACTGCAAGCGGTGCGCAAGGCGTTCGGCGCGGTCAGCGTCATCAACGACGTCGACCTCGCCATCGACGACGGCGAGTTCGCGGTGTTCGTCGGGCCGTCGGGCTGCGGCAAGTCGACGCTGCTGCGCCTCATCGCCGGCCTCGAGGACCTCACCGCGGGACGGATTCTCATCGACGGCGAGGACGTTAGCGAGGTCGGCCCGGCGAAGCGCGGGCTGGCGATGGTGTTCCAGTCCTACGCGCTCTATCCGCACATGAGCGTGCGCGACAACATCGGTTTCGCCCTGAAAATGGCCGGCGAGAAGCGGGAGGCGATCGAACGCAAGGTCAGCAAGGCGGCGGCGACGCTCAACCTGACCGACTATCTCGACCGCAAGCCGCGCCAGCTTTCCGGCGGCCAGCGCCAGCGGGTCGCCATCGGCCGGGCGATCGTGCGCGAGCCGAAGGCGTTCCTGTTCGACGAGCCGCTCTCCAATCTCGACGCCGCCTTGCGGGTGCAGATGCGGGTCGAGATCGGCGAGCTGCACCAGGCGCTGAAGACGACGATGATCTACGTCACCCACGACCAGGTCGAGGCGATGACCATGGCCAACAAGATCGTGGTGCTCGACAAGGGCTCGGTGATGCAGGTCGGCGCGCCGCTCGAGCTCTACAACAAGCCCAACGGCTTGTTCGTCGCCGGCTTCATCGGCTCGCCGACGATGAACCTGATCCGCGGCGAGAGCGCCGCCAAGCGCGGCGCGGCGACCATCGGCGTCAGGCCCGAGCACGCCGACGTGTCGAGCACCGCCGGCGAGTGGCGGGCGAAGGTGCGGTTCGCCGAACACCTCGGCTCCGACACGCTCGTCCACGCCGACGCCGAGGGGATCGGTCCGCTGACCCTCCGTCTGCCCGGCGAGAACCCTCTCGCCGTCGGCCAGGACATCTTCGTCACGCCGCGCGCGGACCGCGTGCACCGCTTCGACGGCGACGGCAAGCGCATCAACTGATCGTCACCCCTTGACCGCGCCCGCGGTGAGGCCAGCGACGATGTAGCGCTGCGCGAACAAGAACATCAGGATCGCCGGCAGGATGGTGAGGGTGATGAAGGCGA
>CAZKHF010000269.1:0-4150 GCA_964552445.1 uncultured Bradyrhizobium sp. | reverse complement strand
GACGTGGGCGAACAGCGCGACCCGACGCTTCGCCGAGGACGGCAAAAGCAGGTTCTCGGGCTTGGACGAGGACGCCGCGATCGAACGGCTCGCCGCGCTGAACGCCGCGACTTCGCCGGACGATTTGAGCCCGCTCAAGTCGGTCGGCTTGCACCGATTGTCAGGCGACAGAAAGGGCCAATGGGCCATGACGATCAACGGTTCGTGGCGCCTTTGTTTTCGCTTCCGAGACGGCGACGCCTGGGATGTCGGGATCGTCGATTATCGCTAAAGGAGAGACGAGGATGCAGATCGTTCACCCCGGACGCGTGCTCAGGCGCGAGATCGAAGCGCGCGGATTGTCGGCGAACGCGCTGGCTCTCGCGTTGCGCACGCCTTCTGGGCGCATCACCGACATTCTCAACGGCAAGCGCGGGATTTCGCCGGAGACGGCGATGCGCTTGGGCCGCTACTTCGGCAACAGCGCGCGGTTCTGGCTCAACTTGCAGAGCGCCTACGAGCTCGCGCTGGCGGAACAGGAGTGGGGCGAGCGGATTTCGGCTGAGGTCTCGCCCGCGGCGTAGGGCGACAGGCGCCGACCGCGCGAAGGCGTCCGGCGGCTGGCCCTCGCGGAGACGGCCGGGTACAGTGCCCGGCGACGCATTCGCTTTCGCAACCATCCCGGCCATGGCCCTTTCGACCCTTCTCGCCTTCGCCGCCGCCTTCTTCGTCTTCGCCGCCAGCCCCGGCCCCGACAACCTGACCATCGTGGCGCGGACCGTGTCGCACGGTCCCTGGGCCGGCGTCGCCTATGGCCTCGGGACCGTCACCGGAGTCCTGGTCTTCCTCACCCTCGCCGCGTTCGGCCTCTCGCTCGCGGCGGCCAGGATGGGCGGGCTGATGACCGCGCTGCGCTACGGCGGCGCGGCCTATCTGGTGTGGATGGGGATCGCGCTGTGGCGCGCGGCGGCGGACGAGCGGCCGGCCGGCGAGCCGCGGAGCCTCGTCGCCGCCTACGCCACAGGCGTGGCGCTCAACCTCGGCAATCCCGAGATGCCGCTCTTCTATGTCGCGCTGCTGCCGGCCGTGGTCGGCCCGGCGCTGACGCTCGGCAATGTCGGAACTTTGGCCGCGATCGTGATCGTCGTCGAAGCGGCCGTGATCGGCGGCCACGTGCTGCTGGCGACGCGGGCGCGGCGGCTCCTCAGCGCGCCCCGCGTCGCGCGCCGGGTCAATCGCGTCGCCGGCGGCGTGATGATCGGCGCCGGCGTCGCGGTGGTCGCGACGCGGTGAAGAGGCTGCGCGAAGCCATGACGAAAGCCGCCGCCGCGCGGCCCTCCCGCTCCGCCGCCGACCGATCGCGCCGTCGACCTCATGGGAGCTTCTTTTTCCGCAGCCGAGAGGCCGTCAAGGGCGCGCCCATAGCCCGTTCGGAAGAACGGGCGTTCTTCGAACGCCCTACGGCGCGCCGCCGAAGGCGGGCTTCGCCCCTTGACGGCCTCTTGGCTGCGGAAGTTTTGGCTTCCTTAAGGTCGACGCCGCTTTGCGCCGAAGCGCTCCTTGTAGACGCGCTCGACGAGCGCGTCGTCGCCCGTGGAGAAAGCGCAGCCGGCGGCCGTGTCTACAAGGCGCCGCCCTTCGTCAGAAGCGGCGCCTCGCGCCGCCGCAAGGAGCCCGCGTGACCGACGCGCCCGTCGAAAGCCGCTACCGCGCCCTGGTCGCCGACGGCCGCCTCGAGGCCGACCCGGCGCAGGTCGAGCTGGTCGAACGCCTCGACGCGCTGGCGGCGCGGCTCGCCGGCTACAAGCCCGGCCGGCGCGGCGGCGCCCTATCGCGCCTGTTCGGCGCGAAGGCCGAGGAGGCGCCACGCGGGCTCTACCTCCACGGCGCCGTCGGGCGCGGCAAGACGATGCTGATGGACCTGTTCTTCGACGCCGCGCCCCTCGCCGCCAAGCGCCGCGTCCACTTCCACGCCTTCATGGCCGAGGTCCACGCGCGCATCCACCGCTGGCGGCGGCTCAGCAAGGTCGGCGAGGTTTCCGGCGACGATCCGATCGCGCCGGTCGCCGCCGCGTTCGCCGCCGAGGCGGCGCTGCTGTGCTTCGACGAATTCGGCGTGCGCGACATCGCCGACGCGATGATCCTCGGCCGGCTGTTCGCGGCGCTGTTCGCCGCCGGCGTGGTGATGGTCGCGACCTCCAACGTCGCGCCGCAGGAGCTTTACAAGGACGGCCTCAACCGCGCGCTGTTCCTTCCCTTCGTCAGGCTGATCGGCGAGCGGCTCGACGTCGTCGAGCTGAAGGCGCGCGCCGACTTCCGCCTGGAGAAGCTCGAGCGCGCGCCGGTCTATCATTGCCCCGCCGACGCGCGCGCCGAGGCGGCGCTGGACAAGGCTTTCCTGAACCTCGCGGGCGCGCCGCGCGGCGCGCCGACCGAGATCGCGCTGCTCGGACGCGCGCTCGTCGTTCCTCAGGCCGCCGACGGCGTCGCGCGCTTTTCCTTCGACGACCTCTGCCGCCGCCCGCTCGGCGCGCCGGACTTCCTCGCCCTCGCCGAGCGCTTCCACGCCATCGTCGTCGACCGCATCCCTCGCCTCGCCGCCGGCGAGCGCGACGCGGCGCGGCGCTTCATCACCCTCGTCGACGCGCTCTACGACATGAAGGTGAAGCTGATCGCCTCCGCCGACGCCGAGCCGGACGCGCTCTATCGCGCCGCCGAAGGCGCGGAGGCGCGCGAGTTCGCCCGCTGCGCCTCGCGCCTGATCGAGATGCGCTCGCACGACTATCTCGCCGAGCCGCACGGCGGCGCGCAAGACCTCGCCTCGGGCGACCTCGGCGGCCTGATCGAGACCTAGTCTGGCGCGCGCGCGCGTTTCATGCGAGCATGGCCCGGTCGCCGGGGACAGAATGAACGCGGAACAAGAGCCCGCCGCCGACTCCGTCGAGACGCGGATTATCGAGATCGCGCGCGCGCATCTGCGCAGGTTCGGCGCGGCGAGAACCACCATCGTCGGCGTCGCCCGCGAAGCGGGCATGACCCACGCCAACGTCTACCGCTATTTCGCCTCCAAGTCGGCGCTCTACGAGGAGATCACCGCTTCGTGGCTGCGCCCGATCGAGGCGCGGCTGCGCCAGGCGGCCGAGGGCGCCGACCCCGCCCCCGACAAGCTCGAAAACATGCTGATGACGGTCCACCGCGCCTATCGCCACAAGCTCGAGAGCGATCCGGCGCTGTTCGACCTGTTGATCGACGCGCTGACGCAGGGCCGCGCCAGCGCGCAGCGCCACCGGGCGCGCGTGCAGTCGGAGATCCAGCGCGTGCTGGAGGAGGGCGTCGCCTCCGGCGCCTTCGCTTTGGCCGACCGGCGCCGGGCGATGTCGTTGATCTTCGACGCGTCGCACCGCTTCATCCATCCCGTCGCGCTGAAGCTCGACAAGGACGCGGCGACGGCGACGCTGGCGTCGCGTTTCGAGACCATCGTCGCGATGACGCTGCGGACGCTGAGGACGGGCAGGCCCTGAGCCGCGCGCCCCTTCTGGTCGCGGTCGACGGGCTAACGGAGTCACACATCGTTTGTGTCGACGAAGGGCCGCATCGGCTCGGCGGCGTCAAGCCGCCTGACGGCGGCTCCTCCGCTTCGCTTCGGCCCTTCGGGTGACTCCGCCGTTCCGACGCCGCAAGCAGCTACCGTGAGTTTTGCTGAGACCGCCGGCCCGAAGGGCCGGCTTGGCTCAGCAAAACTCACGGTAGCGAAAGGCCTGATCCGCGCGCGGGTGTCAAGGTTTGCGAGCGAAGCGAGCAACCGGCGAAGCCGGCTTGACCTTGACGCCGAGAACGGATCAGGCACGAGCGACGGCTAGTCCGAAGAAACAAGTGTGTATGCCTTAGGTCGACGGGCGCGCCTACACCCTTAGCGGCATCAGCACGTAGAGCGCCTGAGCGCCGTCGCGGTCCTGGATGATGGTCGGCGAGCCGGAATCGGAGAACTTGAACAGCGCCGTGTCGCCCGACAGCCGGTCGGAGATGTCGAGCAGGTAGCGCGCGTTGAAGCCGATCTCGATCGGCGCCGCGTCGTAGTCGACCTCGATCTCCTCGCTCGCCGAGCCCGAATCCGGATTGTTGACCGACAGCGTCATCTTGTTGTCGGCGATCGCCAGCTTGATCGCGCGGC
>CAZKHF010000268.1:0-4156 GCA_964552445.1 uncultured Bradyrhizobium sp. | reverse complement strand
TTCGTCGGCGTTCATCACCGGCGTGAGCTGCACGTCGACGCCCAACGTCATGAACGCGTCCTCAAACAGCGAGGGCATCGTGCTCGACTGCGTCATGTCAAACACGAAATACCCGGTGCGCTGACCGTTATCGAGCGTGAAATAGACGGCTTCCGGCTTCGCCTTCTCTATGAAGGCGGCGAAGGTTTTCTCCACCGACCCGCTCTTGACCGCCGCATTGGCCATCGCCGTGTCGAACCGCATCCGCGCCATCATTCGCATGGCTTTCTCCCGTCCTCCAAGCGGGACCTTATTGTCCCGCTCCCTCGCGCGGGGCGCCGAAGACCGCCCCCCGTCGTCGAGCCCGAAAACCTCGTCGGAGCCGACCCCGCGCCCGTCCGCGCGAGGCCGCCACAGTCCGCGCGCAGCCTAGCGGCGTCGCGCGCCGCGCGCCATTCGCGCCGCGCCAACCGGCGCAAGGCCACCCGGCGTCGGCGCAAGCGCCGGCGCGACCGGCAGGCGCGCGGTCCGCCGCGCTCGACGTCGACTGGCGGCGGCGCTATGGGTTGGCCGCCGATGACTGCTCCACCCCGCCCCCGCGCCGCGCTTGACAGCCGCCTCCTTCCCGCCTCCGGCTCGGCGCCGGTCGAATGGACGGTCGCGCCGGGCCTGACCGACTATCCTGCGGCGCTCGCCGAGATGGAGCAGCGCGCCGACCGCATCGCCCGGGGCGAAGCGGGCGAGCGCGTCTGGCTGATCGAGCATCCGCCGGTCTACACCGCGGGGACGAGCGCCAAGCAGGCCGATCTCCTCGAGGCGCGCTTTCCGGTCTTTCGCGCCGGGCGCGGCGGCCAGTTCACCTATCACGGCCCGGGGCAGCGGGTCGTCTACCTGATGCTCGACCTCAAGCGCCGCCGCCAGGACGCGCGCGCCTATGTCGCGGCGCTCGAGGGCTGGCTGATCGACGCGCTCGCCCAGCTCGGCGTGACGGGCGAGACGCGCGAGGACCGCGTCGGCGTGTGGGTCGCGCGGCCCGACAAGCCGCCGGGCCTCGACGGCTCGCCGGCCGAGGACAAGATCGCCGCCGTCGGCGTGCGCATCCGCCGCTGGGTCACTTTCCACGGCGTCTCGCTCAATGTCGCTCCCGACCTTTCCCACTTCGCCGGCATCGTCCCCTGCGGCATCGGCGAAGCGCATTACGGCGTGACCAGCCTCGCCGACCTCGGCCGCGCCGCCGCGATGGCCGAGGTCGACCGCGCGTTGCGCCGCGCCTTCGAAGCGCGCTTCGGCGCGACGGCGTAAGGCGCGGTCAGTCCCGGCGTCGCGCTTCGTCTCGGCGCGCCTCGCGCCGGCGGCCGATCGCCTTGGCGGCGAACGGCAAGGCGGCGAGCGCGAGCAGCGCCAGCGCGACGCGCGCGCTGAGCACGTCGCGAGGGCTGGCGATCGAGGCGAATTGCTGACCGGCGACGACGTAGAGGACGACGATCGGCGCCGCGCCGAGCGCGGTCACCGCGGCGAAGGTCAGCGTCGGCATGCGCGTCAGCCCGACCGCGAGGTTGACGGCCGAGAACGGCACGAACGGCGTCAACCGCGCCGCGAATAGGTAGCGCGCGCCGTCGCGCGCGACCCCGCGGTCGACCTTGCCGGCCCATTGCGGAAACCGCGCCTCGACCGCGCCGCGAAGAAGATGGCGCGCCATCAACATGGCGATGGTCGCGCCGAGCGTGCTGGCGAAGGAGACGAGCGGAACGCCGAGCCACGGGCCGAACAGCGCGCCGCCGGCCAGGCTCACCGCGCCGGCGCCCGGCAGCGACAGCGCCGAGAAGACGACGTAAAGCGCCACATAGCCGAGCGCGGCGACGACGACGTGCCCGCCCGCCCAGCCTTTGGCCGCGACCAGCGCGGCGGCGAGGCGGCGCGCGTCGACCGCGCCGCCGAGGACCAGAGCGACGACGAGCGCCGCGACCAAAGCCGCGGCGATCCAGCCGATCCGGCCGTCGCGGACGGAGGCCGGTCCTAACGGGTCGCGTCGCATGGTCCCTCTTGCCGCCAAGACGCCGGCGGCGCTTCGTAGCGCCGTCGGCGGCGATTGGCGAGACGGCCCGCTTCGCGTAAAACGCGCCGACGCGCGAGGCCGCGCGTCTCGCCCAAGAGCCCTTTCATGAACGCCGTCTCCCCCAGCGACCGCGACCGCATCGACGGCCTGGCGACCTTCGCCGCCGCGGCGTTCCTGATCGCCGTCGGCCTGGTGGCGACGTTGGAGCGGGTCGGCGCGCCCGATCCCCTCGTCCGGGCGCTGGGGCCGCTCGCCGCTTTCGTCGGCCTGACGATGATCGGCGCGCTGAATCGCACGGCCCGGCTCGCCGATTTCCTCGCCGCAGGGCGGGCGACGCCGCCCGTCTACGGCGGCCTCGCCTTCGCGGCGACGGTCGGCGGCCTGGTCCTCGCGCTCGGCCCGACCCGGGGCGGCGCCGGCCCCCTGCCCTGGCCGGCGCTCGCGCTCGGCCTTGCTGCGGCCGCGCTCGTGGTCGGCCCGCTGCTCAGGCTCGCCAACGCCTCCGCCCTCGCCGACGTGCTGGCGACCCGCTTCGCCGCTGCGCCGGCGCGCGTCGCCTTCGCGCTGGCGCTGTGGACGATCGGCCTCGCGCTCGCCGTCGCCGGCTTCGAGACGGCGGTCGACGCGCTGGCCGCGGCGGTCGGCGCCAGCCGGCGCGTCGCCGAGGTCGCCGTCGCGCTGCTCTTGGCGGCGACGGTCGTTCCGGGCGGCCTGAAAGGGCTGTTGTGGAGCGACGCGGCGAGCGCCGGCGGCGCCTTGGCGATCGCGGCGATCGGCGCCGGCCTCGCGTGGAGCTTCGGCGCGCCGCCGCGGCTCGCCGAGGTCGCCAGCGGCTGGCTCGGCGCCGCCGACTGGCTCGCTTGGCCGCCGACCCGTCCGACCGCCGCCGCCCTGCTCGACGTCGCCGTCGCGCTCGCCGCGGCGACGCTGTTCGCCTTCTCGGCGCCGGCGCTCGGCGCGCCGCGGCGGCGGGCCGTGCGCGCGGGCCTGTTCGGGCTGGTCTTCTCGTTCGCCGGCCTCGCGCTCGGCGCGATCGGCCTCGCCGCCTTCCCGGCCGCAGCGCCGGCGCGCTCGCCGACCGCGGCGGCGCTGATCGGCGCGGCGACCTTCCTGCCCGCCGTCGCGTTGGCGCGCGCGGGCGTCCTCGGCGCGGCGCGCGCCGCGGGCGTCAATCTCGCCGCCGCCTACGCCAGGCTTGCGGTGCTGGCGAGCCGGCGGCTGGCGCGCATCCGCCTGATGATGCTGGTCGTCGTCGTCCTCGCCGCCGCGCTTTCGGACTTGCGAACCGTCGATTCGGCGCAAGCGATCGTGTTCGCGCTCGCCCTCGACCTCGCGCTGGTGTTTCCCGCGCTGGTGCTGGTTGCAGTTTCGAGCGGCGGGTCGCTCGCGGCGATCGCCGCTTTCGTCGCCAGCCTGGCGGGGCTGGTCGCGCGCGGCTACGCGAAGCCGTTGGCCGGCGCGGGCCCGCGCGAGATCCTCATCGGCGCGCTGGTCGCCGGCGCGGCGGGGCTGTTGGTTGGCGCGATCGTCGGCGTCCTCGCCCCCGCCCCGGCGCGCGCGCGCCGCGCGGGAGCGCGCGCCGACCCGTTCGTCGACTTGCCGATCGAGGCGAGCGAGTAAAGCCTCAGGCGGTCAGCAGGCGGCGCGCCTCGTCGTAGACGCGCCGGTCGCCGGCGGCGATGATTCGCCCGCCTTTGGCCGCATCGCCGCCGTCCCAGGTGGCGATCACGCCGCCCGCCCCTTCGATGATCGGCACCAGGGCGACGATGTCGTGCGGCTTGAGATTGGTTTCGACGATCAGGTCGACGAAGCCGCCGGCGAGCGCGCAATAGGCGTAGCAGTCGCCGCCGTAGCGCGTCAGCCGCGCCGCCGCCTCGACGCGGCCGTAGGCCTGTCGATCGGCCTCGGCGCGGATGAGCGACGGGTTGGTGGTCATCACCGTCGCTTCGGCGAGGCCCGCGCAGGCGCGGACGCGCAACCCGCGGGTCGTCCATTCGCTGGGCGGCGCGTCGCCGCGCGAGACGGCGAGCGAGCGCACGCGCGCGCGCGCGCCGTCGCCGAAGTAGCGCTCGCGGGTGAACGGCTGCGCCATCATGCCGTAGACCGGCTTGCCGCGATGCA
>CAZKHF010000267.1:0-4165 GCA_964552445.1 uncultured Bradyrhizobium sp. | reverse complement strand
CCTCGCCGTAGACGCGCCGCTTGACCGCCATCTCCTCCTCGAAGCGGCGGCGCTGTTCTACGGGATCGGTCAGCTCGCCGAAGGCGTTGGCGAGTTCGACGCCGCAGGCGTAGAGCTCGAAGCGCTCGGCGACGCGCGGGTCGGCGGGCGAGACGCGCGCCAGCGCCGCCTGCGAAACCGGATAGTCGGTGAGGAAGGTCGGCCGGCCGAGGCCGAGCCGCGGCTCGATGCGGTCGGAGAGGATGCGGCTGAACACGTCCGACCAGGTGTCGTCGCCGGCGACGCGCACGCCGATCTCGGCCGCCTGGCGGGCGAGAATGTCGCGGTCGGGCGCGCCGCCGCCGTCGGCCGGCAGCGAGGCGAAGAGATCGACGCCCGTGTGCCGGCGGAAGGCGTCGCCGACGGTCAGCCGCTCCGGCGGCGCGAACGGGTCGGCCTCGCGGCCGCGCCAGCGTAAGACGCGCGTCCCCGCCGCCTCCGCCGCCAGCCGCAGGGTCGCCGCGCAGTCGGCCATCAGCGCCTCGAGCAGCGCGCCGGCGCGATACCACTCGAACATGGTGAATTCCGGCGCATGCAGCGCGCCGCGCTCGCGGTTGCGGAACACCCGCGACAGCGCGAAGATCCGCCGCTCGCCCGCCGCCAGCAGCTTCTTCATCGCGAATTCCGGCGAGGTGTGGAGATAGGCGGTGCGGGCGACGCCGTCCGGGCCGATCATCGACGTGGCGAAAGCGTGCAGATGGGCCTCGGCCCCCGGCGAGGCCTGCAAGGCCGCCGGCTCGACCTCGAGGAAGCCCTCGTCGGCGAAATGGCTGCGCACGAGCGCGGCGAGACGGGCCCGCGCCGCCAAGCGCGGCCGCCGGTCGGCGTGGCGGGACGGGGTCCAGAAGGGCGAGGCGGAGGTCAAGGCGGGTTCGGTGGTAATCGGATTCGCCGAGGCGCGCTAGGGTGGGCCTTTTGGGTTGAGGGTCAGTCTGAAACACGGTCGCTGGCCGCGGGCAGATGGGCGACTTTCGCCAGCCCGCAAGCGACAGCGAACGCTATACCCGGTGGACACAACATCTCAACTTTGACCCAAGGCGGGCATCCTGCGTTGCCGTGCCGGATTTTGAAAGGTCAGCGACATCGGACTATTGGTGGGGCTTTCGCAAACCCTTTGCAGGTGCGGTGTGGTGAGCCCATCGCGGGAGCCGATCATGTTGAAAGCGACCGAAGAGGAGATCGAGGAAGTTCGTGAATACTTTGAATGGCAGGCCCCTGACCTCGAAGTGACCTTCATGCAGAAGGTCTACTCGGAGGCTGTCCTGAACACGCGCCATGACGTGTGGGACATTCACACCAACAAAGATCGCTGGTGGGTCATCACGGGCGGCACAAATCTCTACTCTCAGGAGCAGTTTCCAAATATGGACCTTGCTCTGACTTTCCATATTGGCCTGATTCTCCGCATCCCGCGTACCGAAGAACAACAAAAAGACGATTTACGCGTCCTCCCATTCGGCGCCGTTTACGAGAAGATGGAAGAAGCCGGCACTGCCGTGACACAGGCGCAGAACCTCGCCGACTATCAGGCCGTCGGCGTTCGCTGCCGGGAGGTGCTAGTCGAACTGATCGGCGTCGCGCAGGACGCGGCAGTATGGACCGACACGCCGCCACAGCGTGCGAACTTCCGCGCGTGGACGGAGATCATCTGCAACGATCTTCTACCTGGCGACACCAACAAAGAGCGTCGCGGTGCCCTCAAGGGTGCGCTCGAGTCTGCTTGGACGTTTTCCAACTGGCTGACACATTCAAACTCGGCCACCTGGATTGATGCTGACATGGCGCACTCGTTGATCCAGCACGCCGTCGGCATGGCGAGTTCATTGATCCTTCTTGAGTTGCGCGGTGTGCCCAGGGAATGCCCGAACTGCGGCTCGCCGCATCTCGAACCCGAACAGGGCGAAAATACCGCAGCACCGGGCGTAGTCTGGGAACGACCGCGCTGCGCCGACTGCGGATGGACCGGCAGGCCCGTCCCAATCCTCGACATCGAGGATGGACAGCCCATCATCACTCGCGAAGGCAAAGAATCCGACGAGCACGGCATCATGACAGTTCCGCTACGCACGATCCGGAAGCCTGGCGATCCGCCGATCGAGCCGCTGAAGAAAACAGAGACCGGGCCGCCGGAGCCGGTCGTCTATTTTGCCTACGGGTCCAACATGTCGACCGCCCGCCTGCGCAAGCGCATGCGAAGCTGCAAGCCGCTCGGCATTGCTACCCTGCCGGGCCATGCCCTGCGCTTCCATAAGCGCAGCACGGACAAGTCCGGGAAGTGCGACGCATTTGCCAGTGGCAACGACGATAGCGTGATCGGAGTCCTGTTCAGCTTCGATCCTGCCGAGCGCGCCAAGCTGGATAAGGCCGAAGGCGTCGGCAACGGCTACGAGCACGCGATGGTCACTGTCATCAACGACAAGGGTCGCAGGCGGAAGGTCCTTACCTATCTCGCCACCCCCGACTACATCGACGACAGCCTCAAACCTTATAGCTGGTACAAGGATTTTGTTCTCGCCGGCGCCAGGGAACACGGTCTGCCGCCGGAGTATATTGCCGAATACATCGAGTCGGTTGAGGCGATCGAAGATCCCGATAAGACCCGGGACAAGAAGCAGCGCGCCACGCTTGGAGGTGCTAAGCCATCAATCTCTTGAAAGCGGCCAACGTCGATCGACGTCCGGGCCCCATGCCGAAGCGCGCCTCCGCCCACATAGCGATTTCAAAGAGATAATTCAAAGGAGGATTCTCTCTAGGAGCTTGGTCACAACCTCTTCGGGATCGCCCGACCAATTCACATAGAGCCTATCTTTCAACAATGGGAGTTGTCGAAATATATAGCGCCTTTCCTCCTCACTGCCTGCGCACACTAGTGGCAACAAACGCGTCGATCCATCACTCATTTCAGTCGCGCAAGCTGATCTATACTCTGCGAGGCAAAATTGACTTTCTACAAAATTCCTCGTTATGACTACTAGAATAAATCTTGAATTTGTCAATCCTTGACTTATTTTCGCGTTGACGCTATCCCCCCACACAATATTAGCTTTGTCAAGCCACGGAGAGAGACCTTTTGCCTTCATACTCTCATAAAGAGGTAGAGCAATTGACTCTTTGTCTTTTGACGAATGCGAGATAAACACATCGAATGTTGTTCGGTCTGTGTCAATCTGGGCAATTATGCTGCCACCTACCTTAGCATCAAAGACGCCGCGTTTATTTACAAACCCATACAACGCAAAATTGTCTGTCGGGTCCTCACTGCCTCTCTCATTAAGTCTCAGACTAACAACTTGTGCAATGTTCACCCTAGAAAATTCAATATGACTAGGATTAAGCAATATGTAAACCCCGTCCGGATTCCTGGTAGAGGGGACAACCAAAGCACAAGTCTCTTGTGATACAACCCATTCTTCGCCAATACGTTCGTTAATGGAACGATCAGAACCTTGTCGCAATCTGGACATTTCAGTGGTCGTCAAACCTCGAAAACTTACAGCGGATATGTCAAGCGAAACTAGGATAAAGTCGAAGATAGACCTATTATACGTCGCAAGCGGTAGAAATGACTGCGCCATAACTTCACGAACCGCGTCATCTCTACTGCCTGCGGTATATAATACGTCGACTCCTTTGGGATTCCACAGACCGCCAAATTTACGAGCGCCGCTCGAAAGCGGATCGAAAGCAAAACGTCGAGAAACCAGTCGATAGGCAATCATCGGACGGATTACCGGGTAATTGTGAAGAACGGCATAGCATCCATTCGCCGCAACGGCCGCCGCCATCGCTAACGTGACTTTCAGCGTCGTATGTATCTGCACGAAATTGTAATCGAAAAGAACAATCTCCGAAAGTGCCTCGCCGGCATCGCATCCGCTTTCGAGAACCGCCTCATTGGCCGAGACCGGCCATGATGGTCGCAAAGCGGCCATTCAAACTGCCCCACGACTCCCTTTCGCGCCCCTCTGCCGAAATTCCCCCCGCCGCCGCCTCTGCCCGCTGGCCTTTGCCGCGAAAATCAGTATGGTGCCGCCGCATTTGCGCCGGAGGGAGGGAAAACCGCCTCCGCGGCTCCGCGCCCAGCCTTGAGGACTTAAAGACGTGAGAGTGATCGCCAGCTCGATTC
>CAZKHF010000266.1:2518-4174 GCA_964552445.1 uncultured Bradyrhizobium sp. | reverse complement strand
TGCGGTCGCGCAAATACACGATCAAGTGCGTCATGTCGGCGAGGCTCGCCCCGCCGTCGCGCAGCAGCGCCTCGACGTTCTCCAGCGCCCGGTCGAGCTGCTTGAGCACGTCGCCGGGGTGGACGACCCAGCCTTCGCCGTCGATGCTCGCCGTCCCGGAGATGAAGATATGCGCGCGGTCGCCGTAGACGACGCGCGTCGCCCGCTCGAAGGTGACGCCGTAGTCCTTGGTCGCGCAAAGATGATCGAAGTCGTTGAGGTGGGAGACCTGCTCGGACGCCAGGTCGGGAACCGAATAAGCGTCCATCACCACAAGATCGTAACGGTGGGCGCAGGCGCCCTCGATGCCGGTGCTGGCGATGAAATGGGTGTCGCCGGTCAGCCCCTCGCGGCGGAACAGCTCGACGCGGCTCTTCACCATGTCCTGATAGAAGACGTCGACGTCCCGGATGTAGATCCAGGTACGCACGCAATGGTCGCGCAACGTCGCCCCCTGGCCGGCCAAGCCCCCGGTCAGGTCGCGAAACGCTTCGCGCGTCTGGTCGGCCGCCGAGGACGGCCAGACGTCCGCCGCCGAGCACATGCGCGCGCTCCACAGATGGCGCCGTCCGCCCATCTCGACCAGCGTGTGGTTGTGCCCCAGCCGGCGTTTGACGATCGGCGCGTCGCGCGCGACGTGGTAGGCGAGCAGCGCGATCTTGGCGCCGCCCGCCGGCGGCTGCTGCACGATCGACACCGCCACCGGCCCCTCTTCGGCCTCGCCGAACAGGCCGCTTTCGCGCACGCCCTCGGCCTGATTCATCGCGTCGCTGAGGAACACCCGGCGGAAGATCGCGCTCGCCGGCTTAAGCCCGAGCGCGGCGCGCGCCGCCGCGTAGCGGCGCTCGATCTCGGCGAGCTGATCGGCGAAGCAAAGCTCGGGCGTCGCCTCGACGATGATGTAATGCTCTTTAGCGCCCGTCGAGCCGCCGAAGCTCCGGCTCGCCGTCCCCTCTGCGTCCGCCATCCTCGCCCGTCCTTCTTGCGCCTCGACCTCTGATTTCTCGACCTCGCCCCACAGGTCGGGGCGCAGCTCGGCCCGCGGCACGCCGGTCGCGCGCTCGATGGCGGCGGTGCGGTCGGCGGGCGCGCGCTTCCACTGCGAAACCGCCTGCGAGCTGATTCGCGGCCCCTCGGCCGAGAGCCGGCGCGCCAGCTCGGCCGAGCCGCCGGCGACCTCTCTGGCCCGGTCGAGCGCTTCCTTCATGGCGGCGCTGAGGGTTTTGCTCATGCCGCTCACGAAAGCGCAACTTTCCTGCTTTGGCAAGAGAAACTTTCGCCGACCGAAAGATCTCCTTTCGCGAGCCGCGCGCTCGCATTATGCCCGTTTGGACGTCTGAATCCGCAAGCCGCGATTCGCCACCGACCTGAATAAGACGACCTGAATAAGAAACGACCTCTACAAAAGACACCTCGCGCGACGGCTTGCGCTCGAGCGCGGCGGCGCGATCGATTGGGACAACGCCGGCGGCGCGACGCTGGAGACCTCCCTCCCGCCAGCCGACGTCCTCCCCGCCGGTCTCGATTGGCCCGCTGACCGTCGCGCTTCCCGGCGCCTCCACGCCGATTCGCGGTCTCGCCTGCGCCGGCGAGATCAAGGCCGCTCCCGACGGCCGG
>CAZKHF010000266.1:0-2418 GCA_964552445.1 uncultured Bradyrhizobium sp. | reverse complement strand
CTTCCCGCCGACCTCGTCGGGCGCCGGGCGCGATCGCCGCGTCGGCTCGCCGCGACCAGGCGATTTCGATTGTCGCTCAGGCGCTTACGACCTCGGCGGGTTTGCCTACGTTGACGCACATCAATGCCTTAGGCGAAAATGCGCTATGGTGCGGACGCGACAAGGCCGCCGCTCGGCGCGGCGGGAAGACGCTCGGCGGGGCGCGAGGCGATGGAAGAGGCTGAGTTTCCGACGATCCTGGCGCGCGGCCTGATGGTGGCGACGCCGTCGCCGCTGGTCGAGCTCGGCGCGGCCGCCCTGCTCGGCCGCATGCGCGCCCACCATCGCGACCTCTTTCGCGTCCTCGACTCCAGCCGCCCGACCGCGATCCGCTTCGAGCTTACGGATTGCTCGCGCCGCTTTCGGCTCCAGTTCGGCGGCCCGGCGCCGTCGCTGAAGCTCGCGCGCGCCGACGATCCGCCGGCCGACACATGCGTCAAGGGCTCGCTCGACGCGCTGCTGGCGCTACTCGAAGGCCGCATCGACGGCGACGCGCTGTTCTTCACCCGCGCCCTGGTCGTCGAAGGCGACACCGCCGCCATCGTCACGCTGCGCAACGTCCTCGATCGCGAGACGATCAGCGTGCTCGATGAGGCCGCCTCGCTGTTCGGCCCGCTGAAGGGCTTCGTCCGCGCCGCGGCGCTGCGCTGGGAAGGCCGCGCCGAACGGCTTCGCGGCCTCATCCGCGCGACGGCCGGGGCGGAGGAAAGACCGCCGGCCGACGACGCCGCGGCGGCCGAAAACCAGGCGCTGCGCGCCGAGATCGAGGCGGTGAAGACCCGCCTCGCCAAGATCGAGGCGCAGCGGCGGCGGCGCGAGGAAGGGCAGCCCGCGTGAGAGACCCGACCTATCTCGAGCTGGTGTGCCCGGCGGGCACGCCGGCGGCGTTGCGCGCGGCGATCGACGCGGGCGCCGACACGGTCTATTGCGGCTTCCGCGACTGCACCAACGCGCGCAACTACCCCGGGCTCAACTTCGACGTCGCCGAGCTCGCCGAAGGCGTCGCCTACGCCCACGCGCGCGGCCGGCGGGTGCTGGTCGCCGTCAACACCTTCCCCCGCGCCGGCCAGGTCGACGCCTGGCGGCGCTCGGTCGACGCCGCCGCCGATTGCGGCGCGGACGCCGTGATCCTCGCCGACATCGGCCTGCTCGATTACACTGCGCGTCGCCATCCCAAGCTGCGCCGCCACCTGTCGGTGCAGGCGGCGGCCTCGAACCCGCTGTCGATCGACTTCTACCGCGAGAACTTCGGCGTCAGCCGGGTGGTGCTGCCGCGCGTGCTGTCGGTGCAGGAGGTCGCGGCGCTGATCGCGCGCATGAAGATCGAGGCCGAAGTGTTCGCCTTCGGCAGCCTCGGCACGATGGTCGAAGGCCGCTGCTTCCTTTCGTCCTACATCACCGGCTGCTCGCCGAGCAGCGACGGCGCCTGCGCGCCGGCCGAGTTCGTCTCCTATCGCGAGGAAGGCGAATTCATGGTGTCGCGGCTCGGCGAGGTCATGACCAACCGCTACGCCAGAAATGAGAACGCCGCCTATCCGACGCCGTGCAAGAGCCGGCTGGTCGTGCGCGGCGAGCCCTCGTATCTGTTCGAGGAGCCCGTCGGGCTCAACGCCGCCTCGATCCTCAAGGAGCTGAAGGCGGCGGGCGTCACGGCGCTGAAAATCGAGGGCCGCCAGCGCAGCCGCGCCTACGTCGCCCAGGTGGTGGCCGCGTTCCGCGCCACCCTCGACGCGCTGGCGCGCGGCGAGGAGGCCCCGGCGGCGGTCGGCGCGCTCGCCATCATCGCCGAGGGCGGCAAGGTGACGCTCAGCGCCTACAAGAAAGGCTGGCGATGAGCGCGCTGACGCTGGGGCCGATCCTCTACAACTGGAAGCCGGAGCGGCGGCGCGACTTCTATTTCCGCGTCGCCGACGAGGCGCCGTTCGACTGCGTCTATATCGGCGAGGTCGTGTGCTCGAAGCGCGAGCCGTTCTTCGTCGACGATTTGCCGGCGATCGCCGCGCGGCTCGCCGCCGCGGGCAAGCAGGTGGTGTTCTCCACCCTGGCGCTCGTCACCACCGACCGCGAGATGGCGGAGATCGCCGAGCGCTGCGGCGGCGACGCGCTGATCGAGGCCAACGACGTCGCCAGCGTCAAGCTCATCGCCGGCAAGCCGTTCGTCGCCGGCCCCTTCATCAACGCGTTCAACGAGGCGACGATCGACTTCCTGGTCGCGCGCGGCGCGACGCGGATCGCGCCGCCGGTCGAGCTGTCGGCCAAGGCGATCGCGACGCTCGCCCGCCACAGTCCGGTCGAGACCGAAGCGCTTGTCTTCGGCCGCCAGCCGCTGTCGCTGTCGATGCGCTGCTATCACGCGCGCGCCTACGGCCTGCACAAGGA
>CAZKHF010000265.1:0-4181 GCA_964552445.1 uncultured Bradyrhizobium sp. | reverse complement strand
GCACGACCGCGTCGTGATCCGCCGCATTGAGGGCGAGGACAAGACGAAGGGCGGCATCCTCATTCCCGACACCGTCAAGGAGAAGCCGCAAGAAGGCGAGGTTATCGCCGTCGGACCTGGCGCGCGGGACGAAAACGGCAAGCTGGTTGCGCTCGAAGTCAAAGCGGGCGATCGCGTGCTGTTCGGAAAGTGGTCCGGCGCCGAGGTCAAGATCGACGGCGAAGATCTCCTGATCATGAAAGAATCCGACATCCTAGGGGTGATCGAACGCGCGACCCACGCCAAGAAGGGCGCCTGAACGACGCCGCCCGCCTCTCAAACATTGGAACAAAACCATGTCCGCCAAAGACGTAAGATTCTCCACCGACGCGCGCGAGCGCATGCTGCACGGCGTCGAAATTCTCAATAACGCCGTCAAGGTGACGCTCGGTCCCAAGGGCCGCAACGTCATTCTCGACAAGTCCTACGGCGCGCCGCGCATCAGCAAGGACGGCGTCACTGTCGCCAAGGAAGTCGAACTCGAGGACAAGTTCGAAAACATGGGCGCGCAAATGGTGCGCGAAGTCGCCTCTAAGACCAACGATCTTGCGGGCGACGGCACGACGACCGCAACCGTCCTGGCCGCGTCGATCATGCGCGAGGGCCTCAAGCTCGTCGCCGCCGGCATGAACCCGATGGACCTGAAGCGCGGCGTCGACGTCGCGGTGACGGCGGTGGTGAACGACATCGAGCGCCGCGCCAAGAAGGTGCAGTCGTCGGAGGAGATCGCCCAAGTCGGCACGATCGCCTCCAATGGCGACAAGTCGATCGGCGAGATGATCGCCAAGGCGATGAAGAAGGTCGGCGCCGAGGGCGTGATCACCATCGAGGAAGGCAAGACCGCCGAAACCGAGCTCGACGTCGTCGAGGGCATGCGGTTCGATCGCGGTTACCTCTCGCCCTACTTCGTCACCAACGCCGAAAAGATGGTCGTCGAATTGGAGGACCCCTATATCCTCATTCACGAGAAGAAACTGTCTTCGCTTCAGGCGATGCTGCCGATCCTCGAGATGGTCGTGCAGGCGGCGAAGCCTCTGCTGATCATCGCCGAAGACGTCGACGGCGAGGCGCTGGCGACCCTGGTCGTCAACAAACTGCGCGGCGGCCTCAAGGTCGCGGCGGTCAAGGCCCCCGGGTTCGGCGACCGGCGCAAGGCCATGCTCGAGGACATCGCGATTCTTTGCGCGGGCGGCCTGATCGCCGAGGACCTGGGCGTCAAGCTCGAGAACGTCACGCTCGACATGCTGGGGCGGGCCAAGCGCGTGCGCATCGAAAAAGACAACACGACGATCATCGACGGCGCCGGCAAGAAGAGCGACATCGAGGCGCGCGTCGCCCAGATCAAGTCGCAGATCGAGGACACGACCTCGGACTACGACAAGGAGAAGCTTCAAGAGCGTTTGGCGAAATTGTCGGGCGGGGTCGCGGTGATCCGCGTCGGCGGCTCCACCGAGGTCGAAGTCAAGGAGAAGAAGGATCGCGTCGACGACGCGGTCAACGCCACCAAGGCCGCGGTCGAAGAGGGCATCGTCGCCGGCGGCGGCGTCGCGCTCCTGCGCGCCAAGGCCGCGCTCGCCAAGCTCAAGAGCGAGAACGCCGACGAGCAGGCCGGCATCAACATCGTCCTCAAGGCCCTCGAATCGCCGATCCGTCAAATCGTCGAGAATTCGGGCGCCGAGGGCTCGATCGTCGTGGGAAATATCCTGAAGAACAGTTCGCAGACCTACGGATTCGACGCCCAGGGCGGGCAATATGTCGACATGCTCGGCGCCGGCATCGTCGACCCGGCCAAGGTGGTGCGGATCGCGCTTCAGGACGCCGCGTCGATCGCCGGTCTAATGATCACCACCGAGGCCATGGTCGCGGAAAGGCCGAAGAAGGAAGCGCCGGCAATGCCCGGCGGCGGCATGGGCGGGATGGATTATTGATCGCCTTATAGCCTTATAAAGGCGGGAATATGCGCGGCGACGGGCCAACCAGGCGCGCCATAAACCTGCGATGGGGAAGAAGAATCCGACTTCGCCCCATCGTCGCCGCGCCCTGCCGCCGACCATCGCGCTCCTAGCGGAACCGAGCGCGCCTGATGGCGGCGCGGGCGATCGTCGCTCTCGACGGACGGCGAGCCGCTCGGCTTAGCGGCGAACGCGGAACGCCGTAGCGATTCGATCGCGCGATCCGGGGCCGCGCTCTCGGGCGCGGCGGCTGGAGATGGCGCACGGGCTCGGCGGGTTGGATGCAACGCGCGGGGCCGTCGAAGAGGATGCTCGGGCTGCGCATTCGCGGCGCCCCTTCTTGCGTCTCGACTCCTGCATTCCCAAAGCGTGGTCGACGTCCACGATGGCTGTTCGGCGGCATTCCGCGCGTTAAGAAATCGTCGTCGACAATTCCGCCTGGGTCAGCCGGGGCGTTCGCGTCGCGGAGATCGGGGGGTTGAAATTTCGCAGCGGCCGTTGCGGCTGCGGCTTGCCGACGACGGCGCCGTCCGCTGCGTTCGCGTCACCTTGGGCTAGAGACGCGCGCGTCCCCGGTCGCTGCGCGTTCGGCACGGGCGGCTCGCTGCGACTTGATGCGGCGCGTTTATAGGCTACGCCCCGACGTGGCGCGGGTCGGCCGCTTCGGGCGGTCCGCCGCGCCATTCCGCCGAAGAACGCGGCAACTCTCCGGTCACTTCGACGTGAGCCACGTCGTCTGCGTAGCGAAGCTCCTTATCGGAGAACCGCAAATCAAGCAGCCGGCCGTCATCGGTGCGCAGCTGAACGCCGAGCCGGCCGAAGACAGTCTTGAGGTCGGCGGGGGATAGGTTGATCTCTCCAGAGCTAACGACGACGCCCCGTGGCCTGCTGTAGCCCTCAAAGTCGTAGGAGGCGCGGGCGACGGTCTTGCCGTCGCGCATCAACAGGCCGCTACCGGCGATTCGACCGAGATATTGCATGATTGAACTCGCTTTCATGGCGACGCGTCTTATGCGTCGCGTCGATCGGCTTCGAAGGCGCTGGCGAATCCGCCCGCGTTGGCCACCGCCGTCTGATCGAGGCTACGCGGCGCCGACAACCCCGACGGGCGACGGAAGCGTCAGCGCCGTCCGCTTCCTTTAGGCCTCAGCGCTTGTGTTTTGGTGGGCTGGTTCGCGACCGACGCGCCCATGACGGCGAAAGGCACCGCCGGGGGCGCGACAAGCGCCTTGGCGGCCTTCGGCTTGCGCGCTTCGCGATTGCCGCGTCTTTGCCCCTTGGACATTTTTCTCTCCTGCCGGCGGCGTCCGGCGCCGCAATTGCGGGAAATGCGCGGCTCGACTCCCGCGGCGTCGATCGCGCGAGCCGAGGAGTGTGACAGACGCCGAACTCCGCGCCTTACGCAAAACAGCCGAAACCGCTCGACACGAATTTTCGCGCCGGCGACGGCGCGCGCCAACCTGTTCATAGTATATAGTTAGAAATCATGGCGAAACAAGATCGACACGTCGTTCGTGTTTAAGACGCCAAGCGCCGTTGCGCGATGAACTATCCGAGCAAAATTCCTTGGCTATCTAATATTTTCTGATATCGACACTATGTTTTGCGCACGCGGTTGGCCTCGCGTCGGCCGCGCCGAGAGCCTTGCGGCGGCGAAGCGTTCGTTTCGTTCCGGATTCGCGGCGAGGCGTTTGACTAACGACGTCCGCCCCCATTGGCGCGAGGATTCGCCGATGACCCCCCTCACGGTCCGTCATCGCACAACGTACCGCTATCATCGGGCGGTGGGCCTCGGGCCCCATCGGTTGATGCTGCGCCCGCGCGAGAGCCGCGACTTGCGACTGATTTCGAGCGCCGTGACGATTGCTCCGGCGGCGCAAGTGACATGGGCTCACGACGTCTTCGGCAATTCCGTCGCAACCGCCATGTTTAAAGGCGTGACCGACAGCCTGACCATCGACAGCGTCGCCGAACTCGAGCTTTACGGCTCCGCTTGGCCGGTCTTCGACATCGCGGCCTCGGCGATCGTCTATCCCTTTCGCTATTCGGACGACGAATGGACGGACCTCGGCGCGCTGACCATCCAGCAATATCCCGACCCGGCGGGACGGCTGGCGAAATGGGCGCGGGCGTTTGTCGGCGGCGATCGGACGGATACGCTCGCCCTGCTCAAGGACCTTAGCCTCGGCG
>CAZKHF010000264.1:0-4182 GCA_964552445.1 uncultured Bradyrhizobium sp. | reverse complement strand
TGGTCTAGGACGGTCGCCTCCCATTGAGGATAGGTCGGCATTTTCGCGTTGGAGGAGCCGCAAACGACCAGCTCGAGCGATTTGTCAAAGGCGCGCAAGGCCTTGGCGGTCTCGCAGGCGAGCCGCCCGTAGTCGTCGGCGGATTTGTGGCCGATCTGCCAGGGGCCGTCCATCTCGTTGCCGAGGCACCAGAGCTTGATGTTGAACGGCTCGACGCGGCCGTTCTTGATGCGCAGGTCGCTCCAATAGCTGCCGCGGGGATGATTGGCGTATTCGAGGAAGTTGCGGGCCTCGTTGAGGCCGCGCGAGCCGAGGTTGACCGCGTACATCACTTCGGCGCCGATCGCGCCACACCAGTCGGCGAACTCGTGGATGCCGACCTCGTTGGTCTCCCGCGTGTGCCAGGCGAGATCGAGGCGGGACGGCCGTCGCTCCTTGGGGCCGACGCCGTCCTCCCAATTGTAGGCGGAGACGAAGTTGCCGCCGGGATAGCGGACGATGGGAACGTTCAGCGCGCGCGCCAGCGCGACGACGTCGCCGCGCATGCCGCTGGCGTCCGCGGTCGGGTGCCCCGGTTCGTAGACCCCGGTGTAAATGGCGCGGCCGAGATGCTCGATGAAGGAGCCATAGAGCCTCGGGTCGATTTCCGAAATGAGGTAGCCCGCGTGGACGGTGACCTTGGCCTGCATTTCCTCCGCCCTGACTATATCAGCAATAATGATTTAAATCGCCATACATGATATTTAACGGCGCGCGAATCGGCTCGTCAAGAGGCGGCTTCGGCCGTAATGTCGCATTTTTCCCGCGTTTTTGGGTCGTCCCGCCTAATCGATGATTCTGCTGCCAATTCTCAACATCAAAAAATCGGGACCTATTCCCGGCGGACCCGCAGCACGACGTCCTGGTCGTAGTTGCCGAAGCCTCGTCCAAAAATGTTGATCCCGCCCGGATGGCGCGCATCGTCGCGCACCCCGATGCGGACGCGAATTGAATGATGGCCTAAAAGGTCGAGCGCGTTCAGATCGACGTCGGAGATGCGGACGCCGTCGACGAAGGCGCCGTTGGCCGAAATTCGCCAGCTCTTGAGTTTGCCGTATTGCGATCCCTTCAACTTCCACCAGGAGGGCGTGTAGACGCCGCGCTTGTCGCCGAAGTCGCCAGGCGAGGTCCACGTGCCGATTTCCACGCCATTGATGGTAAGCGTGATGTCGGAGGGCCAATCGGCGCTGGTGCCGGGAACCTCCGAGCTCAGCTCCATCACGATCTCGAGCTCGCGGATCTTGCTGCCGGTGAGGCGTGCGTTATTGGGGAATTGGTACTCGACATGTCCTCTTGTGAACCAGATTAAGCCCGCCTTCATGCGGTCGGGATCGAGGAACGAATCGGGGACATCGAGAAGACCGATGATGCCCTCCGGCGAACACAGGCCGCACGGCGCCGTCACCGCGAAGCTCGTGTAAAGACCGATCGGCATCGACACCTCGATCGCGTCGGCCTCCAGCGAACGATACTCGTTCTTGAAGACGACCAGCACTTCTTCGGCCATCGGGTAGCAAACCTTCTGGCTGCCTTTTCGCGCCTTCTGGTTCTCGGTACGGATCAGGCCGCCTTCTTCCAGCACCTTCACATTGGTCGAGACGGTGGATTGCGGCAGAGACAATTCGGCGACGATGTCGTTGACGTTCATTGGCCCCTTATTGTGGAGCAGCTTTAGGATCTGCACCCGAATCGGAGACGCCAGCCCCTTGAGCGCGGGCATGTCCAGCTCCGGGTCAAGCACCAAGAAGTTCCTGTTCATATCGATTTGCCGCCCAGCCGTTCCGAGTTGAAGCCTGAACCATATCATGTCTCATGATGTACACAATGGCTTCGCGTCGCTCCGATCGAGTCGAGGCGACAGTGGCCGGATCGCCGCGGACGAGCAGGACGCCGCCTGGTAGAGTCGAGGAGAGGCGCGGTGGCTTGAGGCTTAGCCGTCGTCCTCCAACAGCTGTTCCCGGTTCTTCGAAAACGTCGAATGATCCTAGGCCGGCTCGTTGTTGATCGGTGCCGATGCGAACTTCCGTTTCGACATTTCGATTGCCCAAAGCTGCCCGTCCGCTCCCGGCCAGTTTCGGCTATTGGCTATCCGCTGGCGAACGCCTCAGATCGGTCGAGCCCACTCATCCACCGCCCGCGGGCGCCTTTCCTTCCGCCTCGCGCTGCGCAACTCTCGGGCGGTGATCCGCCGCCTCGCCTGCCTCGCAATTTTGCTCGCGCTCGCCGCCTGCACAAGGCTGGTCGAGACCGATCAGGCGCGGCTGTGCCGGATGGCGCTGCCGGCGCTGGCGCCGCCGGAGGCGGCCATCGCCATCCTCGATCAGCGCGAGTTCCCCGATGGGCGCGGCCTGCGCGTCGGCTATCGCCTGAGCCTCCCCGGCGCGCCGGCCGAGACGCGCTTCGCCGAATGCCGCTTTCGCCTCCCCGGCCAGCCGAAGCGCGCCGAAGACCTGGTCGCGCTCGCGACCGACGACGGGCCGCTTTCCGACGTCTCGCTCTATTTCCTCATCCGCTTCTGGCTGGCGACGCCCGAAAGCCTCGCCGCCGACCCGGCGCCGCTCGGCGACGTCTCGCGGCTCGCCGTCCTGCCGCCCGCCGCCGCCTATGCGGCGCAGCAGATCGTCAACGGCCTGCCGCCGGCGGCGATCTATGCGCTGCTCGCCGTCTCCTATTCGCTGATCTACGGCCTGGTCGGCCGCATCAATCTCGCCTTCGGCGCGATCGCCGCGGCGGGCGGCTACGCGGCGGCGATCGGCGCCTGCCTCGCGGCGGCCGAGCCGCCGGCGACCATTCTCGCCGTCGCGCTGACTTTCGCCGTCGCCGCGGCGGCGATTTGGGGCGTCGCGGCGAGTCGCTCAGCGTTCCTGCCGCTGCGTCAGGCCTCCGGCCAACAGACGCTCATCGCCTCGATCGGCCTCGCGCTGTTCATGACCGAGCTTCTCCGCCTCACGCAAGGCAATCGGCAAATTTGGGCCAATCCGATGCTCAACGCGCCCTTCGCCTTCGCGCGCTCCGGCGATTTCCTCGTCACCGCCGCGCCCGACGCGCTCATCGCCGCAAGCGTCGCCTTCCTCGCCGGGCTCGCGCTGCTGCTGGCGATGCGCTTCAGCCGCTTCGGCCGCCGCTGGCGCGCCTACGCCGACGATCCGCTCGGCGCTCAGCTGGTCGGCGTCGCCCCCGGCGCCATCTTCGGCCAGACCTTCGCGCTGGCCGCCGCCTTCGCCGGGCTCTCCGGCTGCATCATGACGCTCTATTACGGCTCGGTCGGCTACGCGGCGGCGACCGCGCTTGGCCTCAAGGCGCTCATCGCCGCCGTTCTCGGCGGCGTCGGCTCGATTCCCGGCGCCTTCGTCGGCGGCCTGGCGGTCGGCGCCTACGAAACCATCTGGTCGAGCTATTTCCCCAGCGACTATCGCGACGTCGCGACCTTCGCCCTGCTGGCGATCGTGCTCGCGCTGCGGCCGGGCGGCCTTTTCGGCCTGCGCCCTTGACCTCGCTTCGCCTCCACGCCACATCGTCGCTGGATGGCGCATGAATGACGGGAAGGAGATCGACGGTGAGCTATGTCGCGAGCGTCCCGGCGTCGCGCGCCGAACTGTTCGCCGCGGTGCGCACGCGGCGCGTCATCGCGCTGGCGATCGACCTGCCGTTGATCGCGCTGCTGTCGGCGCTGATCTGGCTCGGCTTGCTGATCCTCACCTTCGGCGTGTCGCTGATCCTGGCGCCGCCGCTGCTTCCGTTGGTCGCGTTCTTCTACAACGGCCTCAGCGTCTCCGGCGCCAACATGGCGACGCCCGGCATGCGCGCGATGGATCTGGAGATGCGGATGCGCGAAAGCGGCGCCCGCGCGTCGTTCATCAACGCCGCCGCGCAGGCGTTGTTCTTCTATCTCAGCTGGTTCTTCCCGCTGGTGTTCGTAGTTTCGCTGATCGACTCGGAGAAACGTTGCCTGCACGACATCCTCGCCGGCGTCATCGTCACGCGTCGACTGTGATTCGCGACGAGACTTTTTTTTGCTTGCGGGCATTCCCGTCCGGCGCGATCCGTTTTAGCCTCGCGTGGTCTTTACACGCCTCGAGGAGTGCGGAAGCGTGACGCGGGAATTGAGGGACGCTCCGCAATTTTATCTGACCGCCCCTTCCG
>CAZKHF010000263.1:0-4185 GCA_964552445.1 uncultured Bradyrhizobium sp. | reverse complement strand
CGCACGCCGAAGCGCGCTGCGCACAACAGCACGGCGATGAGGAAGATCATCGACAGGTTGGGCAGGCGCCGCCACAGCTCGAGCAGCTTGCCGACGCCCACCGTCGCCGCGACCGAAGCGACGGCGGCGACGACGCCGACCGGCGTCCCCGGGCTGAGCGCGGCCGCGAACCGCCAGCGCCGCGTCGACTCGCGCGCCCGGTCGCCGGTGATGACGTGGACGCCGATCAGGGCGGCCCGGCGCACCAGCGCCTCCGATAGCGAGCGGCCGGTGAGCCGGCTGAAGAAACCCGCCTTCGATCGACCGACGACGATCTGGGTGATGTTCTCGCGCTGGGCGTAGCGCAGGATCTCTGCCGGGACGTCGTGGCCGACCAGCCGCGACGTCTCGGCGCCGAGGCTCTGGGCGAGGCGCAGCGCGTCGCCGATCCGCTGGGCGTTCTTGGCCGGCCCGTCGGCGTAGCCCGGCCGGTCGACGGTGACGGCGATCCAGCTCGCGTTGAGGCCGGTGGCGAGACGGCTGGCGACGCGCACCACGTCTTTCGACAGCGCGTCCGGCCCGACGCAGACCAACAGGCGCTCGGCGGTCTCCCAGGGCCCTTCGATCGCGTTCTGGCGCAGCTGCTCGACCATCTGGTCGTCGACGCGCGCCGCCGCGCGACGCAGCGCGATCTCGCGCAGCGCGGTGAGGTTGCGCAGCGTGAAGAACTTCTGCTGCGCCAATCGCGCGGTCTCGGGAAGATAGACCTTGCCGTCCTTCAGCCGCTGGATCAGCTCTTCCGAAGTGAGGTCGACCAGTATGACGTCGTCGGCGTCGCGCAGCACGATGTCGGGCACGGTCTCGCGCACCGTGACGCCGGTGATGCGCGAGACGACGTCGGCGAGGCTCTCGAGGTGCTGGATGTTGAGCGCCGTCCACACGTCGATGCGCGCGTCGAGCAGTTCTTCGACGTCCTGCCAGCGCTTGGGGTGGCGGCTTTCCGGCGCGTTGGTGTGGGCGAGCTCGTCGACGATGACCAGCCGCGGCCGGCGCTTCAGCGCCGCGTCGAGGTCGAACTCCTCGATCTCATGGTCGCGCCAGCGCACGACGCGCCGCGGCAGCGCCTCGAGGCCGCGGGTCAAGGCCTCGGTGTCGGCGCGGCCGTGGGTTTCGACCAGGCCGATGACGATGTCGACGCCTTCGTCGCGCAGGAGGCGCGCGCGCTGCAACATCGCGTAGGTCTTGCCGACGCCCGGCGCCGCGCCGAGAAACACCAGCAGTCGCCCGCGCTTCTCCTTATCCGCCAACGCGAGCAACGCGTCGGGGTCAGGTCGGCGCTCGGGGTTGCGTTCGTTGGGCACGGCCGTGGCTTCACAATGGTTGAGCGACACTATAGCGCATCGGCGGCCGCCGCGGGCAAGCAGGGCGCCCGCGGGTCGGCCGCCGGCGTCGCCCCTCGATTGACATTGCTTGCGAATTGACGTCGTCGTCGTCGGGCGCGTCGCCGGCCCGGCGGCCGGCCTTTATCTTTTCCTTATGGCGCGCCCGCCTTTCCCGCATTGATCGCTTACGCCTCGGCGCGGCAAAACCCCGGCGTCGAATCAGGAGCCGCAGGACATGGCCGACTTGGTCTTTCTCGCCGTCGGCGTCGGGTTTTTGGCGCTGATGGTCGCCTACGCGCTGGCCTGCGAGCGCCTGTGAGGAGGGTCGCGATGGCCGAGCCCATCATCGGACTGATCGTCGGCGTCTGCCTCGGCGTCTATCTCCTCTACACGCTGATCCGCCCGGAGCGATTCTAAAGTCGCCGCCGCAGAAGCCCCGCAATCGAAGGTTGAGCCATGACGCCAGTCGGCTGGTCGCAAATCGCGCTCGTCCTCGCGCTGACGCTGATCGCCGCCGTTCCGCTCGGCGGCCATATCGCGCGTCTCTACGCCGGCGAGCCGACCTTCCTTTCTCCCCTCCTGCGCCCGGTCGAGGCGGCCTTCTATCGTCTCGCCGGCGTCGACGAGAAACGCGAGCAGAGCTGGCTCGGCTACACGATGGCGATGATCGTCTTCTCCATCGCCGGCTTCCTCTCGCTCTACGCGCTGCAGCGCCTGCAGAACCTGCTGCCGCTCAATCCCCAGAACTTCGGCGCCGTGCCGCCCGACCTCGCCTTCAACACCTCGATCAGCTTCATCACCAACACCAACTGGCAGAACTATGCGGGCGAGACGACGATGAGTCATCTCACGCAGATGCTCGGCCTCACCGTCCACAACTTCCTTTCCGCGGCGACCGGCCTGGCGATGGCGTTCGCGCTGGTGCGCGCCTTCGCGCGCTCGAGCACGCCGACGGTCGGCAATTTCTGGGTCGATATGACGCGCGTCACGCTCTATCTGCTGCTGCCGCTGTCGGTGGTTTGCGCGCTCGTCCTGGTCTGGCTCGGCGCGCCGCAGACGCTCGCCGGCTCGGTCGACGTGACGACGCTCGAGGGCGTGAAGCAGACGATCTCGCTCGGGCCGGTGGCGAGCCAAGAGGCGATCAAGGAGCTCGGCACCAACGGCGGCGGCTTCTTCAACGCCAATTCGGCCCACCCGTTCGAGAACCCCAGCGCCTGGAGCGACATCCTCGAGAACTGGTCGCTCCTGCTCATCCCCTTCGCCTCGGTCGTCGCCTTCGGCCGAGCGGTCGGCGACTTCCGCCAGGGCCGCGCCATCCTGGTCGCCATGGGCGTGATGCTGGTGCTCGGCGTCGGCGCGCTCTATTGGGCGGAGAGCTTCGGCAATCCGCTTCTCGCCGCGCTCGGCCTTGACCCCTCGCTCGGCAATTTCGAGGGCAAGGAGGTGCGTTTCGGGACGGCGCTCTCGTCGCTGTTCGCGACCTCGACCACCGCCACCAGCACTGGCGCGGTCAACGCGATGCACGATTCGTTCACCCCGCTCGGCGGCCTGGTGCCGATGTTCAACCTGCTGGCGGGCTGCATCTGGCCGGGCGGCGTCGGCGCCGGGCTCTATGGTTTCCTGGTCGTGGCGGTGATCGCGGTGTTCATCGCCGGCCTGATGGTCGGCCGCACCCCGGAATACCTGGGCAAGAAGATCGAAGCGCGCGAGATGAAATGCGCGATGTTCGCGGTGCTGATCTATCCGGCGATCGTGCTCGGCTTCTCCGCGGCGTCGGCGTTGTTGAAGACGGCGCTCGACAGCCTCGGCAACGCCGGGCCGCACGGCCTGTCCGAGATCGTCTACGCCTTCGCCTCGTCCGCCGCCAACAACGGCTCGGCGTTCGCGGGCCTCAATGGCGATACGCTGTGGCTCAACACCACGCTCGGCCTCGCCATGCTGCTCGGCCGCTTCGCCTACGTCATCCCGGTGCTGGCGCTCGCCGGCTCGCTGGCGGCCAAGAAGAGGGCGCCGGCCTCGGCGGGCACCTTCCCGACCACCGGGCCGCTGTTCGTCGGCCTGCTGATCGGCGTGATCGTCATCCTCTACCTGTTGCAGTACTTCCCCGCGCTGGCGCTCGGTCCGGTGGTCGAGCACTTCCTCATGCTCGGCGGCAAGACCTTCTGAGCGGAGTCGTCCATGTCCACCAAGGCCAAGACCCAAGGCCTGTTCGATCCGAAGATTCTCGGCGCGGCGGCGGTCGACTCGCTGCGCAAGCTCAACCCGCGCGCGCTGGCGCGCAACCCGGTGATCTTCGTCACCGAGGCGGTGTCGGTGGTGGTCGCGGGCTTCTTCGTGCGCGACCTCGTCACCCACGAAGGCTCGGCGCTGTTCTCCGGCCAGATCGCCTTCTGGCTATGGTTCACCGTGCTGTTCGCCAACTTCGCCGAGGCGGTCGCGGAAGGGCGCGGCAAGGCGCAGGCCGAGTTCCTGCGCAAGAGCCGCTCCGACACGCGCGCCAATCGTTACGTCGATCCGCGCAAGCTCGAGGGCGCGCGCGAGCTGGTCAACGCCCTCGACCTCAAGGTCGACGACGTGGTGCTGGTCGAGGCGGGCGAGATCATCCCTGGCGACGGCGAGATCGTCGAGGGCCTCGCCTCGGTCAACGAGTCGGCGGTCACCGGCGAATCCGCGCCGGTAATCCGCGCGGCGGGCGGCGACCGCTCGGCGGTCACCGGCGGCACCGCCGTGCTTTCCGACGCGATCAAGGTGCGCATCACCGCCGCGGCGGGCTCGACCTTCATCGACCGCATGATCGCGCTGGTCGAGGGCGCCGAGCGGCAGA
>CAZKHF010000262.1:0-4198 GCA_964552445.1 uncultured Bradyrhizobium sp. | reverse complement strand
TCGGCGTGTGCCTCGGCCATCAGGCGATCGGCCAGGCGTTCGGCGGCGAAATCGTTCGCGCGCCGGCGCCGATGCACGGCAAGGTCTGCCGCATCTCGCACAACGCGCGCGGCCTGTTTCGCGGCCTCAACGGCCCGTTCCACGCCACGCGCTATCATTCGTTGGTCATTGCGCGCGACAGCGCGCCGGAGGCGCTGGAGATCAGCGCGGAGAGCGCCGACGGGCTGATCATGGCGGTCGCCCATCGCTCCTTGCCCGTCTACGGGGTGCAGTTCCATCCCGAGAGCATTGAGAGCGAGCACGGCCGCATCGTGCTCGGCAACTTCCTCGAGCTCGCGCGCGCGTTCAACGACGCCAAGAAGCGCTGAGGGAGAATTCGGGGCGATGGAATCGTTCAAACCGCTGATCGCCAAGGTAGCCGCCGGATCGCACCTCTCGCGCGCCGAGGCGGCGGACGCGTTCGACGCCATCCTCTCGGGCGAAGTGACGCCGTCGCAAATGGGCGGCTTCCTGATGGCGTTGCGCGTGCGCGGCGAAAGCGTCGAGGAGATCACCGGCGCGGTCGCCGCGATGCGCGCCAAGATGCTGCGGGTCGCGGCGCCGCCCGACGCGATCGACATCGTCGGCACCGGCGGCGACGGCGCGGGCTCCTACAACATCTCGACCCTCGCGGCGCTGATCGTCGCCGCTTGCGGCGCGCCGGTCGCCAAGCACGGCAACCGCGCCGCGTCGTCGAAGTCGGGAACCGCCGACGCGCTCGGCGCGCTCGGGGTCAAGATCGGCCTGCCGCCGGAGGGGGTCGAACGCTGCATCCGCGAAGCGGGCATCGGCTTCATGATGGCGCCAACCCACCACGCGGCGATGCGCCACGTCGGCCCGACCCGCGTCGAGCTCGGCACCCGCACGGTCTTCAACCTGCTCGGGCCGATGTCGAACCCGGCGAGCGTGAAGCGGCAGTTGATCGGCGTCTTCTCCGCCGCTTGGCTTGAGCCGATGGCGGAAGTGCTGCGCAACCTCGGCTCCGAACGGGTGTGGGTCGCCCACGGCGCCGACGGCCTCGACGAGATGTCGACCACCGGCCCGACCAAGGTCGTCGAGCTGAAGAACGGCGCCATTCGCGCCTTCGAGGTGACGCCGGAGGACGCCCGCCTGCCGCGCGCCGACCTCGACTCGCTCAGAGGCGGCGACCCCCAGCGCAACGCGACGGCGCTGCGCGCGGTGCTGGAAGGCGCGCGCAACCCCTACCGCGACATCGCCGTGTTCAACGCCGCCGGCGCGCTCATCGTCGCCGACAAGGCCGCCGATCTCGCCGAAGGTGCGGCGCTGGCCGACGAAGCGTTGCGCTCCGGCGCCGCGCGGCGCGTTCTCGATCGTCTGATCGCTGTCTCCAACGGCTGAAGCGAGCGCGCATGCCGGACATCCTGCGCAAGATCGAGACCTATAAGCGCCGCGAGATCGCCGAGTCGAAGGTTCGGGTGCCGCGCGCCACGCTGGAGCGCGAGATCCGCGATCAGTCGCCGCCGCGCGGCTTCGCGAAAGCGATCGAGCGCGCGATCGAGGCGGGACGGTTCGGGCTGATCGCCGAAATCAAGAAGGCGAGCCCGTCGAAGGGGCTCATCCGCGAGGAGTTCGATCCGGGCGAGATCGCGCGCAGCTACGAGGCGGGCGGCGCCACCTGCCTCTCGGTGCTCACCGACGCCCCGTCGTTCAAGGGCGCGCCGGAGCACCTGAAGCAGGCGCGCGCGGCGACCCCGCTGCCGATCCTGCGCAAGGATTTCCTGTTCGATCCCTATCAGGTGCTTGAGGCGCGCGCCTGGGGCGCCGACTGCATCCTCATCATCATGGGCGCGGTCGACGACGAGACCGCCCGCGCGCTCAACAAGACCGCGCACGACCTCGGGCTCGACGTGCTGATCGAGACCCACGACGAGGACGAGCTCAAGCGCGCGCTAGCGCTGGAGTGTCGGCTGATCGGCGTCAACAACCGCGACCTGCGCACTTTCGAGACTTCGCTCGCCGTTTGCGAGCGGCTGAAGCCGCTTGTTCCCGCCGACAAGATCGTCGTCGCCGAAAGCGGCATCGTCGACCACCGCGATTGCCGGCGGCTCGCCGAGGCCGGAATCGAGGCGTTCCTGGTCGGCGAAACGCTGATGCGCCAGCGCGACGTCGCCGCGGCGACCCGCGCCCTGCTGACCGGCGTCAAGCGATAGGGCCGCGCCGCCGCCGCGCGGTCGCGGACGCGTTTTGCACAGTTGACGTAAGTCGAAAACTCGGGCACGAATTGGCGGCCGGACTGGTGTCGCGGCTTCGGGCTTTGGGCGGCGTCACAGAAAAGTCGTCGCCGCCGACTACGCCGAGGGCGCATTTTTTTGGTGCGCCCAGCGGAGCGGATCTTTTCCTTGAAGGAGGCCGCGAATGGTGAAGTCGATTCCGTTTCTGAGGATCGCCTGCGCGACCCCGACCGAGCTTTGCGGCTCTTCTTTGCTCGTTGCGCCGACGCCGGCATGTGAGGCCGACGCGTCGCGCGTTTGAGGTTCGTCGCGGCGGCGCTTGTCTCTCTTGTCGCCGCGATCGTCATTGGCAAACATGGGAGGGATTCGATGGCGTCGCGCGCGTTGCGGGCTTCGGCTCTGGGAGCGATTCTCGCCTGCGGCTTGTGCGCCGCGCCCGTCTTCGCTCAAGCGCCGGCGCCGGCGGCGCAGCCGACCGGCGATCGCTTCGCCTTGGTGATCGGCGAAGCCGCCTATGTCGGCGATCCCCTGCCGACCGCCGCCAATGACGCCGCGCTGGTGGCGCAGGCGCTCGGCGCCGACGGCTTCGCCGTCGACGAGCTCCACGACCTCGACGCGCCGAGTCTGGCGGCCAAATACCAGGAGTTCCTCGCCAAGCTCGGCGCCGCGCCGAAAGGGGCGGCGGCGGTGGTCTATTTCGCCGGCCTCGGCGTGACGGTCGGCTGCGACGACTACCTGCTGCCGGTCGACGCGCACATCCAGACGGCCGGCGACGTCCCTCGCGTCGCGCTCGGCATGACCCGCGTGATGAGCGACCTCGCGCAGACGTCGACGCGTGCGCGCCTCGTCATGCTCGACGGCGCGCGGCCGATTCCTTCGAGCGTCAGCGCTGTGAGCTTCCCGCGCGGCCTCATCCCGCTCACGCCGCCCGCGGCGACGACTTTCGGGTTGTCGGCGGAAATCCATGACTTCGAGTCGCCGCCGAAGGCCGGCGACGCCAACGACGCCTACGCTCCCGCGTTCGCCTACGTCGCCCAGCAGCCGCTGACCGACCTCGAGACCGCGATGCGCGAAGCGCGCGTCGTCGTCCACCAGGCGACGGCCGGCGGGCAGACTCCCTGGCAGGAGACGAACCCCTCGACCCCGACCTTCGCCTTCCCGCTCAACGCCGACCCCGCCCAGATGCAAGCCGCGGTCGCCAGCCTGCCGAACTCGACGACGCCGATCGCCGATCTCGACGCCGAGAGCGCCTACTGGGCCGCCATCTGGCGCAACTCGATTCGCGACTATCAGGCCTACCTCGCCGCCTTCAGCGCCAGCGCGCCCGCCGAGCGGACGGGTCGGATCGCCGACCTGTTGCGCCTCCTGCAGGCGCCCAATCCGCAATGCGAGGCGAGCGCGCCGCCGCCCTCGCCGCCCCGGGTCATCTCCGGCCCGGCTTGCCCGGAGGGGTACGTCGCCCAGGGCGGGTTTGATGAAGCCTACTGCGTGCCGCTGGCGCCGCCGCCGGCGCTCGAATGCCCGCCCGGCTTCGTTTCCGTCGCCACCGACGACGGCATGAGCTGCGGGCCGTTGGTTCCGCCGCCGGTGCTGGTCTGCCCGCCGCGCTTCCATCCGATCGGCTTGCGCTACTGCGAGCCGGACGTCCCGCCGCCGTTCTGCCCGCCCGACTTCCATCCGATTTGGCACGACGGCGTCATGACCTGCGTGCGCCGGGGTCCGCCGCCGCCGATGTGCCCCTTCGGCTCTCACCCGGTGTGGACGGAGGACGGCTATGTCTGCGGCGGCGATCCGCCGCCGCCGATCCCCTGCCCCGGCGGCCGCCCCGACTGGCGCGACGGCCAGTGGAGCTGCTTCGCTCCGCCGCCGCCGTTATGCCCCGGCGGTCAGATCCAGCAGTGGATCAACGGCCACATGGTCTGCGGCGCGCCGCCGCACGTCGGGCCGGCGCCTTGCCCGCCGGGCTT
>CAZKHF010000261.1:0-4210 GCA_964552445.1 uncultured Bradyrhizobium sp. | reverse complement strand
TCGAGGACGACGTGTCGATCCTGCAGGACGTGACGCTCGGCGGCACCGGCAAGGAGATCGGCGACCGCCATCCCAAGATCCGCTGGGGCGTGCTGATCGGCGCCGGCGCCAAGATCCTGGGCAATATCGAGGTCGGCCATTGCGCCCGCGTCGCCGCGGGCTCGGTGGTGCTGGCGCCGGTGCCGCACAACACCACGGTCGCCGGCGTGCCCGCCCGCGTCGTCGGGACGGCGGGCTGCGCCGAGCCGGCGCGTGACATGAACCAGATTCTCGCCGACAAGGGACTCGACGTTTGAAGAGGGGACCCGAGAGGGCCGTCGACGCGCGCCTCGCGGCCCGCGAAGCGCGCCATGGCGGCCGGCTCTCGGGAGAGGGTGAATGAAAAAGGAAGAAATCATTAAATTGCGCGCGCATTTGCGCCGGTGCTTCGGCGCGCCGCAGCTCGCGGTGACGCCGAGCTCGCGACAGCGCGACGCCGCCGACGTGTCGCTCGGCGAGCGCAAGCTCGGCGCGATCGTGGTCGACGACGAGGACGGCGACCGCTCGTTCTCCTTCGCCATGGCGATCCCGGTCGGGCGGACCGCGCTGCAAGACTACCTGAGGCTGCTGTTCGAGAACGACGATCTCAAGATCGTCGCCCGCGCGCGCAAGACCGACTCGGCGGAGCTCAACAACGGCGACGATTTCCTCGGCGTCGTCTCCGCCGACAGCGCCGCCGGCGAGTCCTTCACCCTGCAAATGGCGATCCTCGACATCGATCTCGAGGACTTGTGAATCCTGCGCCCCACGCTCACCGCGCCTTGCGGCAGAGGGCGACGCCGGCGAGGATCAGCGCCAGCGCGCCGACCAGGCTGGGGGAGACTTCTTCCGAGAGCAGCGTCGCCGCGATCGCCAGGCTGACGATCGGCTGCGCGTATTGCAGGAGCGCCATCGTGGCGACGTCGCCGCGGCTCAACGCCCAGAACCACGCCGCGTAGCCGACCAGCGTGCAGAACAGGGCGAGAACGCCGAGCGCGCCCGCGCCGGTCGTCGTCAGCGCGGCTGACGCGGCGAACAGGGCGGGGGCGGCCGGCAGCAACAGCGCGGCGCCGAACAGGATCGACCACGAGGTCGCGGCGAACAGGCCGATGCGGCTCGATAGTCTTGCGCCCGCCACATAGCCGACGCTGACGGTGATCGCGCCGGCCAAGACGATCAGGTCGCCGAGCGCCGTCGGCTCAGCGCCGCGGCTCGCCGCGCCGCGGCCGAGAATAAGCGTCGCCTCGCCGATAAGCGCGGTCGCGCTGCCGAGCCACCACAGCGCGCGCGGCCAGGCGCGCGATAGCAGAAATTCGGCCAGCGCGGTGAGGACCGGGGTGCAGGCGAGCACCAGCGCGGCGTGGCCGGTGGTGGTGCGGGCGATGCCCAGGCCCTGCAGGACGAACGAGGCGGCGAAGCCGATCCAAGCGCTGACGCCGAGCGCAATCCAGCCGCCCTTGTCGCTCGGCAGCCGCGGCCTGAGCGCCAAGGCGAAAGGCGCGAGCAGGATCGCCGACGCCAGCATGCGCGCCGGGCCGACCAGCGCCGAGGGCATGTCGCGGGCGACCAGCGCCGTCGCCGCCGGCGTCGCGCCCCACACCAGGACGGCGAGCGCGCCCGAGGCGTAGGGCCAAGGCGATTGGTCGGCTTTCATTTCGGCGCGCGCCCTCCAGGCGGGAATGGCTTGTTAGGCGAGATTGGAAAATATAATTTCCAGAGTCAAGCAAGGGGCGGCGGCTATAATCGCTGCAGCGAGCGGAGGGCGGGACGATGGACGTCGATATTCCGGACCGGGTGCGCGCCGCACGGACGGCGCGCGGCCTCACCCAGCGCGACCTCGCCCGGCGCTGCGGCCTCAGTCACACGGCGGTCGCCAAGATCGAGCGCGGCGCGATGAGCCCGACAGTGGCGTCGTTGCAGAAGATCGCCGCCGCCTTCGGCCTGCCGATCGTCGCGCTGCTCGGAAGCGACGTCGGCGAGCCGGAGGGCCCTTTTTATACACGAGATGAACTAACGACGCTAACCTTCGGCGGACACACAATTCGCCAGGTCGGCCGCAACCTCAGTCGCCACGCCCTGCAAGTGATGGAGGACGCCTATGAGCCCGGCGCCGGCACCGGCGAGGCGATGCTCAGCCACGCCGGCGAGGAAGCCGGCATGGTGATCCGCGGCGAGCTTGAGGTGACGCTCGGCGACGCGGTGAAGATCCTCCGGGCGGGGGAGGCCTATTTCTTCGAAAGCCGCATCCCGCATCGCTTCCGCAACCCCGGGACGGAGACCTGCGTCGTCGTGGCGGCGGCCACGCCGCCGAGCCTCTGAGCTCTGTCCGGAAACTATAGTGATCGATTCGCCCGTTAGCGTTTCGTCGCCTCGATCAGACCGCGCGCGCCCTCCTTCAGCTTGACCCACTCGCTGAGCAGCGCGGCGGAGAAGCGCGCTTCGACCTCGATGTCGCCGAGGCGGAAATCGTAGAGGCAGGTGTTGGGCGTCTTTCGCGCTGGATCGGAGCGGCGACAGCGGGCGGCGAACTCGCGCCCGTCCGGCGCGACGTAGTAGAGCTCGTCGCCTTCGAACGGGCTGCCGTCGACGAAGGCGCGCGCCGTCAGCCCGCCGGGATGGGTCCACGCGGTCTCGTCGAGGAAACGTTGGTAGAGCTTGGCGGTGCGCGCCGCCGGATCGAGGCCGCCGTCGGCGGGCTTGAGGGCGACGAACACCACGCGCGCGAAGCGCTCGGCGAGGTCGGCGCGCGCGGTCACGTCGCCGAATTCGCCGGCGGGATCGAAATCGGGAAAGAAGGCGGCGAGCTCCAGCGTCTCCGCGACGCCGTCGCGCCGCGCCTCAGGCTTCAGGTAAGCGGAGGCGATGGTCAGCCGCTCGCCGCCGAGCGCGATCGTGACGAAGCGCGGCGGCGCGCGTTGGTTGAACAGCCCCGCCGCGGCCGCCGCCATGACGCCGGCGAGCGCCAAGGCGGCGAAGGCCAGGATCGCCGCGCGCGGGCCAATTCGCACCTTCGCGCCTCCGATGTCGGTTGCGCCGCCAAAGCGACGAATCGCCGCCGCGGCCCAGGTTGGTTGTAGCGCGCCGGACCGCGCGCGAAAATCGCAGGAGCGGGACGCGCGGTTTCCGATCTCGGCGCGGTGGGAGTGGGCCGACGGCGGCGGCTGCGCTATACCGCCCCGTCTTCGAGAAGGAGCCCGACGCGATGCCGATCTACGCGCTTGACGACCGCAAGCCTCGCTTGCCCCCTGCGGGCCGCTTTTGGGTCGCCCCCAACGCCGCCGTGATCGGCGACGTCGTCCTCGGCGAGGACTGCGGCGTGTGGTTCGGCGCGACGTTGCGCGGCGACAACGAGCCGATCACGCTCGGCGCGCGCGTCAACGTCCAGGAAGGCGCGACGCTGCACACCGACATCGGGTTCCCGCTGGTCGTCGGCGACGATACGACGATCGGCCACGGCGCGATCCTGCACGGCTGCACGGTCGGCGAGGGTTCGCTGATCGGCATGGGCGCGGTCATCCTCAACGGGGCGACCATCGGCCGCGGCTCGCTGGTCGGCGCCGGCGCGCTGGTCACCGAGGGCAAGAGCTTTCCCGACCATTCGTTGATCATCGGCGCGCCGGCGCGCGTCGCGCGCGCGCTCGATCCCGCCACGGTCGCCGCGCAGCGCGACTGGGCCGCCCACTACGTCGCCAATTGGCGGCGCTTCGCCGCCGGGCTGGTCGAGATCGGTTGATCAGAGCCGGATGTCGACGTCGAACATCTCTTCGGGGATGAGCCGGTTGAATTCGACCGCGAAGCCGCCGCTGAACTGGCGCACCACCTGCGCCGGCCGCGAGCCGACGATCACCTGCGCGCCGATCGGCGGCGTCGCGTCGACGGTGAGCGCGGCGCCGGAGCGCGAGACGTCGATGACATAGGCGGAATGCTGATGGCCGCCGGGCAGCGTCACCACGGTCGTGCGGTGGCGCGGCGCGATGCGTTCGTGGCGCCGGTCCTCGGGCATGCCGAGCACCTGGCGGTTGGCGAGCCAGGTGAGCTGGTCGGCGAGCTTCTCGCGCTTCATCGGCGGCAGCTTCATCTGGATGGCGAAGCCGCCGTAGAAATGGCGCACGACCGTGCCTTCGACGCGGCCGATCTGGTTCAAGTAGGCGATGATGCGCTCGCCGATCTCGCCGCTCGCCTCCGCTTCGAA
>CAZKHF010000260.1:0-4273 GCA_964552445.1 uncultured Bradyrhizobium sp. | reverse complement strand
CCGCCTCGCGCAGGCGCGGCTCGTCGGCGACCGCCTGCTTCAGCGTCACCGGCTTCGCCGGGTTCTGCGGCACCAGCTTGGCGAGCTTGTCGACCTGGCCGAGCGGCGCCTCCAGCACCCGGCCGACGTTGCGCAGCACGCCGCGGGCGAGGAACGAGCCGAAGGTGATGATCTGCGCCACGCGGTCCTCGCCGTAGCGCTGGCGCACATAGGCGATCACCTCGTCGCGCCGCTCCTGGCAGAAGTCGACGTCGAAGTCGGGCATCGACACGCGCTCGGGGTTGAGGAAGCGCTCGAACAGCAGGTCGAAGCGCATCGGGTCGATGGCGGTGATCGTGAGCGCGTAGGCGACCAGCGAGCCGGCGCCCGAACCGCGCCCCGGGCCGACCGGAACGCCGTGCGCCTTGGCCCACTGGATGAAGTCGGCGACGATGAGAAAGTAGCCGGGGAACTTCATCCGCACGATGACGCCGAGCTCGTACTCGAGCCGCTGGCGGTAGTCGTCGGGGCTGTGGCCGGGCGCGCAGCCGTAGCGCGCGATCAGCCGCTCCAGGCCGTCGCGCGCCTGGCGGCGCAGCTCCTGCTCCTCGTTCACCGCCTCGCCGCCCGGCGCGGTGTAGTGGGGCAGGATCGGCTTGCGCTTCTGCGGCCGGTAGGCGCAGCGCAGCGCCACGGCGACGCTGTTGTCGGCCGCCTCCTCGAGGTCGGCGAACAGGGCGCGCATCTCGGCGCGGGTCTTGAAGCGGTGCTCCGGCGACAGGCGGCGGCGCTCGGCGGCGGAGACCAGCGCGCCCTCGGCGACGCACAGCAGCGCGTCGTGCGCCTCGAAGTCGGCGGCCGCGGCGAAATAAGGCTCGTTGGTCGCCACCAGCGGCAGGCCGTCAGCGTCGGCGAGGTCGATCAGCGCCGGCTCGACGGCGCGCTCGCTCTCCAGACCGTGCCGCTGGATCTCGACATAGAGTCGCCCGTCGAACAGCGGCGCGAGGCGCTTCAGCCGCGCCGCGGCGAGGTCGGGCATGCCGAGCCGAAGCGCGCGGTCGATCGGCCCGGCCGGCCCGCCGGTCAGCGCGATAAGCCCCTCCGCGCCCTCGAGCGCGGCGAAGGCGACGTGGGGCTCGTCGCCGTCCTTGGGGTCGAGCCAGACGCGCGAGGCGAGGCGCATCAGCGCGCGGTAGCCCGCCTCGTTCTGCGCCATCAGCACGATCGGCGCCCGCGCGGCGCGCGCCTCGACCAGGCGGGCGGCGGACGGCGCGTCGCCGAAGTCGACCACGATCTGCGCGCCGACGATCGGCTGCACCCCCGCCTTGGTCAGCTTTTCCGAAAACTCCAGCGCGCCGAAGAGGTTGTTGGCGTCGGCGATGCCCAGCGCCGGCGTCGCGTCGGCCTTGGCGAGCTTGGCCAGCGCCTCGATCGACAGCGCCCCCTCGCGCAGCGAATAGGCGCTGTGGACATGGAGATGGACGAACCCGACGGTTTTGACGAGCGAAGAATCCATGACGGCCCCGGACAATGGCGCGGATGTTGCGGCGGGGAGGGGGCGTTGTCGAGCGTGAATGCAGCCGCCGAGCGGGCCGGCGCGGCGAGACGGAGATTCCGCCGCGCCTCAGACGGTTGCGGGCGTATGTGGATAACGCTTGGATAACGCTGAACCGAGAAGGCGCGGCGGAATGCGCCGGGCGGCTTGCTTCGCGACGCGCCCCGGAGTTTAAAGGCGCGGCCAAATCGGCGGCGGAGCCGCCAGCCGCATGTCAAGGGGAGATTGAAAAATATGTCGAACAAGATTCTCGTCGCGCAGGGCGGCGGGCCGACCGCCGTCATCAACCAGTCGCTGGTCGGCCTCGCGCTCGAGGCGCGGCGATTCCCTTCGATCACCGGCGTCTACGGCGCATTGCGCGGCGTGCGCGGCATCGTCGACGAGGACCTCGTCGATCTAAGCCAGGAGACCACCGCCAACCTCGAGGCGGTCGCCGCCACGCCGGCCGCCGCGCTGGGCTCGACCCGCGACAAGCCCGACATCAAGTACTGCCAGGAGATCTTCAAGGTTCTGAAGGCGCACGGCGTCGGCACCTTCTGCTACATCGGCGGCAACGATTCCTCCGACACGGTGCGCATCGTCGCCGACGAGGCGCGCAAAGGCGGCCACAAGCTGCGCGCGATCCATATTCCGAAGACGATCGACAACGACCTGGTCGGCTTCGACCACACGCCCGGCTACCCCTCGGCGGCGCGCTTCGTGGCCCAGGCGTTCATGGGCGCGAACCTCGACAACGCGGCGCTGAACGGCGTCTATTGCGCGGTGGTGATGGGCCGCCACGCCGGCTTCCTCACCGCCGCCTCGGCGTTGGCGCGCCGCTTCCCCGACGACGGCCCGCACCTCATCTACCTGCCCGAGCGCGTCTTCGTCGTCGACAAGTTCCTCGCCGACGTGAAAGAGACCTTCGCCAAGCACAAGCGCTGCGTCATCGCGGTCTCCGAAGGCGTCCACGACGAGAAGGGCGAGGCGATCATCACCAAGCTCGCCGGCGCGGTGGAGAAGGACGCGCACGGCAACGTGCAGCTTTCCGGCACCGGCGCGCTCGCCGACCTGTTGTGCGAGGAAGTGAAGAACAAGCTCGGCATCAAGCGCGTGCGCGGCGACACCTTCGGCTACCTGCAGCGTTCGTTCGTCGGCTGCGTCTCCGACGTCGACCAGCGCGAGGCGCGCGAAGTGGGCGAGAAGGCGGTGCAGTACGCGGTGTGGGGCGACCACGACGGCTCGGTGGCGATCCGCCGCGTCGCCGACTACGCGACCGACTATCCGCTGATCCCGCTCGAGGCCGTCGCCGGCAAGACGCGGGTGATGGAGGACGAGCTGATCGCGCCCGCCGGCAACGACGTGACGCCGAAGTTCTTCGATTACCTGCGGCCGCTGCTCGGCGCGGGCTTCCCCGCGACGGCGCGCCTGCGCGCCGGCAAGGTCGCCAAGATCAAGGGCTGACGCCCTTAAGGCGCGGCCGCCGGCCGCGCCTTGAGACGCCTCTGGCCGCAGTCGACGACCGCGGCCGCAAGCGCGGCCGACCGCCGCGCTTGCTCGGGGCTCCTCATCCGCCTTGGTCGAGCTTCAAGAGCCGCAGCGCCGGCTTGGCGGCGAGCCCCTGGACCAGCACGGAAAACGCGACGACGGCGAAGGCGGCGACGACGATCTCGTCGCGGTAGGGGGCGGACGGCGACAGCGACAGCGCGAGCGCCAGCGCCAGCGCGCCGCGCAGGCCGCTCCACCACAGGAAATGCCGCTGCGGCCAAGGAATCGCCCAGCGGCTGCGGGCGAACAGCAAGGCGACCGGATAGACGGTCGCCGCCCGGCCGGCGAGCGCCAGCGCGACGATCTCGGCGAGCGCGGCGAAGGCGTGCGCCGGCGTCGCCGCCATCGCCAGGCCGATGAGCAGGAACACCAGCGAATTGGCGACGAAGGCGGCGAACTGCCAGAAGGCGACGACGAAGACGCGCCCATGCGGGCTCAGCGCGAACGGGCGGGCGTCGTCGGCGAGCACGCCGAGATTGCCCATCATCAGCCCGGCCGTGACAGTCGCCAGCACGCCCGAGGCGCCGACGCGCTCGGCGATGAGAAACGTCCCATAGGCGGCGACCGTGGTCAGGGCGGTCTCGACCAGATAGTCTTGGGTGCGGCCGGCGACGATGATCGCCAAGCCGGCGCCGACCGCGCCGATCGCTGCGCCGCCGCCGGCGATCAGCAGCGCCTGCGCGGCCACGTCGAGCGCGGTCGGCGGGTCGCCGGCGCCGTAGAACGCGCCGAGGACGAGGGAGAACAACAGCGCCGCGACGCCGTCGTTGAGCAGGCTCTCGCTTTCGATGACCAGCTTGAGGCGGCCCTTGACGCCGCTCTCTCGCAACAGCGCGATCACCGCGATCGGATCGGTCGCCGCGATCAGCGCGCCGAAGGCGAGCGCCGGCCCGATCGGCCAGCCGAGCAGAAACTTGAGCCCGGCGGCGACCGTCGCGGCGCCGAGCGCGACGCCGAGCGTCGAAAGCGCGAGCACCGGCGCGAGGTCGCGCTTCAGCTCGCTCCAACGGATGCTGAGCGCCGCCTCGAACAAAAGCGCCGGCAGGATGACGTCGAAGATGACGTCGTGGGTCAGCGTCACGCCAAAGTCGACGCGCGTCAGCGCCAACCCAAGTCCGGCAAGGACAAGGCCGACGGTATAGGGCAGGCGCAGCCGTCGCGCGACGATCGCCACCAGCATGGCGACGCCGAGCAGTTCGATGGTTGAGCCGA
>CAZKHF010000259.1:0-4382 GCA_964552445.1 uncultured Bradyrhizobium sp. | reverse complement strand
TCGATCTCGACCGCCAACCGACCTTCGCCGAGGCGCCGGAGTTCGCCGTCGTCGCCCATCGCGACGAGGGCGAGAGCGCCGGCGTCAATCCGAGCAAAGGCGATCGCCTGGCGCGGCCGATCGACATCGTCGCGGCGAAGCAGACCTTCCACGCGCCGGTGACGATCAAGGTCGGCGACAAGGAGGTCGTGAAGTCGCGGACCTTCACCCTTCTTTCGACCGCCCTGGCGACGACGCCGACCGGCCTCGCCGACGCGGTTCCGCCCTTCGACCCGCTGAAAGCGACCACCGGCTCGGCTGAGCGCGCCGATGCGCCGCCCGACCCCGGCCCGGCGCAGGACGACGCCGACGTGACGTTCTCGCAGCGCGACCTCGCCGTCGCCGACGCGGCGGCGGCGACGGGCGACCTGACCCTCGCCGAGGCGCAGGCGCAGGCGGCGCAGTACGTCAAGGCGGCCGCCGCCGGCGACAAGGCGCCGGCGCTGCCGCCGCAGATGCTGCTGATGCGCACCAACCAGGCGGGCCTCGATCCGCTCGGCGCGCTCGCCTACGCGAACTCCGGCGTGGTCAGCCTCAACGCCCCGTTCTCCGCGATCGAGGTGCGGATGGTGCCGGAGAACGTCACCAACGCGGCGAAGGCGCCCGCCGATTCGGCCTCCGCCGGGCGCGAGCGCCTGGTGCAGATGCGCCACGGCGAGACCTTCGAGGACGCGCTGCGCGCCAACGGCGCGAGCAAGGAGGCGATCGCCGCGATTCTCAGCGCGTTCAACCTTCAGCGCGGCGAGGCGCCCGCCGCCGAAGGGCAGAAGATTATCCTGGAATACGACGAGCCGCGCGCCGCAGGCGCGCCGCCGCCGATCGCGCGCGTCTCCGTCTACGCCGACGAACAGCTCAAGGCGACGATCGCGATCAACGACGAAGGCGCCTACGTGCCGGTGACGCTGCGCCACGACACGGCGCGCGCCAACGCGGATTCGGACGAATCCGATTCCGGCGGCATGAGCCTGTACGAGAGCCTTTACGAGACAGCGCTGAAGCAGGAGCTGCCCGCCAGCGTCATCGACGAGCTGGTGCGCGTCTTCGCCAACGACGTCGACTTCCAGCGCTCGGCGCAGCCCGGCGACACGGTCGGCGCCCTGGTCGCCGAAGCCGACGACATCGACCCGCGCCCGCAGCTCCTGCTCGCCACGCTGACGGCGCGCGATCAGACCTACAAGTATTACCGCTTCCAGACGCCCGACGACGGCCTGATCGACTATTACGACGAGAACGGCCGGTCGATGCGCAAGTTCCTCATCCGCAAGCCGATCGTCGCCGGCGAGATGACCTCGCCGTTCGGCATGCGTTATCACCCGGTGCTGCATTACGCGCGGCTGCACTCCGGCGTCGACTGGGGCGCGCCGATCGGCACGCCGATCCTCGCGGCGGGCGCCGGCGCGGTCATTGAGGCCGAGTACACCTCCGGCTACGGCCGCCGCATCGAGATTCAGCACGCCAACGGCTACGTCACCACCTATTCGCACCTGTCCGGCTTCGCCCGCGGCATTGTCGCGGGCGCGCATGTGGCGCAGGGGCAGGTGATCGGCTATCTCGGCCAATCGGGCCTGGCGACCGGCCCGCACCTCCACTACGAGGTGATCATCAACGGCAACTTCGTCGACCCGATGGCGATCAAGCTCGCGCGCACGCGCGAGTTCGACGGCAAGATGCTCGCCGCGTTCAAGCGCGAGCGCGACCGCATCGATCAGTTGATCGCGCAGGCGCCCAACGCGGCCTCGGCCCCCGCGCCGACGCCCGCCGCGCTGACCGCCAAGGTCAACTGAGCCGCGCGACCAGGCGCGGCGGCGAAGCCATCGTCTCGAACCCCAGCGCCGCGCGCGCTTCGCGCGCCGAACAGCCCGCCTCGCGCAGCGCGCGCAGCGGCGGCGACGCGGCGCTCTTCGACATCTTCGCGCCCGCGTCGTCGAGGACCAGACGGTGGTGGCGATAGCGCGGCGCGGGAAGGCCGAGCAGCGCCTGCAGCAGCCGATGCGCCGAGGTCGCGGCGTAGAGGTCGCGGCCGCGCACGACGTCGGTGACGCCTTGCAGCGCGTCGTCGACCGCCACCGCGAGATGGTAGCTCGCCGCGTTGTCCTTGCCGCGGACGACGAAGTCGCCCCAGGCGGCGGGATCGGCGCGGCGGAAGCTCTCGGTTTCGCCCTCGCCGAATTCGCGCCAGCTCAAATTCCGCGGCGCCGCGGCGAGGGCGCGAGCCGAATCGAGACGCAGCGCGGCGCGCTCGCCGGCGGCGAGGCGATCGGCGACCTGGCGCGGCGTCAGCGCGCGACAGGCGCCCGAATAGATCGGAGCGCCGTCGGGATCGCGCGCGCCCTCGCTGGCCGCGGCGATCTCGGCGCGGCTGCAGAAGCAAGCATAAACGAGCCCGCGCGCGCGCAAGCTCGCCAGCGCGCGCGCGTAATCGGCGACGTGCTCGCTTTGGCGGCGCGGCGGCGCGTCGAAGACGATCCCCAGCCAGGCGAGGTCGTCGACGATCGCCGCCTCGTATTCGCGCTTGCAGCGGCTCTGATCCAAGTCTTCAATGCGCAGCAGCAGCCGCCCGCCGGACTCGCCCGCCAGCTTCGCGTTGAGGAGCGCCGAATAGGCGTGGCCGAGGTGCATGAGGCCGTTCGGCGAAGGCGCGAAGCGAAAGACGGGGCGCGGCGGCGGGAGCATGGCGGAGCGACGGCGAGGACGATGGCGGGCACTGTTGCGAAAAAGACCGGCGCGAGCAAGCGCGCGCGCAAAGCCGCGCCCAGAAAAAAGGCCGCCGCGCCGCGCCGTCGGGCCACCAAGAAGGCCGAGCCGCGGCGCTATCTGCCCGGCCCGCCGATCGACAGCCAGGAGGCGCTCGACGAGGCCTGCGCGCGGCTGCTCGCCATCGACCCCGAGATGGCGCCGCGGCTCATCGAGGTCGGCGGGCCGCCGGCGTTGCGCTGGCGCGAGCCGGGCTTCGCCGGCCTGGCGGCGACCATCGTCTCCCAGCAGGTGTCGGTGGCGAGCGCCGAGGCGATGCTGCGCCGGGTGAAGGCGGAGCTTGAGCCGCTCAGCGCGGCGACGGTGCTCGCCGCCGACGACGCCGCCCTTAGGCGCTGCGGGCTGTCGCAGGCGAAGATGCGCGCGCTGCGCGCGCTGGCGACGGCGACGCTCGACGGCCTCGACCTCGACGCGCTCGGCGCGCGCGACGCCGCCGAGGCGCACGACGCGCTGGTGGCGGTCAAGGGCGTCGGGCCGTGGACGGCGGACCTCTTCCTGCTGTTCTGCCTCGGCCACCCCGACGCCTTCCCTTCCGGCGACCTCGCGCTGCAGGAGGCGACGCGGCTGGCGTTCGGGCTCCGCCAGCGGCCCGATCCGCGCCAGCTCGAGCAGATCGCCGAGCGCTGGCGGCCGCTGCGCGGCGTCGCCGCGCGCCTGCTGTGGGGCTATTATCGCGGCGTCAAGAAGCGCGCCGGCGTGATCGGCCAATAGGGTTGGCGCGCGAGCCGGGTTCGCGCTAGACCGCGCGCGAGCGTGCTGGGAGTTTCCTGATGACCGCGCCATTGAGCGGACCGCGCCTCGATCCCAGGGGCGGAGCCGCGAAACAGCTCGTTGTTTTCCTTCACGGCTACGGCGCCGACGGCAATGACCTGATCGAGCTCGGCCGGCAATGGCGAGCGCTGCTGCCCGAGGCGGCGTTCGTCGCGCCGCACGCCGCGGAGCGCTGCGTCGCTTCGCCGACCGGCCGGCAGTGGTTCCCCCTGAGCCAGACGGCGCCCGACGACCCGCGCGGCGCCGACAGCCGCTGGCGCGGCGCGGTGGCGGCGCGCCCGGCGATCGACGCGTTCCTCGACGCCGAGCTCGCCCGCCTCGGCCTCGACGAAAAGCGCCTCGCGCTGATCGGCTTCAGCCAGGGAACGATGATGGCGCTGCACGTCGGCCTGCGGCGAAAGCGCGCGCCGGCGGCGATCGTCGGCTATTCGGGACTGCTGGTCGGCCCCGAGCGGCTCGGCGAAGCGACCGCGCGCGACGCCAAGGGCGCGCCGCCGCCGATCCTGCTCGTCCACGGCGACCAGGACCCGCTGATCCCGGTCGAGGCGATGTTCATCGCCATGGACGAGCTCGCCGAAGCGAAAATCCCGGTCCAGTGGCATCTCGCCTTCGGCGTCGGCCACGGCGTCGACCCGGAGGGCCTGCGCCACGGCGGGTTGTTCCTGGCGCAGGCGTTCGGCGTCAGGGCGCGGTGAACCGACGAACCGGCGACGCGGCGCGATTTTTCCAAGCCTTTCCAAACTGTTCCAAGGAAGCTCCAAGCTTTTCCAAGCTTTTTCCAAGAAAATTCCAAACTTTTTCCTTGGCGGTTTCCAATG
>CAZKHF010000258.1:0-4388 GCA_964552445.1 uncultured Bradyrhizobium sp. | reverse complement strand
GGCGCACCGCTCGCCAACCGGGTCAGGTCCGGAAGGAAGCAGCCCTAACGAGCCACGGCGATCGTGTCGCCCCCTTCGATCCGCCCTTTGACCTCAACGGCAATTCGCTCAACAGCGAGTTCAGCGAAGTCGCCAACGACCTTAAGTAAGGGGCGGACGCGGCGTGAAAGTTTCGAGCGCGGCCGCGCAAGTCGGCCGCGCTCGCAGGCGCTTTCGTCCCTCGCTCCCTGGGACCGATTGTGGACGGCGATGGGGCCGGGCGAAGCGCGTCTCCCGTTAATCAAAATGCCCCAGTTAACATGAGAACTGAACAGCCCTGGCATGCGCTCCGGGCTTCGACCAGCGTAGCGGTTGGCCCCTTTGTTGGGGACAGTCGGTCAAGACGGCGACGCAGCAACCGTCAAGTGAACTGATTGACCGAAGGACGGTTCTCAATTGTATCTATGCGCCCAATGCCAAAGCTACTTCTGATATATTTTGCATGTGAAATCACTATTGTCAAATTTGGTGAAGTATTCGATTTCGTCTGTCTTAGCCATATAAAATATAAATTCATTAAAACCTGGCTTAAGTTCATCCTTGACAGTAAACACGCACGTCCCGTCAGCAAGCAATCGAATCTCCCTAGTTCGTAAGCTTTGCGGAAACTCATTGCCAAATAGCAAAACATTGTTAGGCATCACATGCCAGATCCCCGCGCGACTATTCGATACAGCGCCCGGCTGCCCAAGCACTGCATGGAAATCCTGATAGCTCCTAGTAAAGGAAGTAGGTGTTATATAAGTGGTCGTTTGGTGTATAATGTTGCCAGGCAATAGACGTAGCGTGATATTCCAAGTCCCGACATGGCCGGTAAATTGATAAGGACGAACTCCGTCTTGCGTAGTCCTGTACGACAGCTCTATCACAGTTTCTTTTTGTTCGGCCGCAATTGCAAGCGATGTAGAAAGACAACCCAAGGCCAATAAGGCGACGAGACTTTTTCGAGGCAACGAGCTTCCGCTGCAGCGGTCGTGAAGCAATGAGTTAAGTTCCCTAATCTCGGAAATCTTAGACATCGCGCGCCCCGCTGACTGTCGGCTTGTCGAGCAATGGCCGAACATGGTTTCGCACACAGCGTATCGCCTCAAAGGAGACTACGCGCTAGTGGTCAAGATCAAACGAAAGGGTCCCGTCGCGGAGGTGGTTGGAATTGGGTTGGCGTAGTCTCCGGGTTGCTCAACCCAAATGATTCCGGCGTTAGCGCGCTGCAACGGAGACCACGCCACGACAAGGGATACCACGAAGGAGGCGGCTATCGCCGCCGAGGTTTCGCTTTTCACCGATATCCCCCAGGTGGCGGCTGGTTTCAGCTTCAGACTGCGCCATATTGGCTTGTCGCGCAATCCTGAAGCGCCAATGCGACTCGACGATGGGCGTCGGGCCGGGCCAACGCCCTCTTCAGAGTCGGGGCGTGTCGAGTTTTCGCTCATCGAGACGCAACTCCCCTGTGAGTTGGAGCGAACGCATGACAATCGAACGCTTTACGCCGTCGATAGGAGCGACGGCGGCCGCAATTCCGCGATCAGCCGCAGAATGTCGGCAAACAGATTCCTCGAGATGGCGACCTCCGCCATCTGAAACGCGACAAAGCGACCGTGACTGACGACCTTCGCGCCAATCTTGACCAGCTTTTCCCTCAGCTCGTGAGCGACCAGTCTTTGATCGGCTCGGGCGTCGCCAGCGTGCGCAGAAAGTTGCCGAGGTTGTAGGCGAGCGCATGAAGCTGAAGCCGAACGGCGTTGGCGGCGAACGAGCGGCACGACAGCCGTATCCATCGAATCGCGCCCTTGCCTTCGCGTATCCATTGTTCGCAAGTCCCGCGCTTGTTGTAGAAGGCGACGACATTCTCATGTGGCCTCGCCATGTTGGTGACGATGAAGCCGACGCGCGGATAAAGTTCACCAGGATGCCATTCGACCTTGGCGACGACGCGGCGCGGCTTCGTCCAGCTCCCCGCCTGATAGGTGAAGTTCGCATAGGAACGCCGCACCTCGTTCGGCGGTCGCCCGACCGGGCGGTTCAGCAGATAGCCGATGCGCTCTTGGAGCACGCGATTGGCGGGAAGCCGAATGGCGTATTTGACCCCTTCGCCTTCGAGGTATCCGTAGACCTCGGGGTTGGCGAAGCCGGCGTCGGCGCGGAAGTAGATGCGCGAGACCTTGCCGCGATAGCGTGCCACAATCGGCTTCAGCACGCCCTCCCAGCCGTCGGCGCTATGAACGTTGCCGGGGCGCAGGGCGCAGCGCTCCAGATCGCCGAATTGGCTGAACACGAACAGCGGATGGTAACACGTACATTCGTAATCGCCGTTCCAGATGCTCATCTCCTGTTCGCCATGGGTCGGGCTGACGCTCGAATCCATATCCAGCACGACGCCTCGCGGCAGACGGCGAGCATGAACGCGGTCGATCCATTGGCCGGAGAGATCGGCGAGCGCCGCAAGGTTCTTTTCCGCCGTGAGCCATCGCGTCTCGAAGCGGCCCATCTGGCTCGCCGACGCCGCGCGTCCCGAGGCCGCCTTGCCGCCAACGATCCAGCGCATCGTTGGGTCATGGCGCAGCCGCTCGGCGTCGTTGACATCCTCGTATCCGGCGAGCCGCCCGAACACGGCCTGCCGCAACATCCCCACGAGTGCCTGCCGGCCGTTCTTGCCGGTGCGGGCGTCGGCGAGCCTTTCGCTCGCCATAGCACTGAGGCCCGGCGCGTCGTCGAGCTCCCGGTACGCGAGCAAACCGGCGTCGGAGGTGACGATCGAACCGCGAAATTGAAGCGCCAGCCGGCGGTCGAAATCAAGCTTCAGGACATCTCCAACCGATTCACCCGCCGGATTACGGCGACCGGATTACGGCGACAGACCGGATTACGGCGACAGGATACGCGGATTACGGCGACAGGATTACGGCGACAGGATACGAATTCCCCAATTCCAAATCGCGCCGGGCTCCGCCCTGTCGCTGAGACAAGGAGCGCCGGGATCGGGAATTGCAACGGCGGGCGGGGCGCGCGGTTGCGCCGCCGCTCGGCTAGACGATTGCGCGCCTGCGCGACCGGGTCGCGCGCCGGCGCGGGAATCGGCCGTTTCGGTTGCCCCGCAAAACCGCATTTCCCTCGGCCCTGCGACGGGAGAATGGGCTCGCTCCATCATAAAGCGAATGTAAATAACATAATAAAACGGTACATATGCGGAAATCGGATGCGTTCGCCTTCCGCTTCGCCGGCGCGGAAATCTTCCGCCCGCGACCGCTTTGAATTGCTTGAATCCCCGGAAAACGTTCCGGCCGCCCCCTGGCCTGCGCCGCGCGCGCGCCGCCCGGTCCTTGCGCCAAGGCCGCGCATAGTCCAGATAGGGCCTCGGGAGGTTGGCGAAGGGCGTACCGCTCGCCAACCGGGTCAGGTCCGGAAGGAAGCAGCCCTAACGAGCCAGGGCGGGTCTTTGTCCAACCTCCCACCGCCGACCGCCCTGTCGTCGCTTGAAACGCGGCGCGCCGCGGCCGGGCGGCGATCAACCCGAGCCATGGGCGCATGAGCGAAACACCCGCGCCGGAATCGAGCGCCGCCGTCGAGCCGCCGCCGGCCGCCGGCCCCGCCGCCGCCGCGCCCTACCGCGTGCTGGCGCGCAAGTATCGGCCCACCCGCTTCGAGGACCTGATCGGCCAGGAGGCGATGGTGCGCACCCTCGCCAATTCCTTCGCCGCCGGCCGCATCCATCAGGCCTACATCTTCACCGGCGTGCGCGGCGTCGGCAAGACGACGACGGCGCGCATCCTCGCCCGCGCGTTCAATTACGAGGTGCCCGGCAAGGTCGACCGTCCCAGCCTCGACATGCCGGAGTTCGGCGTCCATTGCCAGGCGATCATGGAGTCGCGCCACGTCGACGTGATCGAGATGGACGCCGCCTCGCACACCGGCATCGACGACGTGCGCGAGATCATCGAGAACGCGCGCTACAAGCCGGTGTCGGCGCGCGCCAAGGTCTACATCGTCGACGAAGTGCACATGCTGTCGAAGCAGGCGTTCAACGGCCTGCTGAAGACGCTCGAGGAGCCGCCCGAGCATGTGAAGTTCCTGTTCGCCACCACCGAGATCGAGAAGGTGCCGATCACCGTGCGCTCGCGCTGCGTCCGCTTCGACCTGAAGCGCATCGACGGCGCCGTGATGATCCGCCATCTCGAGAAGATCTGCGCCGCCGAAGGCGTCGCCGCCGAGCCGGAGGCGCTGGCGCTGATCGCCCGCGTCGCCGAAGGCTCGGTGCGCGACGCGCTGTCGCTGCTCGACCAGGGCATCGCCCATAGCGCGGCGGGCCGGGTCGAAGCGGCCGACGTGCGGACGATGCTCGGGCTCTCCGA
>CAZKHF010000257.1:0-4418 GCA_964552445.1 uncultured Bradyrhizobium sp. | reverse complement strand
TCGAGGCCATGCTCGGGGTCGGCGGCGACGAACGCCTTCACCGCCGAGCCGAAGCCGTACCAGCCCGGGAGCATCAGCCGGCACTGCGCCCAGGAGAACACCCAGGGAATCGCCCGCAGATCGGCGATCGCCATCGTCTTCTTGCGCGAGGCGGGACGCGAGCCGATGTTGAGGCTGGCGATTTCGGTGATCACCGTCGAGGACCAGAAATAGTTCTCGAAGCCTTCGGTCTCGTAGACTAGGCCGCGGTAGGCGCGGTAGGCCGCCTCGGACAGCGCCTCCATCGCCTCGAGATAGTCGGGGTCGGGCGCCGGCGCGGTCTCCTGCAACAGGCTCGCCTCCAGCGTGGCCGAGACCAGCGTCTCGAGGTTGCGCCGTCCCACTTCGCCGTTGGAGTACTTGCTGGCGATGATCTCGCCCTGCTCGGTGATGCGGATCTGCCCGCGCACGGCGCCGCCGGGCTGGGCGAGGATGGCCTCGTAGCTCGGCCCGCCGCCGCGGCCGACCGAGCCGCCGCGGCCGTGGAACAGGCGAATGCGCACGCCGTGGCGGCGGAACACCTCCACCAGGCCGATCTCGGCCTTGTAGAGCTCCCAGCCCGAGGTGACGAAGCCGCCGTCCTTGTTGGAGTCGGAGTAGCCGAGCATCACCTCCTGCTCGCCGCCGAGACTGTCGACCAGGCGGCGGTATTCGGCGAGCGACAACAGCCGGTCCATCACGCCGACGCAAGCGCGCAAGTCTTCGATGGTCTCGAACAGCGGGACGATGTTGACGCCCGCGCGGCCGCTCGCCGTGAGCAGCCCCACTTCCTTCAGCAGCAGCGCCAGCTCGAGCATGTCGGAGACGCCCCGCGTCATCGAGATGATGCTGGTGCGGATCGCCGCGTCGCCATAGGTTCGCCGGATGGCCGCGGCGGCGCGGAAGATCTGCAGCTCGGCCTCGGTCTCCTCGCTGTACTTGATGAACGGCGACACCAGCGGTCGCGGCGAGCGCAGCTCGGCCGCGAGCAGCGCGACCCGCGCCTCCTCGCTAAGCGAAGCATATTCGGTCCCCGGTGCCGCGGCGGCGAGCAGCTCGGCGATGGTGCGCTCGTGGACGCCGGAGTTCTGCCTCAGGTCGAGCGGCGCAAGATGGAAGCCGAACAGGTCGACGGCGCGGCGCAGCGCGCGCAGGCGGCCGCGCGCGACGATTCCGGCGCCGGTCGCTTCGAGCGAAGCGGCGATGGTCTCGAGATCGGCCGCGAACTCGGCGGCGCGCGCGTAGGGGATGGCCTCGATCAGCGGCTGGCGCAGCGCGACGACGTGGTCAAGCTCGCGCGCCGTCTTCGCCAGGCGCGAGTAGACGCCGGCGATGGCGCGCCGGTAGGGCTCGTTGCGGCGCGCTTCCGAATCGTCGGCCGAGCGCTCGGCGAGCGCGGCGAGCGCGTCGGTCACCTGCGCCAGCCCGAGGCTCATCGACAGTTCGCCGCCGAGCCGGTGCAGCTCTTCGAGGTAATAGCCGAGCGCGACGGCGCTCTGCATCCGCATCGCCTCGTTCAGCGCCTCGGCGGTGACGTTGGGATTGCCGTCGCGGTCGCCGCCGATCCACGAGCCGACCTGCAGGAATGAGGCGACGCGTCGGTTCGCGCCGGCGGGATCGCGGCGCGCAAGCTCGTCCTCGATTTCCGCGTAGAGGCGCGGCAGCTCGGGGAAGAAGGCGTAGTCATAATAGACGAGGCCGTTGTTGACCTCGTCGAGCACGTCAAGCCGCGATTGCCGCAGCATGTTGGTGCGCCAGAGGATGAGGATGGCGCGGCGGAGCTGCTCCTCGTTGCGCGCGAGCTCGACCTCGTCGCCCGCCAGGCGCTCGCGCGCGTCGAGCAGCTCGGCGATTTCGATTTCGCGCATCAGCGTGCTCCGGCGCCTTACCTCGGTCGGGTGGGCGGTGAGCACCGGGCTGATCAGGGCGTGGTCGAAGAAGTCGCGCAACGCCGCGACCTCGAGGCCAGCCTTGTCGGCGCGGTTGAAGGCGTAGGCGAGCGCGCCGGGACGCGGCTGCGACTTCATCCGCGTATGGACGCGATTGCGGCGGATGTGGTGCTGGTCCTCGGCGATGTTGGCCAGATGCGAGAAATAGCTGAAGGCGCGCACGATGCTCAGCGTCTGGTCGCCGTCGAGGCTGTCGATGGTCGCCTCGAGCTCGCGCCGGGCGCCGGCGTCGCCGTCGCGGTGGAAGCGGATCGAGGCCTGACGGATGCGCTCGACGATCTCGTAGACCTCGACGCCGTCCTGCTCGCGAACGGTGTCGCCGAGCAGGCGGCCGAGCAGGCGGATGTCGGCGCGCAGCGGCGCGTCCTTCTCCGCTTCGGCGGTTTGGCGCGCCACGGCGCGGTCCTTGACGGCGATCTGCATAGGCGACCCTCCGGCCGGCCGGTCGGCCCGACCGGCGCGCTTAAGACACTCGAGCATGCGTGGCGGCTTCCTATGTGTGGCGCCTTGGCGCGCCGCGCAAGCGGTTTGCGCGCCGCCGGGTGCTCTCGGCGCGCCGCGCGCGGCGCCTCAGTCCTCTTTTTCCGGGCCTTGCCGGGGAGAAGCGACCGCCGCGGCGAGCCGCGCGCTGAGCGCCGCCCGGTCCTTGAGCTCGCATTCGTAGATCACGAGCGCCCGCCAGCCCAGGGTGGCGAGCGCAGCGAGCGTCGCGGCGTCGCGGGCGCGGTTGCGGGCGATCTTGGCCTGCCAATAGTCGGCGTTGTCCTTGGGCATGCGCGCGCCGCGCCGGCAGTCGTGGCCGTGCCAGAAGCAGCCGTGGACGAAGATCGCCAGCTTCAGCCGCCCGTAGACGATGTCGGGCTTGCCGGGCAGGTCGGCGCGCTGCAGCCGGTAGCCGGGCGCGATCGCGCGCAGCGCTTTGCGCACGATTAGCTCCGGCCGGGTGTCGCGCGATTTCACCGCCCGCATCACCGCGGAGCGTTCGGGCGAGGGTTTGTGGGGGGCGATCATGCGCGGCGGAGGCGCTCGGCCTCGCTCCGCGCCGCGGCCAGCGGCTTGAGCAGATGGTCGCTCAAGAACCGCACCACCGGCGCGACGACGCCGTCGCCGAGCAGGCGGTAGGCCTCGTTGCGCGCTTTCGGCAGCCGGTAGCTGTCGGGCAGGCCCATCAGCCGCGCCGCCTCGCGCGCGCCGATCAGCCTCGCGCGCGTCCGCTCGCCAACCACCTCGACGAGAAACTGCCGGCTGGAGCCGCCTGCGGGCGTGCGCAGGCAGCCCGCCAGGCCGTCGAAACGCGCTTCGACCCGCACGCCGTCGGGGCGGGTGCGCTTGAACAGCGCGCCGACCTCGCGCGTTCCCGAGGCGCGCGCCGCCGCGACCGCCGCGAGCGAGGCTTTCGACATCGCCGCCACCAGCGCGCCGGTCGCTTCGGCGGCGAGCCACGGCGCTTCCTTGGGGTCGTCGTCGAGGCAGTCGACCAAGGCGCGGTTGGCGCGCGGCGGGGCGGGCAAGCGCCACCACAGCCAGCGCTGGGCGAGCGCCGGCGGGAGCGCGCTGGCGGCGCGGCGGAGCGCCGGCGCGGCGTAGGGCGCGACCGGTCCGTCCGCGGCAAGATGGGCCGGCGGCGAAAACGCCTCGTCGAGGGCGACGACGAACAGGCGGGGGCGCGATTGCGGCGTGAAATGCTGGGCGTCGATCGTTAGCGCGCCGAATCGGTAGCCGAGGCCGGCGAGCGCCCGGCACAGCGCGACGAAATCCGCGCCGCCCTTGGCGGCGAGGAGGCCGAGCACATTTTCTAGGGCGATGATCCTGGGCGCCCGCCCATGGCGGGCGAGATCGCCCATCAGCGCGTGGAAGCCCCAGAACGCGCCGGAGCGCGCGCCGGAAAGACCGGCGCCGGCGCCGGCGAGCGACAGGTCCTGGCAGGGGAAGGAGGCCCAGGCGAGATCTCCGCCGGCGGGCAGGTCGCGGGCGGAGAGCAGGGCGACGTCGGCCACGCGCAATTCCGCCGCGCCCCAGTTGTCGACGTAGGCGCGCGCCTTGCGTGGGTCGAAGTCGTTGGCGAATAGGCAGCGCCAGTCGCCGTCGAGCCCGGCGCGCGCCATGCCGCCGCCGCAGAAGAACTCGTAGAAGCCGGGACGGCGCGAGGTTGGCGAATCGGTCACGGGGCGCGAGCGTAGAGGATTTTCGCCGCCGCGGGGATGGGGTCCGCCGCCTGCGCTTTCCGCTTTCAGGCGGCGACGGTCTGGCGCGGCAGGCGGAGAACCCGGCGCTCGAACTCGCGCCGGCTCAGCGGCTTCGAGTAGAGATAGCCCTGGGCGACGCGGCAGCCCTGGTCGACCAGAATCTTCGCTTGCTCCGGCGTCTCGACGCCCTCGGCGATGATCTCCATCTGCAACGCGCGCGCCACCGAGACGATCGCCTTGATCAGCTCGCGGCTGCGCTCGCCGG
>CAZKHF010000256.1:0-4428 GCA_964552445.1 uncultured Bradyrhizobium sp. | reverse complement strand
GGACATACGGCGAAAGGCGCGGAAAACCTGCCGCGCCGCCGCCAGGACCTCGCGAACGACGCGGGCCTGGGAGCGATGACGCTCGCTCCCGCTACTCCGCCCCCTTCTGCGACTCGACGCGGAAGGAGTCGGCGGGGTAGACGCCGAGCACGCGCAGCTCGCGCGAGAAGAACCGCAATTCCTCGAGCGCGCGCTTCAGCGACGGGTCCTCGGGGTGGCCGTCGACGTCGGAGAGGAACTGCGTCGCGGTGAACTCGCCGTTGATCATGTAGCTTTCCAGCTTCGTCATGTTGACGCCGTTGGTGGCGAAGCCGCCGAGCGCCTTGTACAGCGCGGCGGGCACGTTGCGCACGCGGAAGACGAAAGTGGTCACCACCGGCCCGTTGTGCGCCACCGCCCAGTGCGGCGTCTTCGACAGCACGACGAAGCGGGTGGTGTTGTGGGTCTCGTCCTCGACGTCGGCGGCGAGCGTCGCCAGCCCGTAGATCTCGCCGGCGAGCTTGGTGGCGAGCGCGCCGCGGGTCGGGTCGCGCGCCTCCGCGAGCTCGCGCGCCGCCCCCGCGGTGTCGCCGGCGATCACCGCCTTGAGGCCGAGCTTGCGGATGATCTTGCGGCACTGGCCGAGCGCGTGGACGTGGCTGTGCACGCTGCGCAGGCCTTTCAGCGTCGCGCCGGGGACGCCGAGCAACTGGAAGTGGATCGGCTGGAAGGTCTCGCCGATGATGTGCAGCCGCGAGGCGGGCAGCATGGCGTGGATGTCGGCGACGCGCCCGGCGATCGAGTTCTCGATCGGGATCATGCCCAGATCGGCCTTGTCGCCCTGCAGCGCGGCGAAAGCGTCCTCGAAGGTCGCGCAGGGGACGGCTTCGTAGTCGGGGTAGGCGTCATGACAGGCGATGTGCGAGTTCGCGCCCGGTTCTCCCTGGTAGACGATGGTCTTCTTCTTGTTCTCGTTCATGGCTTTCGTTCCGGCGCGAGCATTGCGCGCGCGCGCGCGAGTTCCTCGGCGGTGTCGACGCCGAGCGGCGCGACGTCGACCAGCGCGACGTCGATGCGCATCCCCGCTTCCAGCGCGCGCAACTGCTCCAGCCGCTCGCGCTTTTCGAGCGGCGAAGGCTTCAGGGCGACGAAGCGCGCCAGCGCCTCGCGGCGATAGACGTAGAGGCCGATGTGGTGCAACAGCGGCCCCTCGCCCCAGGGCGCGCGCGCGCGGGTGAAGTAAAGCGCGCGCAGGCGTCCGGGCGCCACTTCGGTCGCCACCGCCTTGACCACATTGGGGTCGTCGCGGTCCTCGGCGCGCCGGATCGGCGTCGCCAGCGTGGCGATGTCGACCGCGGGATCGTCGAGCGGCGCGAGCGCGGCGCGCACGGCCTCGGCTTCGATGGTCGGCAGGTCGCCCTGCAGGTTGACGACGACGTCGTGCCGGCCGGCGGGATCGCAGGCGCCGAGCGCCTCGAAGATGCGGTCGGAGCCGGAGTTGTGGTCGGGCCGGGTCATCACGGCGCGTCCGCCCGCCGCCTCGACCGCGGCGACGACGCGCTCGTCGTCGGCGGCGACCAGCACCGGCCCGACGTCGGCCTCGACGGCGCGCCGCCAGACATGAGCGATCATCGGCTCGCCGTTGATGTCGGCGAGCGGCTTGCCGGGAAGGCGCGTCGAGGACATGCGCGCGGGGATGAGGACGATCGGGTGGGTCATGGAGACGGTTGGCGCGCCGGGAAAAGGCCGGCGCGCTTCGGCTTATACGTGTTGCCAAGGCCGACGCAAAGCGGCTAATCAGGTTTTCCTTCGCCGGCCCGGGCGGCCCGGAAGCAGAAAATGCAGCGCAGCAGGCCCGAAAAATGCCAATGACAACCGCCAGCAAGATCGCCGTCGCCGTTATCGGCGCGCTCGTCGGCGCCGTGGCGCTCGGCGCCTATTCGGACGCGGTGTTCGCGCCGGCGCCGCTCGCCAAGCGCGGCTACGTCGTTCCCGAAGCTTCCGCACCGCAAGCGCCCGCGCCCGCGCCGGCCGCCGCCGCGCCGGCGCAATCGCTGCCGTCGCTGCTCGCCAAAGCCGATCCGGCCAGGGGCCAGGGCGCGGTCAAGATCTGCCAGGCGTGCCACAGCTTCGCTAAGGACGGCCCGGCGCTGGTCGGGCCGCCGCTCTACGGCGTGGTCGGCCGGCCGCTCGCCTCGATCGCCGGCTTCTCCTATTCCGACGGCGTGAAGAAGATCGGCGGCGACTGGAGCTTCGACAAGCTCGACCAGTGGATCGCGAAGCCCTCGGCGATGGCGCCCGGGACGAGGATGAGCTACCCGGGCGAGCCCGACGCGCAGAAGCGCGCCGACATCCTCGCCTATCTGCGGTCGCTGTCCGACAGCCCCGCCCCGCTGCCGCAGGAAGCCGCGAAGTAGACTCGGGCGCGTTCGCTCGCCCGCTTTCTCAAGGATGCTGGCCGACGGCGTCGGCGAACGCCGGCGCGACGCGCGGCGCCGGCAAGGCGGCGCCCGCGCTTCGACGGGAGACCCACGCGTAGAGCGCGACGCCAGCGACCGCGAAGGCGCAACCGGCCAGCACGTCGGACAGGTAATGGCCGCCTTCGCTGATCGTGCCGACCAGGATCAGCTCGTTGAAGACGAGGAAGGGCGCCCACAGCCGCTTCAGGTTGCGGGTGGCGGTCGCCAGCAGCACCGCCGCGCCGGCGTGGCAGGACGGGAACGACACGAGGCCGCCGAGATGATTGAGGTCGACGACATGGACGCCGTCGGCGCGCAGCGACGTCAACAGCTTCAGGTAGTACGGGTTGACGCCGCTCGGCAGGTGGACCGCCTTGGTCGCGTAGGCAGCGACCGCGTCGATCGACTTGACGTCGAGGAACCCGGAAATCGCCACCATCGCCACGCCGCTGACGATATAGGCGAAGAGGAGGCCGAAGACGTCGTCGGCGCGCTTCAGCGCGCTGAGCAGCACGATGACCGCGACGAACTCGCCGATCCACTGCTGGTAGCAGAAGCCGATGACGTCGGCGGCGTAGGGGATGGCCGACACTTTGGCGCTGAAGTCGGTCCAGTCGAAGCCGAGCGCATGGTCGGCGGCGCGGATCGCTCCGGTGAAGTCGATCGCCTTGGCCGTCGCCAGGCAATACTGCAGCATCAGCAGGGTCGTGCCGGCGATGAAGAAGGCGAACGCCATCGACATCAGCACGATGAGATGTTCGGCGCTCGGCAGGCGCAGCCGGATGTAGAAGGACAGCGCGGCGATGGCGACGAAGATCTCGGCGAACGAGAGAAAGAACCGGTCGGCGTGGACGAAGCGGACGTCGCTGAAGACGTAGCAGACCCCGGCGATCGCCGCGGCGGCGCAGAGAAGGGCGAAAATCTGCAGCATCGCCGGCCATGGGGCGGGCGAAGGATCGGCGGCGAGCGGATCGGGCGAGCGGTCCATGGCGGGCGGGTCTCTTCCTCGAACAGACGCGTCTCGCCCTCGCGCCGGAGGGCGGGAGGCGTCGGCGAGGAGCGACCTTATCGGCCGCCGCTTGCCAATCGGTGAAGGCGATGTTCGAGAATCGCGCCCTTCGGGCGGGTCGTCGTCACGGCGCCCAGACGGGGGCGGGCTGCGCCGGCGCCTTCTCGGCGGCGCGGCTCGCGACAACCGCGGCGAGCGCGGCGCGCAACAGCTCCTTCGCGCCGCGGCCGGCGACGGCGGAAATCTCCAACGGCGCGGCGCGGTGGCCGGCGGACGGGGGTCCGTAGCGGCGCATCGCCCGCTTGAGGCGCTCGCGCTGCGTTTTCAGCGTCGCTTCGTCGACGGCGTCGATCTTGGACAGCGCGACGATCTCCGGCTTCTCCGCCAGGCCGCCGCCATAGGCCGAAAGCTCGTGGCGCACGACGCGATAGGCGGCGCCGGCGTGCGCGCCGGTCGCGTCGACCAGGTGAACCAGCGCGCCGCAGCGCTCGACGTGGCCGAGGAAGCGGTCGCCGAGGCCCTGCCCCTGATGCGCGTTCTCGATCAGGCCGGGAATGTCGGCGACGACCATCTCGGCGTCGTCGACCCCCGCGACGCCGAGGCCCGGGTGAAGCGTGGTGAAAGGGTAGTCGGCGACCTTCGGCCGCGCCGAGGAGACGGCGGCGAGCAGGGTCGACTTGCCGGCGTTGGGCAGGCCGATCAGGCCGGCGTCGGCGATCAGTTTCAAGCGCAGGATGAGGGTGCGTTCGACGCCCGGCGCGCCGGGGTTGGCGCGGCGTGGGGCCCGGTTGGTCGAGGTGGTGAAATGAAGATTGCCGAAGCCGCCGTTGCCGCCGCGCGCGATGATCGCGCGCTCGCCGGCGTGAGTGAGGTCGGCGAGCAGGGTCTCGCCGTCCTCGTCGAACACCTGGGTGCCCTCCGGGACTTTCAGCACCGCGTCGGCGCCGCGGCCGCCGGCGCGGTTCTTGCCCATGCCGTGCA
>CAZKHF010000255.1:0-4441 GCA_964552445.1 uncultured Bradyrhizobium sp. | reverse complement strand
GGGTGAGGATCGCCGCCTGCACCAGGCCGAGCGCGATCGCCGGCAGGATCAGCGCGCCGAGCGCGCGGGCCGGCCCCGCCTCCCAGCCGGGAAAACCGCCAGCGGGCGCGAGGCGCCAATGGACGGCGAAAACCAGCACCAGCAGGATGCCGAACCAGAAGTTGGGCACGGCGAGGCCGATTTGGGTCGCCGCCATGACGGCGGCGTCGCCGAGGCGGCCGCGGCGCTCGACCGCGTAGACGCCCGCGGCGAGCGCCACCGCGGCGGCGATCAGCATTGAAATCAGCGCCAGCGGCGCGCTGACCGCCAGCCGCTCGGCGATCAGCGGGCCGATCGGCGAATCGTAGGCGTAGGAGACGCCGAAGTCGCCGCGCAGCGCGCCGGCGATCCAAGCGCCGTAGCGGACGGCGAAAGGCTGGTCGAGCCCGAGCTTGTGGGCGAGCGCCGCCACCGCCTCCGGCGTCGCGGTCGCGCCGAGCAGGGTCATCGCCGCGTTTCCCGGCAGGATCTCGATCACGCCGAAGACGATCAGCGAGGCGAAGACGAGCGTCGCCGCCAGGACCAGAAGACGTTGCAAGCTATAAATGAACACGAACGATCCCGCGCGCCGGCGGCGACGGCCGCCCGGCGGCCTTCAACCATAGGGTGTCGCGGATTCCGTTGTCCAGTGTCGGCGGCGAGGACCCGTTCGGCTCAGGCCGCCGGCTTCTCCGCCACCGCGCGAATGGCGTAGCCGCGCATGTGGCTGGCGGCGCGGCAGGAGAGCCCGCGCGCGGCGGCGAGCGCGGCGAGCGCGTCCGGCAGCGCGTCGCGCGGAGTCACTTCGAAGGCCGAAAGCCAGCGGCGCAGGCCGGCGCGGAACCATCGCGGCAGGCCGGCCTGGTCGCCGAAATCGACGATGCTGAGCGCGCCGCCCGGCGCGAGGACGTCGACCGCCCGCTCGAGGACGTCGCGCCAGGGCGGGATCATCGACAGCGCGTAGGAGATCAGCACGCGCTCGAACTCAGCGCGGCCGAACAGCGGCGCCGGGTCGAACGAGGCGGCGTCGCCCTGGGCGACCATGACGCGCGCCGCGAGGCCCGCCCGCGCGATCGCGGCGCGGGCGCTCGCGAGCATCTCGCTCGACACGTCAAGGCCGTAGAAGTGCGCCCGCGGGTAGAGGCGGGCGAGCTTGACCAGGTTGCGGCCGGTGCCGCAGCCGATCTCCAGCGCGCCGTCGCCATCTCGCGCGTCGAGCTCGGCGAGCGTCCGGTCGCGGCCGAGCAGGTAATATTTGCGCGTCGCGTCGTAGATGAAGCGCTGGCGCCGGTACATGCGGTCCATCAGCAGGCCGGCGTCGCTCATCGGTCGGTCCCGGCGAGGCGGTAGAGATGGAACGCGCCGTAGATCGACGAACGGTCGCGCCGCCCGAGCTCCCGGCTCCGCTCCGCCTCGTAGGTCCACGGGTCGATGAGATCGGCGGGGACGCGGCCGGGCAACAGCCGTTCGTCGGCGGCGGTGCGGAAGATGACGCGTGCCCCGGGCCGCGCCGTGCGCGCGATCTGCGTCCATAGCGCGCCGAGCTCGGCGTCGTTCATCCAATCCTGCGCGTCGAGCAGCACGTAGGCGTCGAAGCTCGCGGCGGGGCTGTCGCGCAGGAGGTCGGTGAGCGAGCCCAAGCTGAAGCGGACGCGGTCGGCGCGCGCGCGCAACAGCTCGAAGTTGCGCTGCTGCAAGTAGGGGGGCAACGAAGCCTCGGGGCCGCTGGCGTAGCGGCGGCCGAACGCCTGCCAGGCGAAGTAGTTGGCGTGGATGTCGAAGTCGCAGGCGAGCCGTTCGAGGCGCTGGCGCAGCGCGGCGGCGACGCCGTCGGGCGAGTCGCCGGCGAGCGCGCGATATTGCGCGGGCGGGATGCCGAGGCCATAGAGCGAGGCCGGCTGGCGCATCAACCAGCGCACCATCGGCTTGTCGAACAGCGGCGCGACATGCCGATCGAACAGCGCGCGCTGCTCGGCGAGCGACCGCGCCTTGAGGATCACGCGCGGGTCGACGCCGTGCAGGCGCGCCAGCGCGTGGCCGGCGCCGAGGCATTTGCCGAGCAGCCCGAAACGATAGAAGTTGCGCGCAAACAGCGCGATGCGCCGCCGGCCGTCGAAATTGCGCGCGTCCCAATAGGCGCGCGTCACCGGATCGAGGCGCGGGCGCAGATAGAGATCGTAAGCGCGGACGTTGGCGCGCGAATCGGCGGCGCCGAAGAAGCTGAGGAACGCGTCATAGCTCGGCAAATGGCGCAGCGCCGCGAGCTTCAGGCGGCCGAGCGCGACATGGGCGGCGTTGAGGTCGACCGCGACTACTTCGGCGGGATCGGCGGTGAGATAGGAGAGGGCGTTGCAGCCGCCGGAGGCGATGGCGACGACGCGGTCGCGAGACGTGAGCGCCAGCGCTTCGAGGTCGACCACCGGGTCTTCCCAGATCTGCGGATAGACCAGGCCGCGGAACGCGGCGGTGAACAGGCGTTCGAGAAGCCCGGCGCGGGACAGGGGCTTGCTGCGGTGGACGGCGGCCTTGAGCTCCGCCGCCGTGGCGCGTCGCGCGGCGCGAATCGACTGCTCCACTTTCCCTCCGATTCGAAAGACGAACGCCGTCAGGGGTTAGTGGAGGCGCATGACGACGGCGTGACGGAGCGGCGCGCTTCGTTCGCGGTCCTCCGCGCCATCCTTCGATTGGGGAGGCGCTCGCCGACGGCGAATGCGCGGGGGCGCGCTTACGGCGGGCGCCGCCAGCGCGCGACGACGAGCGCGCAGAAGCGCGCCGCCGCGTCGTCGAGCGCGCCGTCGTTGTCGATGACCGCGTCGGGCTTGATCGCCGCTTCGCTGGCGAAGGCGCGGTCGAGCCGCTCGCGGAGGCGCTCGGCGCTCTCGCGGCTGCGCAGCGCGAGCCGCGCCGCGAGGGTCTCCGGACGCGCCGTCACCAGCACCACGAAGCTGTTGGCGTAGCGCCGCCGCGCCTCGCCGACGACGGCGCGCGAGAGGTTGCAGACGACGACCGCGCCTTCGGCGAGGCGCGCGTCGACTTCGCTCGGCACGCCGTAGTGGAAGCCGTACGCCGTCCAGGACAGCGCGAAACGCCCGCGCGCGCGGGCGGCGAGGAACGCCGCCTCGTCGAGCGTCTCGTGGTCCTCGAAAGCGTCGGCGCGGCGGGTGACGATCCGGCGGGGACAATGGACGCCGTCCGCTTCGCTCATGCGCGCGGCGAGGCCGCGGATCAGGGCGTCCTTGCCGGCGCCGCTGGGGCCGACGACGGCGACGAACAGGCCGCGCGGCGGTCGATCGCGCGCCGCCATCGCCTCAGGCCGTCGCGAGGCCGACGCGCTTCTTCTTGCCGCCGCCTTTGGCGCGAACGGGCGGCGGCTCGCCGTGCGGCGCGCACCAGCCAGGCAGGTAGAACGCCTCGTCCGACTTGGCGAGGGCGAGCGCCTTGTCGAGCGCGGCGGCGAAGTCGTCGCGCGCCTCCTTCGGCCTGATGCGCCGGCGCAGGAAGTCGGCCCAGACGAATTCCGAGAACGGCGTCGTGTCCTTGGCGTAGCCGCCGACGTAGCGCAGCTCGCCGGCGAGCGAGCGGTAGGGGTCGTCCTCCATCTCGTCGACGGTCTTCGGCAGGTCGGCGTAGCCGCGCCGCCGCCCCTTGCCGTCGTAAGGATGGGTCCAGCCGTGGAACTCCATCATGCCCCAGAAGTCGTCGGGCTCGAGCCTGCGCAGGTCGGCGACGATGACGACGAAGACGCTCTTGACGCCCTCGTCGTAAAGCGCGCGGGCGAGATGATGGTGATCGATGAGATAGCGCCGCTCGCCGGGGCCGACGACGACCGGCGCCATGTGATAGGCGAGGAACTCGGCGAGCTTGTCAGGGTGGTGGGCGCGCCAGGCTTGGCGCTTGCGCGCCACCTCGGCCATGCCGAGAGTCATCTGGGTCGGCTTGAGGTCGAGGATCGGCGTGGCGTGGAGGCTGGGTTCGCGAATGGCGTAGGACATCGCAATCCACCGATTCGGGTTGTGGCGATACGCAGGCTTCGACCATCTCGCACGTCGCCGGCGCGGTCAAATCGGGCCGGGCCGCGGTGAAATTTGACCCTCGGGGCAAATCATGGTTTCTCGCGCCGGGCCTTTCCGGCCCGCCTTGCGACGAGATTTTTCAGCGATGCGTCCCGAGCGCTACAACGTCCGCGAATCCGAACAAAAGTGGCAGAAGGCATGGGCGGAGCAGGCGATTTTCGCCACCCGCAACGACGACCCGCGACCTAAGTACTACGTGCTCGAGATGTTCCCGTACCCCTCCGGGCGCATCCACATGGGCCATGTGCGCAACTACGCGATGGGGGACGTGGTGGCGCGCTACCGGCGCGCGCGCGGCTTCAACGTGCTGCATCCGATGGGCTGGGACGCCTTCGGCATGCCGGCCGAGA